>UQXE01000004.1 GCA_900544965.1 uncultured Eubacteriales bacterium | reverse complement strand
TCACGCCGTAAAACTTCGCCAGCTTGATAAGGGCATAGTGGCTGATGTCCTTGAAATCGTCCGCTTCATAGCTGCCCAGCGCAGACTTGGAGAGGTGGGTCTGCTCCGCAAGCTGTCCCAGCGTCAGCCCACGCTCTACACGCAGGTCTTTTAAGCGTTCCTGTATTGTCAACGCCAATCTACACACTCCCTCTTATGCTTACTTCATGCTTTCTTGACACTCGCTGCACTCTCTGTCATGGATAGAAATGATACCCCCGCATTGGGGACAAGTATATTTTCCTTTCTGCTGTTCCATGAACCTTTCTAAACCGTGCTGACGAACAAACTCGCTATTCTCCATAAGGCTCGCCTGATACCTTTTGTTGTAGCTTTTCTCAAGGTTTTTTATCAGCTTGCAGGGATAATCGAGGCACTCAAAACAATAGGACAGCCCTTTACCCTTAATACAATCCTTTATCTTGCATTTGCGGCAGTGTTCCGGTTTGCTCATATCGCTGTTCAAGCAACCGGCGCACGGCTTTTTATGATAACAATGCTTATAGCAGACCAGACAGTTCATGCCGCAGGGGGCAAACATAGCCGTATCATTTTTTTCTGTTGGCATTTTCATGGCGCGCCCTCCTTGTCAGCTTACGGTTTCTTTCATTCTACCACAAATCCGAGAGCGTGGAAATAGTGTGTTTTGGGGCGGTATTTCCAACCTTTCGGATATACGGGACAGGCGGTCAAAAAAGTGTAGACTTGTGTTAGTTCATCGATGGACAAGCACAAGTGAATGACCGTCCGAAAGAGATACCACCGGCTGGGGAAGTATCGCCATGACGCCGCCACTTCTGGCCACAGTGGCCCGAAGCAGGCCAGCGTACCAACGTCGGAACACGCCGCAGGAATGGGGCAGGAACGGCTTTCGGGGAGAACGGCAGACTATGAAAAAGCGGAGGAACGCATGAGCAAAAAACTACCAGAGATAGAGCGCACACCGAGCGGCGGCTTGCCCCGTATAACCCCGACGCAGAGGAAACGGGCCAACGCCCTCATTCGGAAAACCTGCTGCAACTATGAGAATGGCAACTGCCTGCTGCTGGACGATGGGGAGGAATGTGTCTGCCCCCAGACTATCTCCTATTCCGTCTGCTGCAAGTGGTTCCGCTGGGCGGTCTTGCCGCAGGACAAGGCGCTGGAAGCAGAGATATTCCGCAGCGCCAGCGTGAAACGGTGTGCCGAGTGCGGGGCGGCGTTCGTCCCCCGCTCCAACCGGGCGAAATACTGCGAAACCTGCGCCAAACGGGTACATAGGCGGCAGAAGAACGTCAGCGACAGGAAACGCCGCCGGAACACGGACAAATAGGGGCTGACAAAAGCCCATAAATCAAGGACTTTTGGGAGCTGTCCGGGGCGGGGTGGTATGTTTGTACGCCCCGCCCCCAAAACAGTCCCCTAACCGTCCGCAAAAGGGAGGTTTGATAAATTGCCGCAATATGCAATCCTGCGATTTGCTAAGCACAAGGGCAACCCGGCAAGGCCGCTGGAAGCCCATCACGAACGGCAGAAAGAAAAGTATGCCAGCAACCCGGATATTGACACGGAAAAGAGCAAGTACAATTTCCATATCGTCAAGCCGGAGGGCCGGTATTACCACTTCATTCAGGGCCGCATTGAACAGGCCGGGTGCAGGACACGCAAGGACAGCACCCGGTTTGTCGATACGCTCATCACCGCCAGCCCGGAGTTTTTCAAGAGCAAGCCCCCAAAGGAGATACAAGCCTTTTTCCAGCGGGCGGCTGACTTCCTTATCCAGCGGGTAGGCCGGGAGAATATCGTGTCGGCGGTGGTTCATATGGACGAGAAAACGCCCCATCTGCATTTAACCTTTGTTCCTCTGACGCAGGACAACCGCCTGTGCGCCAAAGAGATTTTGGGCAACCGGGCAAGCCTTACAAAGTGGCAGGACGATTTTCACGCCTATATGGTGGAGAATTACCCGGACTTGGAGCGTGGGGAGAGCGCCAGCAAGACGGGCCGCAAGCATATCCCCACCCGGCTTTTCAAACAGGCGGTCAATCTCTCAAAACAGGCAAGGGCCATTGAAACGGCGCTGGACGGCATTAACCCGCTGAACGCCGGGAAGAAGAAAGAGGAAGCCCTCGCCATGCTGAAAAAATGGTTCCCGCAGATGGAGGACTTCTCAGGGCAACTGAAAAAGTACAAGGTCACGATTGCCGACTTGCTGGAAGAAAACAAGAAGCTGGAAGCAAGGGCAAAGGCAAGCGAAAAAGGCAAGATGAAAGACACGATGGAACGGGCGAAGCTGGAAAGCGAATTACATAATATCCAGCGGATGCTTGACCGTATTCCGCCGGATGTGCTGGCGGAGCTGAAACAGGAACAGCGGAACACCACAAAGGACAGATAATTGCACCTTGAAAATTGAATATGCTAACGGGAGGTAGCACTTGGGCAGAAGGAAAAAACTAATCAACAACACCGAAATCCCCCAGCACAAAATTGAAGCGATCGCCCGCTGCCTTTTGCCCGACATTCTCGCTTTCTACGAGAGCGAGGAGGGCCAGCGGGAATTTGCCGAATGGAAGAAGCAGAGGGAGGCGGAGAAGCAGGAGGCCAAAGTAGAGTAGGGCAAAAAGGGCGGGCGCACCGTGAAAACGGTAGTGCCCGCCCTTTTTGCGTTTATGGGGTCTGCTTCTTTTTCCGTGGGCCTCTCGGCTTGGAGGTGGGTTTGCGCTCCAATCCGTTGCGGAAATGGGTGGCCTCGTAGCGGTCAAAGAGAACAATAAATCCGAACCCATCACCGATTGGAAACAGGTTCGGATTATATTGGTTTGGTGCCGGTGGCCGGACTCGAACCGGCACGCCATCGCTGGCGGTGGATTTTGAGTCCACTACGTCTGCCAATTCCATCACACCGGCGTTCATATTTTTAAGCCTTACTCCCAATGTTCTCTTTGAGAAATTGGAGAGATATCATGGGGATATTAAAACCAAATAAATAATAAGAGTCAAAGCTCTTAATAAGTCAAAAATTTTCACCACTATGGCATAAAACAGTGAACTCAATTTTTAAGCCCACTATATTCGCCAATCCCATCACCCCTGCATTGGAGCTTTAAGCCTCGCTATACACTCGGTTAAAGACACCAACATATTTAGTAGACTGTCGTTAATTCTACCATACTATTTTTGGTATTGCAATAGCACTTTAGCTTATAAATTTATCTAAATTATAGGATTGTCAAACATGTTGGACAGTATAGGAACACAGGAAAGCGTTAAGTGAGCTATACTGTAAAGGGCGCATAGGGCGGTTATCGAAGTCGGTAGGGAGTCTCGTCGTAAAAACGGCGCTGGTCTTCGTGATGGCTGCGTTCTACCTTGCCATTGTGGCGGAGCGTATAGGGGCGAATTAGCTTATGGCGATGCCTAAAATCGGCAGCCGTTTTTTCAAAGAGCGAAACCAGTTCCAGGTTTGACTGAGTCAAACGGTTTGTGAACTCAGAGCCGTTATCAGTGTGCATACACTCGATGGCTACCCCTTTTTCTTGAAGAAAGCAACGGTTTTCAACAGAAAGCCGGAGGAGGAATAGGTGTTTTGCTCCTCGTAAGCCGCTAGGTATCGCATCCTTGAAAACTCATCGATTCCGGTATACTGAAACAGTCTTTGTCCATTGGGGTGGCAGGAACGCGGAACAACCTTTACGTCAATCTATACACGCTGCCCAGTATAGATCGTTTGCTCGTAAGGCTTGGGCTTATACGATGGCTTCTTAGACCGTTGCGGTAAGGCACCCATGCGCTTGAGTCCCCCGGTACAAGCGGCTTTAGCCCCGTTCCCCCAACTTACATCACAGGTCGATTGAACCCAGTTTTGGATTCCTGCGCCGCATATCCCGGATTAGCTTTAATTTGGCCTCGGTATGTTGATTAGGATGGGAATGGGGCATCTGGAGCGACCGGCCAGCGACTCAGTGATTCCGTCATATCTGGGCAGTCTGAAATAGATGGAGGAACGCGGCCGGTTATACTTCTAGGATGCTCTGGCTACACCATATTTCTGAGCGTAGTATATTAGGGATTGCCTGTACTTCATGTTCTGTGTTACAGTCATCATGAGGGATGTACTTCCTTTCGGCTATCCTTAAGTTCTAGCAAACTCACAATAACCGATTTGTGCGATCCTTCTCTCTTCTCCCTAATGTACAATTTGCATTGTAGTCCGACAAAAAACAGATCAAATAATATAAGAAAATGTTGACAAATCAAAATTAATTTTATATAATTTAACTACTATGCGTAGTGAGGTGGTTGTATGAAGAATATAACGGATAGCGAACGCGTAATAATGGATATTTTATGGGAAGAGTCCCCTCTACCAGCTGCTGAAATAATAAGGCGGGCCCGCAAGACAGAGCCATGGGCTGATAATACGGTAAGGACATTCCTGACTCGCTTAAGCGAAAAGGGGATGGTTCGTATTGACAAGGGGGACGTCAACCTCTATTCTGCCTCCGTCTCATTTGAACAGGCCGGTTTAAGCATGGCTAAGGCGACGTTGAAAAAGATGTTCAATGGATCGATCAATAAATTGATGGTCAGTTTTATTGACAACAATGAGGTGTCAAAAGAGGAATTGGATGAGCTGAGGAGCCTGCTGAATCAGAGAAAGTGAGGCTGCTATGGGATTCGTTTATGGATGTATTGCCATATCGTTGATCTGCGGCGCGTTTGTTCTGCTTGTGCTGCTCTGCAGGAGGATGCTTCGTAAGGCGCCCTCCTATTGGCGTGTAACCGCATGGCTTTTAATAATGCTGAGGCTTGCCGTGCCCGTAGTAACAACATCTTCCATAAGCGTTCTATCACTCATATTTGACAACAAACCGGAAATTGAATCCACCATTCTTAACTATTATCCAATAGACGAGTTAAGCGTAAGCGAACAACTGGATCAATATGATAATGTAACCCTCCCTGCCGGAACGGTTTTAACCGATATTGCTGAAAAGTCCGTAAAACCGATTGAATTGAATCCTGAGTTTGTTGCATTGTTCGTATGGGGGACGGGCGCGGCCATAGTATTATTAAGTTTCTTTTTAACTTCTATAAGGTTTAGGAAGTACTCCTCAATCACTCCTTGTGATGATTCGCGTATAAATGGGATAATAGCTGAGGAATGCAAGAATAAAAACGTCAGATGTTCAGCCTTTTGGGTGTCGCGAAGCTGTACGTTCGCCCTCTATGGACTATTTAGGCCGCGTATATTGATCTCTAGAGATATGGCGCACTGCACGGATGCGCAGCTGCGCTTTGCAATCCAGCACGAGATTGCTCATATAAAGCGGAAAGATATTCTGTTTTTAAGGCTTCTAATGCTTGTCCAGGCGATTCATTGGTTTAATCCTCTTATATGGCTCATGGGTAAATACGTAAGGGAGGACATTGAGCTTTGCGCTGATGCGGATGCAATCAGGGATATTCCGGTTTATACAAGGCTTGACTATGGGCGCGCCCTTATTGACATGTGTGCGCAGGCAAACGCAAAGTATTCTCCGACCGCAGCCATGTTTGGAAGCAGCATTAACCTTCGCAACAGGGTGGCAATGATCGCAAACTTTCAGCCGAAGCGGTATTTTATAAATTTTATACTTGCACTCACCATGACGTTAACAATAGTTTCATTTACTACAATGCCATCACCAGTAAAGGCGGCAGAAACGGAAAATGGGCATACGGGGTCAAGCGGTGCTTTAGACGATACAAGTTTTGAATCCGAGCTGAAAAATCTTTATCTGGGCGCTATTTCTGATCAAGGCGATATTAAGTACAACTATGATATGGACTATATAATGCAGAATATGGACGACTTTACGGTCCTTAGCAAATCGGGTATGGGAAGCAGATTGAAGGTCTATCAGGAGCACATGTTTTCCGCCTCATATCCAGGCAATGGACTATTGTTCAGCGTAGAAACCGATTATGTAGAGCATGTCTCTTCCTATTTTACAAAACCTACTGCCAATGCTAAGGCCATGACAAAGCCAATCAACATAAACCCCGCTGATGTAACCAGTTGGGATAAGGAAACATTGATGTCAATAAGTTCCGCTTATGAACGTTATTGCATTTATAGCGGACCTCTGCAAAACTCGGGGGAATCAATTGATACCTTAGTTAAAGACTTCATTTTTATCTTTGATGGAAACTATATATTAAAAGTCTCATACGGCAAGGCGCTAATCGATCTGCCGAATTCATCCGATGGAACCCTGTGGTTTGACAAGATGTCAAGCAAACACATTTCAGGAATTATCAATGAGGCGGAGATGATTGACTGGCTGGCGGAAATCGAACCCCCTTCATTCTCATATATTTATAATGGGCTTTATGGACGCTGCATTAAATTTGGCGTGATTGAATTTCTCGTCTATTAAGTTTTATTGGCTTATGCTTCTTAAAATAACCATTTTTGCCTAAACGCAACCAAAACTACACATCAATAACAAGCAGACCTCCTGCGCATAATACCTTACGAGATATATGTACGGAGGCTCTTTTATGGAATGGATCATCTGGATTGTTATTCAATGCGGCGTAATGCTGCTAATGAGCTGGTTTATCTTTAACAGGCAGCGTAAGGCCCTTGAATCTCCCAAGAAACCTGTAAAAAAAGAGAATTGCAATAAGGAATTGGCGGAGCTGAAAAGTTCCCGCAGCCGTTCTTTAAGCGTGCCTTTGACTGAGCTCTCCCGTCCTATGAGATTAGACGACATAGTTGGCCAAAGGGAAGGCATAAGGGCGCTGAGGGCGGCGATATGCGGGCCTAACCCACAGCATGTACTTATTTACGGACCTCCAGGCGTGGGGAAAACCTGTGCCGCCCGCCTTGTATTGGAGGAGGCAAAACACAGCGAATGTTCACCTTTCAATGAGCATTCCCAGTTCATAGAGGTTGACGCTACATGCGTTAGGTTTGACGAACGCGCTATCGCAGATCCGCTTATGGGCTCGGTTCATGACCCAATCTACCAGGGCGCGGGTTCATGGGGCTCGTTAGGCGTTCCACAGCCAAAACCCGGAGCGGTCAGCAGGGCTCACTGCGGCATACTGTTTTTAGATGAAATAGGCGAGCTGCATCCACTCCAGTTAAATAAGCTGCTGAAAGTGCTTGAGGACAGGCGAGTGTTCTTTGACAGCGCTTATTACACCCCTGACAACACCAATATTCCCCCTCATATTCACGATATCTTTCAAAACGGGCTTCCAGCGGATTTTCGTCTGGTAGGTGCGACGACCAGAGCGCCTGAGGAAATCCCAGCCGCCCTGCGTTCAAGATGCGTAGAGCTGTATTTCAGGGCGCTTAGCAATCAGGAACTAGAACACATTGTCCATGGCGCGTCCATTCGCATGGGCTATGATATTGACGACGAAGCTGTTAGCTGCTGTGCTGGATATTCAAGTTCAGGACGGGAGGCCGTTAATATGCTTCAGTTAGCAGGAGGATCCGCATATATGGATGGCAGATCAAAAATAACACAAAGCGATATAAAATGGGTCGCTCAGACATGCAGATATTCGTGGCATACCGCCGGACATATACCTGAAACCTCCCCTATCGGTACGGCATACGGGATGGGCGTAAGCGCGGACCTTACGCACGGCTTCGTTATGGAAATAGAATGCTCCGCAACCCCTGTTGAAAAGGGGATGGGGCGCGTAGAGATAATCGGGATGGCTGAGGAAGAAGAAATCGACTTGAGAACGCGCAAGCTGAGACGAAAAAGTACCGTAAGGGCGTCCGTTGAAAATGTAATCAGTACATTTTTAAAGCGCCTTGGCTCGGACTGCAGGAATTTTGACATCAGGTTCAACATACCCGGCGGAATGCCCGTGGATGGCCCCAGCGCCGGAATAGCGTTTGCAGTGGCGCTTATGAGCGCGCTTACCAATCGGCCGGCCGTTCCAAAGCTTGTGCTAACGGGTGAGATAACCATGAACGGCGAGGTGCGCCCAGTTGGAGGTGTTCAGGCCAAGGTGGAAGCGGCGGAAGAATCCGGAGCGCGCATTATAATCGTACCCCAGGATAATCTGGACGAGACGCTGGAGAAAAAAAGCTGCGTTCGTCCCGTTTCGGACATTAGCGAGGTGATGCGGGCAGCCTTTGGTATGGATATACATGCGCTTAGGCAATATAAAGAGGATGGCATTGCCCACACCGCTTAACGGCGGCCGGTCTTTAGCTTCGGGAAAGAAGGCTATTATGGAGAAGACTACCAGGTCACAGGACAAAGAGTTAAGGGAGATGCATCGAGTTTTAAAAAGCATAGCGTCTAAGCTTGACCGCGCCAATTTTTATGAATACATGCTTTATGTTCAGGATAAAAAGAGGATTATGCGCGTCAGCTTTTTGTCGGGCATTATGCGCGGTTTAGGCGGCGCGATAGGTTTTACGCTCTTGGGCGCCGTGGTTGTATACATTCTACAGAGAATTGCCGACAGTCATCTGCCAGGTATAGCCGAGTTTATAGCGGAACTGATAAATATAGTAAACAGCAAGCGGTCATGAATTATAAATCATGATCTGACAAATAATAATTTAATTAATCATTTGCGGAGGATATATGCAAAAGACACATTTCGGTTTGCGGAACGTATGGCTGGAACCGGCCGACATGGCGCGCCATGCCAGCTTGTCCGCAACCGTTCGCACGCGCAGGCGCAAAAAACGTGAAAAAGGTATTTTCCCCGCTCTTCACGGAGATATTAGGCAGCTTAACGGATTCTATAGGACGATAAGCGCGTATACAAGAGACGGCCGCGATCTTCCACCGTGCGCTGATTTGCTTTTGGATAGCTTTTATACGGTTGAAAAGACCATAGTGGCGCTTGAGGATTCAAAAAAAGCCCTTCAATCAATACGTCTTCCGGTTTGTGCGGAAAGCGAGAGGACTGGGCTTCCCCGAATATATATGCTTGCGGCAGATCTTGTCGGACATAGGAACGGGGCGATTGATGGAGAAATAATCGAGCAATATGTATCCGGTTTTCAATCCGTAGGACCATTAAGCATTCGTGAGCTGTCCCTTTTGCCGGACATGCTGAAGGTCGCTTTAATAAAACTGCTGGCCGAATTATCATATGAGTGCATGGCTACGATAAAGGACTGGCGCGCGGCAGACGATGCCGCAAACAGTCTGCTAAGGCCGCGTACAGGCTCTGACAGGCAGATCTATTCCATAATAGAACGTCTTGACCCGGCTAACCACCCATCGTGCGTTGAAAAGCTTCATATGAGGCTGGTAGAGGCCGACGCCTTTTCGCTGTTCGACGCCATTAATATCCAGCTTAAGATGAGCGATACGGACCTTGACGCGGTTTTAAGCGCAGAAAGAGCAAGGCAGACAAAGAGCCGGCTGCTGGTTCAAAATATCATACACAGTTTAAGAACGCTTGAGGATTTAGATTTTGAATCCCTTTTTGAGCGTATGAGCTCCGTGGAAAAAATTCTGTCCGGAGACCAAGTATATGTATTAATGGACAGGCCGAGCAGGGCATATTACAGAAGTTGCATTGAGAGGATTGCTGATAAACTGGAGGCCGCCGAAGCGGCGGTTGCAAGACGGGCGCTAGACCTTGCCTCCAAGGGCGATGGCAAGGCCTCCCATGTGGGGTATTATCTGCTTCCAGGCTATCCAGGGGAAGAAAATCTATATAGGAGTATTCGTCCCGATGTTAAACACCATAGGCTGAAGAATACGCAAAAACTGATTTTAATAACGGCTGTTCAAGTATTTATTGCTGCAATCCTCCTGATGCTTGCTTATACGGAGGATATCGTTTCGCTCTTATTCGCGCTCTCTCCCGCAATATATATTGCCATGCTTATCGTTGGCAGACTTTCTACAAAGTTTGTAAAGCCTAAGGCTATCCCCCGCCTTTCAATGGAATGCGGAATTGGCGAAGCTAACAGAACGCTTATTGCCGTACCAACCCTTATTACCAATGAAAGCAGTTTGAAATCGGCTATAGAAAAGCTTGAAACGCACTTTCTGGCAAATCCTCTGGATAACTGCTATTTTGCGCTTTTAAGCGATTTCCCCGACAGCCGCCAGGAGATTACTCCTGAGGAGGAAGCCATACTGGAAAAAGCGCGCAGCCTTATAGAGGGCCTAAATTCCAAATATCCGGCTGAAATCCCCATATTTTACTGTATGCACCGTTCGAGAACGATGAACTCCGCTGACGGTATCTGGATGGGTTACGAACGCAAGCGCGGCGCGATAGTTGAGCTTGTCCGATTGTTATGCACGGGTGATACAGGCAGCTTTAAACTTATGATGCCTGAGCTTCCGGATAAAATACAATATTGCCTAACCCTTGACGCTGATACTTCCCTGCCGATGGAAACTTTAAAGGAGCTGATCGGAGCTGCCGCCCATCCATTGAACGCTCCGGTGATCAGCGAAGATATGGTGGTTGTCGACGGATATGGAGTTATGGCGCCACGTATGGAAACCACCGCGAAAAGCGCGGTTAAAACGCCATTTTCATCGATATGGTCAGCCGATTGCGGCGTATCCGCTTATACGTCCGGTGTATCCAACTTTTCACAGGATATATTCGGAACCGGTATATTCGGCGGAAAGGGCATATTTAATATCTCCGTATTTAAAGATACCCTTGACTATATAATACCTGATAATACTGTATTGAGCCATGACCTCCTCGAAGGGTGCTTTATGCGGGCCGGATTTTTAAATGATGTTATTCTATACGACTCAGAACCATCCACTTTGCTCTCGTGGTGGAAGAGACAGCATCGATGGATTCGCGGGGACTGGCAGCTGCTTCCCTTTATGTTTAAAAGCACCAGAGATGCCGCCGGCTCCAAGGTAAAGAACCCTTTGGACACTACATCGCGGTATAAGATGGCGGATAATCTATCCCGCAGCCTTATGCTTCCGTATTTATTGGTTTCGCTTGGACTTGGACTAATCTTTTCAAAGTGGTGGGTTGTGATATTAAGCCTTGCCGCATTGCTTTTTGATATGGTTTCGGACCTTGTTGGCATCATTGCGGATTTTATAACCAACAGCGTGGAACGAGACTTTTCTGGCATGCTTAAGGACCGTGTACGTTCCTGGCTAAAACCGCTGATAAACCTGACAATACTTCCATTTTGCGCATATATCAGCATAGACGCGATAATAAGAAGCCTGTACAGGATGTTCATATCGCATAAAAGGATGCTCGAATGGCAGACGGCGGCGGATACTGAGTCAAGACGCAAAGGAAATATAACCGGTTATTACAGCCGAATGGCATCGTGCCCGATAGTTGGATTTTTAGCCGTGCTTGCAGCATTTTTGCCAGGTGCGTCTCCCCTATGTTTGCTGTTTGGATTGACCTGGCTTCTTTCTCCATTAATGGTATGCAAATTGGATAAGGCATATGATAAAAAGCCTTTAAGCGACGGGGACGTCGATGAGTTGATAAAGCTGGCACGGTGTACGTGGCGCTATTTTGACGAATTCTGTACTGTAGAAAACAACTACCTCCCGCCCGACAACTATCAGGAATCCCCTGCCAAGCCGTTGGTCAGGAATACGTCTCCCACCAATATTGGCATGGGGCTTATGGCTGTGCTAAGCGCATTTGACATGAAGCTTATTGATGAAGCCGACATGTGCACCAGGCTTGAAAATATGCTGAACACAATAGAGAGAATGGACAAGTGGCATGGTCACCTTTACAACTGGTATAACATACGCACTCTGAGTATAATCGAGCCTAAATATGTGTCTACGGTTGACAGCGGCAATCTTGTCGCCTGCTTTCTTACGCTTGGAAAGGCGATGTCTGAATTGGAGTCGCCCAGGGCTAATTTAATATCGAAAAGATGTTTTAAGCTTGCCAGGGAAACCGATTTTACCGCGTTATGCGATAAGCAGCGCAAGCTCATGCATATCGGTTATGATTTTTATGACGGAAAGCTATCGCCCTCAAGATATGACCTTCTTGCCTCAGAAGCCAGGTTAAGCGGCTTTGTCGCAATAGCGCTAGGCCAAATAAAAAAGGAATACTGGTTTAAACTGGGAAGGCTTCTGGTTGGCGCTGAGGGCGGACGGGCGCTTATATCCTGGAGCGGAACAATGTTTGAATACCTAATGCCCGTAATATTTACAGGAACTATAAAGGGCACGCTTTTAGGGGAAACCTGCTCAAATGTCGTAAATACTCAGATAAAGCATACAAAAGGAAAGATTCCATGGGGAATATCCGAATCAGGATACTACGCGTTTGACAGAAGCATGTTCTATCAATACCGTGCTTTTGGAATCCCAAAGCTTGGGTTATCTCCGACGCGCGAACCCGAATGCGTCATAGCACCTTATGCCACAATGCTTGCGCTGCTAACCGATCCCCAAGCGGCCTTAAAAAACATATATGATTTAATAAAGCTGGGCGCCTTGGGTGAATTCGGCTGTTACGAAGCATTGGATTTTACTAATGCGCGGCTTAGAAAAAACCGAAAGTATGAGATAGTAAAGAGCTATATGGCTCACCACCAGGGAATGAGCCTATGCTCATTCAATAATGTCGTAAACGACAATATATTGAAAAGACGCTTCATGGGCGTCCCGGAGGTAAAGGCGGCCGAACTGCTGTTAGAAGAAAAGCGCCCCAAGATGTCTGTAGTGCTTAAAACATTCGAGAGCGCAGTCTATCGCAAAAGAAATAAAAGGAATGATGAATCAACCTCTGTTCGCCAAATATCGCCAAACCATATTGACCCAAAGACCCAGGTGCTGTCAAACGGAAACTATAGTGTACTTCTGGCGGAAAATGGTATGGGCTTTTCAAAATGCAATGATATCATGCTTAACCGTTGGCGCAATGATCCGCTTCGCTCTGATTCAGGAGTACACTTTCTTATTAGGGATGGAGCTTCGGTCTGGTCGCCCGCGCTCCTGCCTGTCAATGGCGCTGCCTCAAACTATTGTACGGTTTATGAACCGCATAAGGCGGCATTTTCTTCAAATAATGAAGATCTGTCGGCGGCGGTCGAGATTTGTGTCGCGCCTGATTTTAATGGCGAAATTAGGCGTATGACAATAGTTAACCACGGTGAAAGGCAAAAGGAGCTGGAAGTCGGCGCATTTATGGAAGTATGCCTTGCCGAGCAAGCGGAGGATGCTTCGCACCCCGCTTTTGTAAGATTAACGGTCGATGCGCGCTTAGAAGACGATATTCTCCTATTCAATAGAAGGCCCCGCCCTCAAAAGCCCGAGCATTGGCTATATTTTTCACTGATCGGTCCCGCAAAAACCAGATACTGCTCCGATAGGCTTATAATGCCCGGGCGCGGGGCTGATTACGCCGACGCGATGCGTAGGCCTATGCTGCCAAATCAAAATGTAGAATCCCCTATTGAACCTGCGGCCTGCGGCAGGATGTCATTCCTATTAAACCCTGGAGAGAGCGCGGTGATTGAGTTGATAATGGGTTATGCATCCAACCGTGAACAGGCTATCAGCGACCTGCATGAACTTACGAACTCGATTCCCCGGCTGTTCGATCTAGCATGGTCCCATGCCGCCAGCGCATACCGCATGGCCGGCATCGACATGAAGATGGTGGATATGTATGAGAGCATAATCTCCAGGCTGTTTATTCGTCACTCAACGGAACGGGAACACCATGGAAACAGCGGCTTGGGCATTAAGGGTCTTTGGAGGCTTGGTATATCGGGCGACAAGCCGATATTGCTAGTTAAGGTCCGAAATACGGCTCAAATCCGCACCGTTAAGGCCCTGCTGAAACTAAGCGACTATATGGATATTAAAAACTGTCAGGCTGATATAGTTCTTCTTGGCAAATACCCTAATGAGTATAAAAATGAGCTCAGAGAACGGCTTACGGAAATGCTGGCTGGCTATGGTACTAGAAATGTTTTCCTTATCCATGAATATGATCTGGATGAAAACGAGCTGTTCTTGCTTTCCGGCGTGGCCACGTTTGTTATCGACGCAGGAAAGAGCATGAAGGTTCAGCTAACGCCACAACGCCATGATGATATACCGGACAGGCGCTATTTACAGCTTGGCCAGTCCCGCGCCGCATTTACTACATCTGACGCGGAACTGCTGTTTTATAACGGCTATGGAGGATTTGACGCTGACCGCGGGGAATATGTAATCAGGCTTAAACCCGGCGCAACTACCCCCCTCCCTTGGTCAAACATAATGACCAATGATCGATTTGGCACGCTCGTTACTGAAAGCGGAGGAGGCTTCACGTGGAATAAAAACAGCAGGGAAAATAAGCTTACGCCCTGGGCAAACGATCCTGTGTCCGACCGCAAGGGAGAATTCGTAATATTGACAGACGCAGATACGGGCGAATCATGGACTATAACGGCCGGTCCCCTTCAACGGGATTCGGAATGCACCGTTAGGTATGGTTTCGGATATACCGTATATGGTTCCTCAACATTGGAACTCAGACAGAATATGACGGTATTTGTAGACCATAACAAGCCTGTAAAATACACCGTCATAGAGCTGGCCAACCCGATGATGCGCCGAAGAAATATAGATATTCTTTATGGCGCTGAATGGGTGCTGGGCGCTATACAGCACCCGGAGGCCATATTAACCGAATATAGAAACGGCGTCCTTGTGGCCTCAAACCTCAGACAAGACGGGGATGGAAATGAATTTGCCTATATTGCAATGCCTAACAGCGATGCGGAATATTCCTCGGACAGAAGCTTTATTTTAAACGCCGGATGGCATAAGGAAGCGCTGAATAAGAAATGCGGACTGGGATTGGGAGGTTTTTCAGCGCTCAGAACCCGTATTACGCTTGAAGCGGGTGAGAGCAGGGAATTAATCCTAATGCTTGGGCAGGATACGGAGGAAAATATACATAAAGCCGTAAAGGAATCCGTTCCTTCCTATGTACAATCACGCCTAAACGCCGTAAAGCGCAGTTGGAGTCTGCGGCTAGGGCATATAGAGGTAAAAACGGGCGATCCCGCTTTTGACCTTATAATGAACGGGCATTTGCTGTATCAGGTGCTTTCCAGCCGCCTGATGGGACGCACCGGCTATTATCAATGCAGCGGGGCTTTCGGCTTTAGGGATCAGCTGCAGGATACTCTGGCGCTGCTTATGACGGAGCCTGAGATAGCCCGTGAACATATACTATTGTGTGCTTCAAAACAGTTTGAAGCTGGCGATGTATTGCACTGGTGGCATGAAGGAGGCGCTGGAATAAGAACAATGTTCAGCGACGATAGGTTGTTCCTGCCGTATTCCTTGCTTAAATATCTTGAGGTAACCAATGATATGGCAATATTAGACGAAGTGGCGCCGTATCTTGCGGATGTTCCGATTGAAGATGGAAAAACCGAACGGTTTATGGATCCCGTAATAGTATCTGATATCTCAGGTACTCTATATGATCACTGCCTTCGTGCCATTAGGCGCTCCATGAGAACGGGTGAACATGGGCTTCCCCTCATGGAAGGTGGGGATTGGAACGACGGAATGGATCTTGTTGGTGAAAACGGCGGTGAGAGCGTGTGGCTTGGCTGGTTTTTGCTATATATACTTGAACGATTTATCCCTCTATGCAGTTGTAAACGGGATTCTGAAACCGCTGCCGAGTTCACCGGGTATGCCGGTAATCTGAGGTCAGCCATTGAAGCGCACGGTTGGGATGGCTCATGGTACAAAAGGGCGTTCCTTTTTGACGGTACGCCGCTTGGCTCCCATGAAAACGAGCAGTGTTCTATTGATTGCATTTCGCAGTCCTGGTCCGTGTTTAACAAGGCCGCTCATGGCGCGGAAGCTATGGAATCATTGGATAGCCTGCTGGTAGATGAGGAAAATGGCGTTATAAAGCTACTATCCCCTCCTTTTAATGCTCCTGAAAGGGATATGGGTTATATTCAGTCCTATCTGCCAGGCGTTCGTGAAAACGGAGGGCAATACACCCATGCGGGAGCGTGGGCGGTGATAGCAGCCTGTATGCTAACTCAGCCCGACCGCGCGATGAAGCTGTTTAAAACGCTAAATCCAATAGACCATACCAGTCAGGAAACGCTGGCTAATAAGTATAAGGCCGAACCCTATGTGGCGGCTGGGGATATATACAGCGTAGGGAGAAACGCCGGCAGATCAGGATGGACCTGGTATACTGGAGCCGCCAGCTGGATGTATCAAGCCGGCCTTGAATATATGCTTGGCTTAAAAAAAGTCGGAAACGAACTATACTTAAAACCATGCGTTCCATATGAAAAATTCGAAATAAAATACAGGTTTGGAAAAAGCCTATATGAAATTACCGCTGAAAAAGCCTCAAAATACGCTATGGAGATGGATGGCCAAAGGACCGAAAAAATACTTCTCATTGATGATGGTAAGAATCATAAGGTGAAGGTTTTCTGGAAATAAAAAATCAAAAGTGCCGGTACTAGGGGCGGCACTTTTGATTTTTTTATCCAATACCGGCTATGCCATCCACCGGTAAAGACATTACTATTGCCTTGCAATCGGTTTTAAGTCCAAATTTTTCGCTTATTGCTTTCATTATCGCCGTACGTACGGCGGCAGGGGCCAAGATTATAAGCAACTCCTTCTTATCCTGTAGAGAGATGCCTAAAAACCGCTTAAAGCCCTCCAGCCTAACTCCACGGGCGTTTAATACCGTTCCGCCAGTTGCCCCGCTTGCTTTCGCTGCATCCATAACCTGTTCGGAATATCCTGGGTTTAAGGCCGCGATTATTAGCTGGTATTTCACATCGTCTTCCATTTTTTTCACTTCACTTTCTATCTCAGGGTTATCGTGCAAGAGTACGTCGGAGGTCAGCTTATTTATTCCTGACAGCGGCAGTATAAAGGCAATGCCTTTACCAGGCTTTTTCAACTGCATCTTATCCGAGATATCGGCCAGGATTTGAGGTATATGCGAGTATGGCGTCAGGGTGAGCAAAACATCCTTATCAGTGCTGCCCAATCCAAGAAGATCCATTATTTCAGAATCGGCCGTCCCATGACCCAGGCACATAAGGCTTATGTGAAACAACCTTATATCGGCGATTTCGGCGATCCTCTCCCCCTTGCCCCTGTCAACTATTGTTATGAGAAGCTTTAAAGCGTCTTCATGGTAATTATGCATTAACCATTACCTCCTCATAATCTATGATATCATCATCTGGAATATTGCTCACAAGCTGTATGCGGGCCATCTTCCGTTTGCTGGCAAGCCCCATAATCTGTACCGTTATGAGGGGAGTCATGGCCACCATCGCCACGGCGCCGAACGCGTCAAGCAAAATATTGCCCCCAAGCGCTTCACACGCGCCCATAGCCAGCGGCAGTATGAAGGCGGCCGTCATGGGGCCGCTGGTCACTCCGCCCGAGTCAAACGCTATCCCAACAAAAATATTCGGTACGATAAAGGATAGGATGATCGCGATCAGGTAACCGGGTATCAAAAACCAAAGTATTGAAATTGATGTAACTACCCTCAGCATGGCAATCCCCACCGATATCGCAACACCTATGGACAGGCTCCGCTGCATAGCCTTTGATGATACCGCTCCGTTTGATATCTCGGCAACCTGCTTGTTAAGAACATGTACGGCAGGCTCCGCCTTTACGATAAAGTAACCTATAACCATGCCAAGCGGTATCAGAATCCAGTTATAGTCCAGGCTCCCAATAAGGGTGCCTATATAATGGCCAGCCGGCATAAATCCGACGTTTACACCCGTTAGAAACAATACAAGGCCTATATAGGTATAGATCACTCCTATGCCAATGCGTTTTAACGGGCGTTTTTTAAACATGCCGGTAATTAGCTGGAAAATCGCAAACATGACCATAATGGGAAGCAATGCAAGCGCGACTTCTTTTAAATACATGGGAATTCCCGTGGTAAATGCCGCTGCAACGTCAGAGGTGGTCTCGACCAAAGGAACCGAAATAGCGGAGTATGAAGCTCCGCTCGGCGTATAGAAAATTCCTAGAAGCATAACTGCCAAAATCGGCCCAATGCTGCATATGGAAACAAGTCCAAAGCTATCATCCTGAGAATCCCTATCGCTTCGCACCAACGACATGCCTATTCCCAGCGCCATGATAAAGGGAACTGTAATCGGTCCTGTCGTAACACCTCCGGAATCAAACGCTACAGCTAAAAACGACTTTGGAATAAATACTGAAAAAATGAAGGTAAATACATATAAAGCCAAAAGTACATATTTAAGGGGAATTCTAAACAGTATCCTGAGCATTGCCATTATCAGAAATATACCTACGCCGGCGGCTACGGTTATTATTATTACTGCGTTTGGAATTGATGGAACCTGTGTAGCCAGAACCGACAGATCCGGCTCGGCGATGGTTATTATAAACCCGATCAAAAAGCATATCGGAAGGATTATGCCCAACTTGCCTATTTTAGTTATTTGTTCTCCAGCGCCCTCGCCAAAGGGCAGCATCGACATGTCGGCGCCTAATGTGAAAAATCCCATACCCACTATCAACAGCGCGGCCCCCGCCATAAACAACACAAGCGTTCCTATAGGCATCGGCGAAACGGTAATGCTCAATATAAGCACTATTACAGTTATAGGTAATACAGATGAGAGCGATTCTTTAATTTTTCCTTTTAAATTTTTGTTCATATATTCGCTCCTTTCATAATAAATTCAATATCAATATTCCTCCGCTTCGTATTTCGTATCAAGTATGGTTAGCGTCCAGCATTTGTTACCATATTGGTATTACATAATGCATATATTTAGTATAATTTATATGCAAATGTTAGTCAATAAGCTGGTTAAGCACAAATAACTAACTATTTTTTGCGTTATCCAATAACTTTAAAACGGTTTGTTCATCAGGTGTGACATATATTGTTTTTTGGTCTGTATATATTACCATTCCAGGTTTGGCTCCGGCAGGCTTTTTTACAAATCTTTTGAGGGTATAGTCAACGGGTACGTTTTCGCCAGTTCTTGAACGGCTGTAATAGGAGGCTAAGAGTGCAGCCTCAAACAGTGTCTGCCTTGGCAGTTCGCCGGTATGCTGCGCTACAACATGGGATCCTGGAATATCCTTTGCGTGAAACCACCAGTCGTTAGGTCTTGCCATTTTTAGGGTAAGCATATCGTTTTGGCGATTATTTTTGCCAACCATGAGCTCTATGCCGTCGGATGATACGAACCGCATCGGATTTGAAACTGTGGGCTTAACCTTTCTTGATTTCTTTACCGATGACTTGCGGATATATCTTAGCGCTACCATCTCCTCCCTTATCTCTTCGATATCGGATTGTACCTCGCACTTGGCAAGGTTATCCAACTGGCCTTCCAGATAAGCCAACTCATGCGATGTTTCCCTCATCTGCTCACAGCTCTTCTCTCTGGCTCTCTGACCCTTCCTGTAGCGTTTGTAATATAGCTGAGCGTTCTCGGATGGCGAAAGTTTAGGATCTAGCGTAATAATAGTTTTGCTTGGCGGGTCACAGTAATAATTTTCGGCAACAAACTCGGTCATCCCCTTGTTAATTCGGTATAAGTTTGCCGTTATCAGTTCACCGTTCAGCCTCATACGCTCTAGCTCATCCTCTGAGGGGCATTCCTCTGATAACATGTTAAGCTTTCGTTCACAACGTGCGATAGCGTTTTGAATCAGCTTTTGCAGCGACAAATAACGCTGTCTCAACCTGTCAGCAACGTCTCTGTTGGAATACATCGAGTCCAGAGCTTCCCATACGCTTGGGTAGTCTACCGTTTCTAAATGTGAAGGCGGGAACGGATAAACGGCCTTTACAGCGCCGCCAGGTCCGCAAACAGCCGCCGGAGTGAACTTACCCGCATTTACATCAGCATAGAAGCCGACCAGCCCAGAGCAAAGTCTGTGCTTCTCGGTATCTTCGAGCATTTCGCAGCGGTCTTTTGAAACGCCTATATAGTTTGAAAGCAGCTTTGCCATATCCGGCGATAGGCCGTAAAATGACCCGCTAAGCTTTTTATCCAGCCTGCCCTCAGCTTCCACCGCAGCCATAAAATCATTGTATGCAGCGTGCCGCGGATCAAGCTTTTCCTGGGTTTTTGGAATGCTGTATACCACTCCTGGCATTATTGGACGCACGGCTGACATGGAGAGGTCAACACGCTTAATAGAATCAAGTATAGTGCCCTTTTCGTTGACCAGCATTATATTCGAATGCTTCCCCATAACTTCACATACTAGCTTATAGACTGCCGAGTCGCCCAAATCATTGTATGTGGAAACGCGAAAAACAACAATTCTATCAAAATTCGGTTGATCGACCGACAATATTCTTCCCCCCGTCAGATGTTTCCTCAACAGCATGCAAAACATTGGGGGTTCGGCCGGATTTTCCGGCCGCTGGCTTGTAAGCTGAACACGGCTATTTTCCGCAGAGGATGATAACAGCAGCCTGTAAGCGGAGCCGTATGAACGCACAGTAATAATCAGCTCGTCCCTTCCAGGCTGTTGAATCCTATCTATCTTGCCGTCAATAAGCACACCCAATTCGCTTACCGCGGCCGCCAAAGTCAATCCGTCCATCAATCCCTCACGACAGTGTTTTCCAACACGCCTATGCCCTCTATTTCAACTTCCACCAGGTCGCCTTCCTCCATGCTCCCTATTCCTTCCGGCGTGCCAGTCGCTACTATATCACCTGGGAGAAGCGTCATAACCTCGGTTATATAGCAGATCAGTTCATCGATGTTATATGTCATCATATCAGTGGTCGATTTCTGCCGCACCTCCCCATTTAAACGTGTAACAATGCTTAGTCGCGAAGCATCCAGCTCTGTTTCAATATGAGGCCCGATCGGGCAAAAAGTATCAAATCCCTTGCCCCTCGTCCATTGGGGGTCGCTTTTTTGTATATCCCTTGCTGTAACGTCGTTAAGACATGTATACCCAAAGATGTATTCCCGCGCATGGCCCGGCTTTATGTTTCTGCATTTTCTGCCGATAACAACGCCCAGCTCGCCCTCATAATCCAGCCTTTTGCTGATACTCGGATACACAATACGCTCGTTTGGCCCAATAACGCTCGTGCTGGGCTTTAAAAACAGCAGAGGCTCTTTTGGCCTGCCCTCGCCCATCTCATCCGCGTGCGCCGCATAATTCTTTCCTACAGCTACAACTTTTGACGGCTGACAGGGGGCAAGCAGCTTAACTGTATCAAGGTCATATTCCAGTCCCGTATAATCAATTCTATCAAACGGAATCCCCTTTAAACGGTAAACCCTATTTCCATCAATTACGCCATAGAAGCTCTCAGTATCTGCCATAACCCTGCATATTCGCATAAAATACCTCCATAATAAAATACACTTATATGTATTTTATCATAAGCGGAAAGCTGCGTCCACAGGTTCAAGAGTTGAAGCTGACACCTCATAAGCCGTCCTGGTCAGTATTTCTCCATTTGGTAACCTTTTTTGATATTCACGGCTTTGAAGTCTTCCATTTAACAGTATTGCGTCTCCAACATTTAAGGTTCCGGCATATCTCGCGTTTCTTCCCCAGGCTATGCACGGCAGATAATCGGATTTGTTATACGCCCTGTTTACCGCTATTAATATATCGGCTATTTCCCGCTCAAAAGGCGTAGTTCTATATATTACCGGCTTGCATATGAATCCATTCAAAACGACCTCGTTGTGCGGCTTTATTTCCTCTGTCCTCTCGGCATACCTGGCAAATGCCGTTATTATCAGCCGGCTGGCTCCATCGGATTGCTTATTGTAAGAGCGGAGCTGACCATTTATAGATAGTCCGTCGCCGATATCAATCTTGGGAAGGAGCCTGTCAGAGATCGTAACTGGCAGTATATCCTTCACTCCGCTAAGCCGTCCAACAGAAAGCCTTAGTGTATAAAAGGCCTCGCCATACAGGTGGTGACTATATTCAGGAACGCTTTCCACCGTTCCTTCGATGTGTATACGGTTATTTTCCATCATATGCGTATTTCTCTCCCCCATCGTATTGACCTTAAAGAATATTCCTAAAATCGGTTCCTTATGCAAACAGGGGCATATATACCCCTTCAGGTTGTCAAAAAAGTCCCTCGCTAGCGGGGCTTTTTTACAGCCTGAGCAGTAACCATCTGTGTTACGCTCAAATATGCTGCCATGAGCCCCCAAAAACTCGCAATACACAAGTGGAAGCACCGTTTATTCTTCACTGAAAAGCTTGTTTTCTCTTCCTAATACAAAGAACCTCGTCTGCGCTTTGCGCTGATGAGGTTCTTTGCAGGCCTGGTAGAGGCATATATGCCCCTGTTTTGTACAAATAATCATTCAATATATGGTTTAAGTTCTTCTATGGGCTTCCACAATCACATCGTCAAGTACTGTAAATACCATCGGTGTCCCTTTGCTCGCCCTAGGCTCTATTGGCACATTATCGGTATTGATTATAATTTCCTCCCCGTGCAGCTTTTTAATAGCAACATCAAACGGCTCTCTTACATAGAATGCCGCCGCCACCTCGCTGCCATTAGAATTATTGCGTTTGAAGTCAAACGTTTTCAAGCCCTTGCCATGCCTGTTCTGCAGATCATAATCGAATATAAAGCTCCTCTTCATATATCCTCTGTCGCTTATGACCAGTATCTCCCCTGCATCCTGTGACTGGCATGCAAAGATTACAGCGTCCTCCTGATCAAGTTTTATGCCCTTAACGCCTGCCGCGGAGCGTCCTGTCGGGGCTATCGCCGATATGGGATAACGTATGCTCATGCCGTTTCTTGTAATCATTATAATTGAATCTCCGCTTTCAGGTTCTACGCCAAGTAGCGTATCGTTATCCTTTAGCGTTATCGCTACAATGCGCTTTTGTTTTGTTTTAAACTCGGAAGCTTTCGTGGCCTTTGCCATTCCATTTTTAGTATAAAAGAATAGCAGGCCATCAGTGTCCCCAACAAATGCTGATACAACCCTTTCGCCATTTTCCGTAGGTATTAGCGAAGCAAGGCTTACCGGACGCGAATTGGGTTTGGATTCGGGTATGTCCTCAATGCACAGCGACATACAATAGCCCGTATTGGTAAACAGCCTTATACGCTTGTCTGTATACGTATCAAAAACATACATTGGCTTTTCAGCAGCAGTCTGCTCCGCATTAAATAACCGCTTTGGTATCCTTCTAAGCTTTTCATCACGCAGCACCGATATCACAACGGGTTCCGGAGCTTTCAAGTCTATAACGGGTATATCAATAACGGGTTGCTCGTCAAGCAGCTTTGTACGGCGCGGTGCTGCAAACCTGCCCTTTATCTCAGTAAGTTCATCCCGTATAACTCCGTTTAATTTTTTTGGTGAGGCCAATATACAGCTAAGCCTTTCAATGAGTTTAGTTATCTCCCTGTACTCCTTTTTTATAGACGTCATCTCCAGGTTAGTAAGCCTCTGAAGGCGGAGATCGAGTATAGCCTGAGCCTGCGGCTCCGAAAGCTCAAACCTTTGCATCAGCGAATCCCTCGCGGCCTTTGGCGTCTTTGACGCCCTGATGATGGCTATAACCTCGTCAATATTATCAATGGCTATCATCAGGCCGCTTAGGATATGTTCGCGCTTTTTAGCGTTGTCAAGCTCATAGCTTGTTCGCCTTGTTACGACGTCGCGTTGATGGAGTATGTAATGATGAATCAGCTCTTTCAAGCCTATCTGCTGAGGCTTTCCCTCAACGATTGCCACCATATTTACTCCAAACGTCGTTTGAAGATCCGAGTATTTAAAAAGGTATTGCAGTATTCTTTCAGCGTCGGCTTCCTTTTTTACCTCTATTACCGCCCTCATGCCGGTTCTGTCCGATTCATCCCGTATATCCGATATCCCCGAGAACAATTCTTTTTTTGTCTGGCTAAGCTTCAAAATATCTTCAAGCAAGCGCGCCTTATTGGTCTGATAGGGCAGTTCGGTTATTGCTATCAGCTTTCTTCCGTTTTTCTGCTCTTCAATGCTTGTCCTGGCTCGAAGGGTCAGCTTTCCCCTTCCTGTAGAATACGCGTTCCTTATCTCCTGCGAACGCAGCAAAAACCCCCCTGTTGGAAAGTCGGGGCAGGGTATGTGGGCCATAAGCTCGTCAACTGTTATTTCCGGGTCGTCCAGCTGGGCTATCACCGCATCGATGCCTTCAACGAGGTTATGCGGAGGTATGTTGGTGGCCAGTCCCACAGCTATTCCTGACGAGCCGTTCACAAGCAGGTTTGGAAACCTGCCGGGAAGCACCTCCGGCTCCTTAAGGGTATCGTCGAAGTTAAGGCCAAACTTAACCGTATCCTTATCAATATCCCGCAGCAGCTCCATGGCCGCCTCAGTCATCCTGGCCTCTGTATACCTCATGGCTGCCGCGCTGTCCCCGTCTACCGAACCGAAGTTCCCGTGACCGTTTACTAACGGCGTACTCATATTAAAGCTCTGGGCCATCCTGACCATGGCATCATAAACTGATGAATCGCCATGGGGATGATACTTACCCAAACAATCGCCCACTATACGCGCGCTCTTTCGAAACGGCTTGTCAGGAGTTAAGCCAAGTTCCAGCATAGTATATAATATCCTGCGCTGTACTGGCTTCAGCCCGTCCTCTACTCGTGGCAGTGCACGCTCCATGATTACATGTTCCGCATATGGTATCATGGACGAGTGCATTACCTCTTCCATTCCTCGCAATATTACCCTTTCTCCCTCCTTGGGAGGAATGCTCTTCTTTTTATTAGCCATTGCTTACACCACTCTTCTCTATGCGTGCCTCGAATGAATCCTGCCTGTTAAAGTTCGCGTACTCGGTGATATATTCTTTTCTTGGAGCTACATCGTCTCCCATCAAAACCGTTACCATCCTTTCCACATCCGCCGCGTCCTCAATGCTGACCCTGATAAGGGTTCGCCTGCTTGGGTCCATGGTTGTCTCCCACAGCTGCTCAGGGTTCATCTCTCCAAGCCCTTTATACCTTTGAAGCGTATACCCCCTCAGTCCTTTTGTAACGCTTGCAAGCTCGTCATCGGAATATGCATATTCTATGTAAGTTCCCTTCTGAACCTTATACAGTGGGGGAAGGCCTATATAAACATGCCCGTCTATTATAAGCTCCTTCATGTAGCGATAAAAAAAAGTAAGAAGTATCGCGCGTATATGGGCGCCATCCTGGTCTGCGTCCGATAAAATAATCACTCTGTCGTATTTTAAGCCGCTTAGTGAAAAATCAGAGCCGATACCGGTGCCCAAAGCCGTTATAATTGATCTGAATTCAGCGTTTGCAAGCACCTGATCTATACGTTTTTTTTCAGCGTTCAGCGGCTTTCCACGAAGCGGCAGTATGGCCTGAAACCGTCTGTCCCTTCCCTGCTTCGCGCTGCCGCCGGCCGAATCCCCTTCAACGATGAACAACTCGTTCTCCAGAGGATTGCGGCCTGTGCAGCTGGACAGCTTTCCTACCAGCGGAGCGTTTTCAAGCTTATTCCTTTCCCTTGCCATGCTCTTGGCCTTGCGGGCGGCCTCCTTGACCTTGGCGGCCTTTATTGCCTTGTCGGCAATTTTATTTGGGACTTCAGCATTTTTCAAATCCTCAAAATAGTTTGTAAGCCCTTCAAGTATTATTGAGTCGACTGCGGATCTGGCCTCGGTATTGCCAAGCCTCGTCTTCGTCTGACCTTCAAACTGAATATTCTGCATCTTAATGGATAGAACGGCAACCATGCCTTCTCTGAAGTCGTCTCCCGAGAGCTGCTGGTCCTTTTCTTTAATCAGGTTAATCCTTCGGCAATAATCGTTCATTGATTTTGTCAATGCGGATTTAAATCCGGACTCATGCGTTCCGCCTTCAGTAGTAGGGATATTGTTAACGTAGGAAAAAAGATTCTCAGCATATCCGTCATTATGCTGCATTGCCATTTCCACGATGATGCCGTCTTTAGTGCCGCGGACATAAATCGGATCATCGTATATGCGTGTTTTGTCCAAATTAAGCTCTTTGACAAAATCCCTTATCCCACCCTTATAATGGAACTCTCGGCTCCTGTTTTCGCCTTTCGACCTGTTGTCCTCAAGGGTAAAGGTAACACCCCCATTTAAATATGCCAACTCGCGCAAACGTTTCGATACCATGTCAAAGTTTACTTCTATAGTATCAAATACGTCTATGTCCGGCAAAAAGGTTATCTTTGATCCCTTTTTGCGCGTCCTTCCAAGCTCCTTCAGCGGCGACACAGGCTCTCCAGCCTTTATATTGCCTTCGTCATCAATGTAGCTGCAAAATTCCTGTCGGTATGCTCTTCCGTTATAATAGACTTCGGCGGTAAGCTGCTTGGAAAGCGCATTAACAACACTGGCTCCAACTCCATGCAGCCCGCCGGAATAAGCATAACTGGCATCGCTGAACTTGCCGCCGGCATGAAGCCGCGTAAACACCACCTCAACACCCGAAACGCCAAGCTTTTCATGGGTGCCTACGGGTATTCCCCTACCGTTGTCCTCTACGGTAATGGACATATCCCTATTTAAGGTTACGCTTACGTGGTCGGCATATCCGTTTGCGGCTTCGTCAACCGCATTGTCAACTATCTCCCACAGCATATGATGCAGGCCACGCTGACCCGTGCTTCCTATATACATGCCTGGGCGGATGCGGACCGCCTCAAGTCCCTCCATTACCTTTATATCATCTACTGTATAAGCCTTCATGTTTCTCCTTGCCAATTATGGTTTGCAACTATAGATATATCCCTTTTTATCCAACTAAGACATTATAAGGCTAATAAGATTGTAAGGCAAGTATGCGGATATAATCACAAACCTAATAAGCTGTAAAACGCTCAGTAGTTTTGGCGAAATAACAGTATTACATATTATAACCGCACTACAAGGTAAAACATCTTTATAAATCCCCTCAATATGGTTTTCTGCATAAAATGCCGTTAATGGCGCATACAACCCTATTTGTTTCAGAAAAATCGCCCGATAAATTGACCAAATTTGTAGCCGCCGCATATTATTCATCATAGGATGTATGGGAAACTGGCACATATGCTCTTTCGCCCTTTCCCTAAGCATTATGAAAGGAGCTTTATCATGGCAACACAAATTACCAATCAAGCCTCACTAACCTTTGACTATGGCAGCCAAAGCGGGACTGCCGTTTCAAATATAGCTACAGCCACTTTGGAAGGTCCGCTCTCGGCGGATAAAACGTCCCTTGGAAGCAGCTACCGTCCAGGTGATACCGTGACTTATATCTTAACAATGCGCAACATCGCCAACACCGCCTTGACTGATATCAACGTGGAGGATAACCTTGGCACCTATACGGCGCCAAATGTTCAATCCGTTACGCCTCTTACCTATGTAGGACCTGCTCAGCTGTATATAGATGGAATGTTCGTAATGGAACTGACACCAAATATCGGCTCAAACAGGATAACATTCACCATCCCCGTATTGCCGGCCAACTCAAACGCGATGCTCGTATACAGGGCAATAGTGAACGAGGCTGCGCCTATAATTAATGGGTCTTATGTTACAAACCGCGTTGTCTGGACTGCCGACGGCCTTTCTGAGGCGGTAACGGCAACTAACATGATAACAGTTGAAAACTATGCGGACGTTCGCATATTTAAGGCCATGTCTCCCGACCCGATAACGGGAGGAAGTCAAATAACATATATCTTCCAGATATACAATTATGGTAATATACCTGCAACAAATGTGGTCCTCACGGATACATTTAATCCGGCGCCCGAAGGAATTTCGGTTACAATCGATGGCCAAACCATACCTTCCAGCGATTACAGCTATATCAACGGCACCTTTACCCTGCCAAGCAACGGTTCAGAACGCACGTTTGTCATTCCCGCCGCCACGTTTATTCAAGATCCTGTTACGGGAGCTGTAAGTGTTGAGCCAGGTATTGTAACGATAGTTGTAACAGGGATGATCTGATTTTATATACAATCAGATACGGTTACATGGTTTGGGGCTTTGCCAAGCCCCAAACATTCTTATTCTCTGGTATGTTAATTACGTAATGCATTACAAACTATGAAAAAAGATACAAATTATTTTTAATAAAGCATAGAAATCTGCCATATCAGGTGTTATACTTAATTTGTAGAACACATCTAAATAGCCTATCCACTAAGCCGCCCGGTAGTCCCTCTCCGAGCGGTCATTTCTTAGCTAAAAAGGCTTAATCCGTTTATTATTTGCAATATATGCTGACTATATATCGATGTTTAAATAAAAAGCAGGATATTTACTTATCATGCCGAATAAAACACTCCGGAAGGGGATGTCCATATGCCAATATTTCCGGAGACGTGGATGAGCGAGTTGCTCGCTAAAAGTGATATTGTTCAGCTCGTCTCGGAGTATGTATATCTTTCGCCCAAGGGTGGACGAATGTGGGGATTGTGTCCGTTTCACGGTGAGAAGACGGCTTCCTTTTCAGTTTCTCCGGACAAGCAGCTATATTATTGCTTTGGATGCCACTCTGGAGGCGGGATAATACAATTTGTCATGGAGATCGAAAAGCTTTCCTATTCTGAAGCAGTTGAATTCCTCGCCAGGCGCTGTGGTATGGATCTGCCAAACGAAATCAATGATGAAAAGTTAAAGCGCGACAGAGCATATAGGGAGCGACTGTATTCTGTCTGTAAGGAAGCCGCGCTTTTTTATCATGATTCTTTGATAGGGAATTTGGGTGCAGAGGCAAGAATATACGTATCAGACCGCGGAATAAACGCCAAAACGGTGAGACGATTTGGAATTGGCTATGCCCCAAAGGGCTGGAACAACATAAAGAATTACTTGAACGCTAAAGGATTCACCGATAAGGAACTTCTTGACGCGGGGCTTATAATTGCCAAAGGAGGAAACTACTACGACGCGTATAGAGGGCGTATAATTTTTCCGATAATAGCCGCTAATGGACGTGTAGTAGCGTTTGGCGCCAGAACGATGAATCCTCAGGACACACCCAAATACATTAATACAGGGGATACTCCTATATATAAGAAGCGCCAAAACCTATACGCACTGAACTTCATTAAGGGAAGCAGTTTTTCCGACATCATTATGGTTGAGGGGTATCTTGATGTTATAAGCCTGCACCAGTGCGGCATCCATAATGCGGTAGCTTCTCTTGGTACTGCCTTAACGGAGCATCAGGCTAAGCTTTTAAAGCGGTATGTATCAAAAGTGTATATAGCATATGACGGAGACGCCGCTGGACAGAACGCAGCATTGCGCGGGATGGAAATTCTGGCGGCAGAGGGGTTGGAAGTGCGTGTGATAGAATTGCCTGGAGGTATGGATCCGGATGATTATGTAAGGACTAACGGTATGGAGGCTTTTTTGCGGCTAAAGGAGAGCGCTGGGGATCTGAATACCTTTAAACTGAGCCACATGGCTTCAGCGTTTGATTTAACCACTGAAGATGGCCGTATCGCTTACGCTAAAGCCGCTTGCAGCTTTATAGGCAAACTGGAACCTGTAGATCAGGAAAAACACATAAAGCGTTTAGAATCTTCAACAGGAATACCTATGGAAAGCCTGAAAGCCCAATGCAACCTGCATGAAAACCCTAAAAAGAATAACCCTGGCAGAAAACGGAATAATAGAGATGAAAAAGTCGCGAAGGAACTAACTGAGCACGAAAGGACTGAAAAAACGCTGCTCGCATGCATGCTGGCAGGCAAGGATGCGTTTTATGGAATTCAGCGCAATCCTTTTTATAGTAAGTTCAATATATTTGACAGCGGCTCATACGCGAAGTGTACCCATATGCTTGGGGAGGCATATTCTATATCCTGCGAACCGGATGTTAAAAAACTTATATCATCCATGGACGCTGCGGACGCCGAACTTGTTATTATGGCCTATGAGGAACGCTCCGCTATATCCGATCCCTTGATAACAGGGATGCAATGCCTGAAAAGGCTGGCGCTAAGGGAACTGGAAAGCAAAGCTTATGAAACGGCGCAGGCCCTGAAAGCACAAAAGGATCCGGAAGGCCGGGCGGAACTTAAGACAAAGCTTCAAGAGCTTTTTAGATATATAAACGATATAAAAAAACCGTAAAAAGGAGCGGAGCTATGGAAAATATTGGCAGCCGTGCCACGAGGGTTGATGAGCTTATTGAGAAGGGTAAAGCAAAGGGTGTTTTAACCTATAAGGAGGTTATGGACACCCTCGAAGAACTCGAACTTGACCCTGAACAGATAGAACGCATATACGACCGATTCGAAGCGGCCAATATTGACGTTGTGGAAGAAACCAACGCCGCTGAGGAGATCGTTGAGGACATTGCGGAAATTGAAACTGAAATCGTAGCGGCGGAAGGAATAAGCATAGATGATCCGGTGCGGATGTACCTCAAGGAAATAGGAAAAGTTCCGCTATTAACCGCAGCTGAGGAGATTTCGATAGCTAAACGCATGGCCGATGGGGATGAGGAAGCCCGTAAAGAGCTCATTGACGCGAACTTGCGGCTTGTGGTAAGCGTAGCCAAAAAATACGTTGGTAAAGGCCTGTTGTTTTTAGATCTTATTCAAGAAGGCAATCTTGGATTGATAAAGGCCGTAGAAAAATTTGATTATCGAAAGGGCTACAAGTTTTCAACATATGCCACGTGGTGGATACGACAGGCTATTACACGCGCCATTGCGGACCAGGCGCGTACCATACGAATACCCGTTCATATGGTAGAAACCATAAACAAGCTCATACGTTGCCAACGGCAGTTGATACAGGAGCTTGGAAGGGAACCTCGGCCTGAGGAGATTGCCAAAGAGATGGACATTACCGTTGAAAAAGTCCGTGAAATAAAGAAGATTGCACAGGAACCGGTGTCTCTGGAAACGCCAATCGGCGAGGAAGAGGACAGCCATCTGGGAGATTTCATCCCCGATGAAGACGCGCCGGAACCGGCAACCGTAGCTTCGTTTACCCTGCTTCGTGAGCAGCTCATGGAAGTGCTGGATACGCTTACTCCTCGTGAAGAAATGGTTATTAGACTGAGATTCGGCCTTGACGATGGAAAAACAAGGACGCTTGAGGAGGTTGGCCGCGTGTTTAAGGTTACGCGTGAACGAATACGGCAGATTGAGGCCAAAGCGCTTAGAAAGCTTCGCCAGCCAAGCCGCAGTAAAAAGCTTCGGGATTTTCTTGAGTAAACCCCACGCAAAGAGCATAGCGGCTTAAAAGCAGGAGCCCGATAATCCGGCTCCTGCTTGTTTTTATACGCTGTTTATCTAGCTCGGTCATGGCAGGGGTGAGTTGAGTTCCGGCAGGTTTTCAGGCGCCGCCGCCGCCATCTTATCGAAATAATATGTTATTATATCCTCAATGGCAGGTGCGCTGGAGCTTCCGGAATAACCGGATGGGACACAGACGACTATAGCGATATCCGCGTTATCCCTTGGCGCGTATGTTACAAACCAAGAGGTGTTTTCAATATCAATGGTATCGTTTCCTACCTGCGCTGTTCCGGTTTTTCCGCTTATTCTGGCCAAATAACCCTTATCCTGAAACTCCTGGCTGAATTTTTTGCTTGCCGTGCCCCCGTCCTCGGGCGACACGACGCCCTTCAATCCCTCGCGTATTGCATTCCAATAGTCGCTTGGGGCGTCGATCTTATCATAAACGCTGGGCTCAATTTCGTTTACAATGACTCCGCTGCTGTCAATGACCTTATCGACAATATGTACGTCGTAAACCGTACCTCCATTTGCAATCGCGGCCACATAGCGGGCTACGGCAACCGGCGTTACAAGTGAAACGCCCTGCCCGATACCGGCACGTATGGTCTGGGTAGCCTTCCACTGGATTTCGTTGAGAATTGACATTATCTCCTCTATCCATGGCTGAACCCTTGTTATACCCTCTGGTATGCCTATGGTCTCGGCTATGATCCGCCTTGCATCCGCTCCCTTGCCTTCCAGTTTGCCATCCTGAAGCTGCATCAACAGCAGGGCGCACCTCGTTACATCCTCATCGTCCGCCGCTTTGCCGCTCAAGGCTAAATATCCGTACAAACGATCCTTTAGAACACGATATACATAGCTTGGCAGGCTCGTCTTTTGATCGCCAAGCGTCATGGCTTCGCCATCAGCTCTTATTAATGAATTGTCGAATAGAACATCCTGACCTCCGACTATGCCGGTGGTCTCGCCGGTAAGCTCTACCCCGGTTAATGATGTAAGCCCCAGCCTTTCAGCCCACCTGTTAAGCCGTTCAATTCCAAGGCGGTTAGCTACCTCAAAGAAATAATAGTTGCAGGAATTCGTGAGCGCCTTAACCAAATCCTGGTCTGCATGGGTTGAAGGATAGTCCGTATGGCAGCTAGGCGCGTTGCGCTCTATGGGTTCTCCATTTTCATCGTATAGGATGTATTTGCCCATATCGCTTATCGTTTCAGTAAGGCTTAGCTCGCCTTCCATAAGCCCCGCCAAGCCCGTGACCATCTTAAAGATTGAGCCTGGAGCCAGCTTGGCGGACACGGCTTTATTTCTAAGCGGAGTAGTGTTTTCCGAGGACTCCCCAAACAGGTACTCGTTCTGTTCGTTAGTCAAGCCCTTAATAAACCAGTTGGGATCGAATCTGGGGTTTGAGGCCAAAGCCAGCACCTCTCCCGAATTAACGTCCAAAACCACTATGGCACCTGTTTCCGCAGTCTTTATATCGTCATAGCTTGAATATTTATCGTCTTCGTTCGTCTCAATAAGCCCCCGCTCATACTCGGCCAACTCTTTAATGAGATCATCAAGCGCCTGTTCTGCAACCCGCTGGAACGGCAGGTCTATCGTCAGCATTACGTCGTCGCCGTCCGTAGCGGGCGTTGATGACAGCTCCCTGATTATAGCTTTATTTTTATTTACTTCCAGCGTTTTGCTGCCCTGATGCTCTGTAGTAGCGGCTGTCAGGAACTCTTCCATTGTACGCTCCACTCCGGCCACTCCTATATAATCGCTGTACGTATAGCCCTTTTCCAGCATTTCTTCGGTAACGGTACGCTGCATGTATCCAACTATATGGGATGCTGTTTCCCCATATGGATATATTCTGGTAGTACTCTGAGCGGTCTGAAGGCCTGGCAATTCATCCTTCATCGTTTCAATTTCGGCTACAACCTCCATGCTTACGTCGTAAGCTATTGTTATTGGTTCGTATGCCTTGTAGTTGTTAAGGTTGACTTCCTGACGTATCGATATGATCTTCACCGCGTCCTCAAACGGCATTTCTTCCGGTATATACCATGCCGAACGCAGATCCAGATAAGCGTCTTGAGCCTTTTTCCATGTACCCATATCGTCTTCATCGGCTATTCTAAAACCCATTGCGTCACAAAAATTTTTATAGCGCGCCCTTATCGCAGCCTCGCTTGTCACGCCCCAATCATAATACAGGCTTCCATTCTCATCCTCCTGTATATAGGAGGTATTTATTATGGTTCCCCCGCCCTTTTCTATTATATCTATTGCTTTAATAAGGGCTTCGGTGTAAATTGCGCTGTCATAATCGGTGCGTTTGTTACCGTCGCGGAGAAATTCTACATTATAGCAATTTTCGCTATACGCCAGCACTATTCCGTTTCTGTCCATTATGCTGCCTCTTGTCCCCTTTACGGCAATGCTGGCGGTGCTCTCCTCGGACGCCTGCTGCGCCAAGCTTTCCCCTTCTCCGAGGGTAAGCACTCCAAGCTGGAATATTAGAGCTCCCATCATTGCAAGCATAACTAACGCAATTATCAAAAATCGTGGAATCAACTGTCTTTTCATTTATCTAACACCTCTGCGTTCTTTAACTTGGGAAACTATCGATTTATGCTTGCCAACCAGCATACTCTTCATTACCATATGTATTGGTATACATATTCCTCCTGTAAGCAGACAGCACGGGAGTATATAGGCTACAAGCATCAATCCATAATTAAATCTAGCGCCTGCAAGCAAGGCGGCTAAGCATAAAATATGTTCTTTGAAAAATGTACTGACAACCGCTGTAGCGGCAGGTATTATAACATTATCAGCATAAAACTTTTTGTAGAATATTCCTCCCGCAATACCCGCAACGATATAAGCAATAGCGCTAAGGCCAACTATCTTGTTAAAGAACACATCCATCATAAGTCCAACTCCAAGACCTATAATGGAGGCCGGCAGACTGCCCAACAATACCCCTATTGAAACTATTAGCGCCAATATGGCGTCTGGGCGTATGCCAAATATATTTACATTGGTAAAAAAGGCTGCGTTTAAGTATGAACACACAATTGTGCTTACAGCTATTACTAAGGCATATCTTTTCATCGGTTATTCCTCCTCAGAGGCTTCTATCAGAACCATAACTTCCTCAAGATGAAGGAAGTCTACCGAGGGTTCAACGATGGCGTTACGCATCTCCGAATCATCCGTTCTTCGGATTACCTCAGTAACAATCCCTACCGATACGGCTTTGGGATACGATCCGCCCCCAAGGCCGCTTGTCACTATTTTATCGCCTGGAACCAGATCGCTTCCAGACGGCAGGTATGACAACTCCAAATTATATCCGTCGCTTCCTACTGCAAGCGACCCTTTGACTATTCCGTTATCCCTTGTGCGCTCTACCATAACGCTAACGTTCATGCTTCCGTCAATTATTGATGTTACTTTACACCATGTCGCGCCTACGTCCGTTACTTTGCCCACCAATCCATATGCGTTAACTACGGGCATACCCTCCTCAATTCCATGATTGCGTCCCGCATTGATTGTCATGGTGTCAAACCAAGCGCTCTGACTTTTTCCTATTACCTGAGCTGTAACATACTGAGAATCCCCATACGAATCGATAAAGTTTAAGAGCTCCTTCAGTCTTTCGTTCTCCTCTTTGACAGTTTCATACTCAGATAAAATCTGTTGCAGTTGAGCCAGCTGGGTCTTCAGTTGTTGATTCTCAATATCAGCATCCGTTGTATTGAAAAGATTTTCAAAAAAATCCACTACCGCCTCTGACGCCTTATATGAGAACGTTTGGATGGGTTGAAAAATGGATCCCGCAGTACTTTCAATCCAGGTAAGGGTTCTTTCCCCTGAAGTAGCCAGCGCAAGGACACATAAAAGCACTACCGCTATTATCGCAATGAGAGCGGGTTTATTTTCAAGCAATTTTTTCATAAGCAGCTGCCCTTTCAGGTTCCATTTATTCGGTTAATTATAACCTCAATATAAACTTTAAGCAAGAACGGAAGACAAAACGTCACAAAATGTTTATCTATAATCAAAAAAATCCCAAACTCTTTATTATTTAATTCATATAGATTGAATTAAATATGACTGATTATCAATAATTTTACCTTGTGCTGAAAATAAATAATCGTTAACACTAAATAGTTATCGAATATAAATCACATATTTACCATCTTCATCGCATAATTAAGCACCTCGTTTCGGGCAAACTCTATATCAACGCTGCTAAACGCTCCGTTCTCATATAGAATCCTGCCCTGCACCATTGTAAGGCAAACATCAGCTCCTCTGCCGCTGTAGACAACAGCCGAAACGGGATCATATATCGGCGTGAGATTCAAATGCCCTGTATCCAATAAAATTATATCCGCATCATATCCCTCCGCTATTGATCCTATTTGCCCTGCCCTTCCCTGTGCGGCTGCCGCGTTTACCGTTGCGAGTTTTAGCGCCTGATAAGCTGAAATGGCGGACGGATCCTTTGAAAGGCCCTTGGCAAGCAACGCGGCAAGCTTTATCTCCTCAAATAAGTCGTGTGAGTTATTGGAGCAGCATCCGTCTGTACCTAGCGAAACATTGATACCATTTAAAATCATGGCTCTTATATCCGCTAGCCCGCTTGCAAGCTTCAAATTTGACACAGGACAGTGGGACACTGAAACGCCCTTTTGCGCCATTAAATCCATGTCGTCCGGCTCAATATATACGCAGTGGGCCGCCAGTACCGGTGAGTCAAATACGCCCTCATCCGAAAAAACCTGCGCCGGCGTTTTTCCATAGCGCTTTTTGCACTCCTCATGTTCAGATAACGTTTCAGACAGGTGCAGATGAGTTATCAATCCATATTCATGAGCGATTTCATGCATGAATCTCCATACGTCCGGAAATGAGGTATATTCGGCATGAATTGAAACGTCCGCGCGTATTCTTCCGTCTCCCGCGCCATGCCAATATCTCATAAGTTCAATGGTTTCAACGATGCTCCGATCATTTTTATAGTCAAAGCCATTTGGGTCTATAGCAACCACCGCATTGCTTAATGACACCCTGATTCCCAGCTCCAATGCCAGCTTCGCTACCGCGGGCTGGAAAAAATACATGTCGCTTATAGATGTCGTTCCGTTTCTCAGCATCTCGGCTGCTCCCAGCCTGAATCCGGCCAGAACAGCCCTTTCGTCCAGCCTTGCCTCAACCGGCAGCACCTTATTATAAAGCCATTCGTCAAGCTTGTAATCGTCCGCGTAACCTCTCATAAGGCACATAGCGGTGTGCGCGTGGGTATTTATCAAGCCCGGCATCAAAATCCGCCCTTTACAGTCTATAATTCTTTTAACTGGGACAGTCGGCCGGTGGCTTCCGACATATGTAATTTTGCCATCGCTAACGCCTACGCAGCCGTTAAAAATTGTAGGATGTTTATCATCCATTGTAATTATATCCGTATTTGAAAACAGTATATCCAAGCCGTCAGTCATATTTATTTCCCCAATATCAGTAAAGTCTTAGCTTGGCTCCAGCCATAAAGCCTATAGAATAAAAGCGCCTGCTAATGAGTTTTGATACGCCACTCTCTTGGTTATAACTTAAGCGGAGCATGGCGCCTTAGGATCATCCGTCGCCGGTTGATACATTTATGCCCCTTCCATCAAGCTGTATACATACCGTGCCGTCAAGATCGGTTCTGTAGAGCTTGATTTCTAAACGTTCAAGCAGATCTAAGGTCTTCTGATGGGGGTGGCCGTATTTATTTTCCTTCCCCATCATTCCTACCGCTATTTGGGGCGATACGGCATCTAAAAACGCCTCTCCAGAGGAAGTTGACGAACCATGGTGCCCCAGCTTCAATATATCCGCCTTAAAAAATGAAGCTGGCAATCTGGACATGGCGATGTTTTCAGCGCCGATTTCAGCGTCTCCGGTAAACAAGATGGAGGTATCCCCGTATTTTACCCTGATCATTATGCTTTCGTCATTCAGGTCTTTGTAATCTGCATTATCAAATGGGGATAGTATTCTCACCTCTATATCGGAGTCCCATTCAATAAACGACTCCTCCCCTGCAACCGCCTGATATACCGAAACGTCATTATCCTCCAGAGCATCCAGCATCCTTTCAAAGGTCGCTGTGGTATGTATGGCATCGGTCATATAAAACGCGCCTATAGAGTAGTTCTGAATTATGTTTTGCATACCGCCAATATGGTCGCTGTGCGGATGGGTAGCGATTACTACATCTAAAGCCCCTGCGCCCCGGCCGGTCAAAAATTCATTTATATCGTCATAGTATTTGTTCTCTCCGCTGTCAATAAGCATGGTCTTGCCGGACGGCGATTCCAAAAATATGCAATCCCCTTGCCCTACATCAATAAACCATGCGGAAAGTACGCCGCCATTCGCAGGCGTATGTCTTAATTCGTTAGTTGGAGAGTCAAAAACATCAAACCCGGTTCTGTCAGGAGCTGCGTCAATCTGCGTTATGAACTCACAGGCCATAAGCCACGGCATCATAAAGCTGAGCATAAAAATTAAAGCAATAAACCGAACTAACAAAAGCCTGGAACTACCTGAACTATTTGGCATAACTTACCTCTGAATATAAAGAATACTGGAATATTGTACAACAGTTATATTAAAAAGGAAACCCTTATGGCATGCTTACATAAATATGATTAGGGCTGTCCACTTATGATATAATGATAATAACAGATGTTTTGAAAGGAATACTGTATATGATGCGCAAGCGCTTATTTAACGCACTTATATTGATCTTTATGTTGGCGTTCATATCAGCCTGCTCACCGGACGGCGGCGAAGAAGGTAATATGGGCGATCATACGGACAACCCTTTGACAAACGATATATCGACGCCTATTAAAGGCGGCTCGGATGATATTAAAAACGCTAACCTGGCCGCTGTAAGTATAAACGGTGATGATTCAACCTCTAAAATAGCTCTCAGCTTTAATGAGGGAAGCAGGGTTTCCGGCGATATGGTTGAGGAGAAAGCGGATGGAGTGCCTTCATACACGATTGGCAGCCTAAATGATCCTCAACGCATAATTATTGAACTTCCCGAGGTAGAACATTGGGATTATGAATTTAATACGCCCGTCTACGAAAATAAAGGCGTGTTTGGCTTGTTCAAAGTCCCTATGGAAAAAGGATACGCTCTTTACGTTCAGCTTTCAGGCGAATCTGAATTCTCAGTTGAATCAGTCGAATCATATGACAACAATATTGAGATCAACTTAAAGGTTGCGGCGGACCAAACTGAGGGCCATGAGACCAGCGCCCCCGAAAAAAACAATTCCGTTGAAATAATCGGCGCTGGAGATGGGCAGAAGTATTACTGCGTTGCCGACGCATATCACGACTATCTTGAAACCTCTATTATAATGGAAGGTATGACTCCAATACTTTCACAGGAGCGCGGCAATATCCTGCTTATATCCGATGGTTTTGATTTTGAGACCGAGGCGGAACAATTCAAGAACAATATATTGATGACAAATCCGTCTTTATCACCTGAAAAATGGAAGGTCGTCCCCCTTTCGAAAGGGGAGTTTCCTTCATACGACCATGATATAGAGTATACCGCGGTATATGAAAAGAAAGTGTTACGCATAGACGGCGTTCCCTCAACCGCCGACGTGTTTATACCCGACGGCGTATATTTATGTACAGATGTTCGAAACGGCGATGTATTATACTCCCAAAGAAAATCGTTTGACGAAGGTCAGGAGACCCATTCTTATGAGGAGCTATGGCTTGCGGACTCGTCCGGCGAAAAAAAGCGCGTGTTAAACTTTGAGTTCTATACAATAGAACGCGCGGCCTTTTCTCCAAGCGGCCATCTTCTCGCCGTTCTGGAGCGAACCGAGGAAGGCGCAAATCTTTACGCATTTAATACAAATACCTGGGAACTTGCCGCTGACTTGACGTCAGAAGGTTTCGGAAGCATGATAAGCTCGTTTACATGGGATCAACTGGGTACAAAGATTTACGCGATATGCTTAAACGAAGGGATAGCGCTTCATGAATACGACTTTAGTGTTCCCTCTTCCGCGAAGCGTCATCTTACGGTTTATAACGGCAATATTGATGAAGGCAGCCTTGGATTTCATGATGGAAGGACTTATTTCTCTTATTCAGATATGGACGACGGCGCATGGATATACAACGTTATGCCCAAGGGCGGAGTAAGCACAAAATTTCATGAGGGAAGCGCGTTTGCGCTTTCAAAAGACGGAGTCTTTATGGCTTTGAGCACATCAAGCGACTTTGCCGCACAAAGCGATTCAACCACGGGCTTTAGAGTTATTAATTTGAGTACGGGTGAAAATATTAAGGTTGATACTGAATTTCCAGTAAACATGTTTTGCTGGTCAGGTGATTCGAACAAGCTTTATATCATCGAAAACAGGCTTTCAGGCAGTTCGACGGAGGCGATGAATAAGGAGGAGAATTCGTTAGAACCGCTGTCAGACCCATACCCCTATACATTGTGGGAATATACTCTTGGCGACGGCAGCTTTGTGAGACTGTGCGACCTGTACAGTACTACAGTGGTTGCGGGCGTTGGCGAGTCCTTATATTTCACCGACAACAATTCAGAGGGGGTATTCGCAACATACAAGATACGGTGAGATTCATAGCTTCCGGTTAGCACCGGATATGATACAGGCTGCGTTTTAAGCTGTATTATTTGGTTTACTAATCGCATAAAGCAGGGCCGTCCTTTAAAGGACGGCCCCATCAATTTAGGGGGACAAGCAGAATTTATAGGATTTCGCGGGATACTTTTATCCTGCGAATGTTTCCAAGCCTGTTATCAAACGCATTACATAAAGAGCGTCTGAAAGCTCTACATTACCCGAGCCATCCACATCGGCAAGAAGCGTCTGCAGACCGTTCAGGTTTTCAAGGCCCACAATGCTGCGCATAATCAGCACTGCATCTGATATATCAAGGTTATTGTTTGTATAAGCATCGCCCAGCAAGCCGTATTCCGCCGTAATGTTAAGATCCGACTGTACAGCGGAGAAGTCAGCGTCCCATCCTGTAAAGATGTACTGCGTAACCTCATGTGCCTGAGGCATGGGCGAGGGCGCGAGCGCCGTTCCGCCTACGGCGACGGTCTGGCTTTCAGATATCCATTCGCCGTCGACCATGTAGTTAAATGTTACATTGTAACCCGTTACTATGCTTACAGAACCGTTGGCTGCAGCTATCTCCGCAGAATCGATATCAATGGTTATGCCGTCGATAATGCTTGATCCGTCATCAATCGAAAGCGCAAGCTCATATGTTCCCTCAGCGTTGTCAGCTACGGCAAATTCAAGCGTCATGCACTCGCCGTTATAGTTCTGATTTGGGTTGACAACCGCTATATTAAGTATGCCCGGGATACTGTCGTTAACCACCACGTATGCGGCGCTGTCAGGATTACCATAAGTGATATAGGTGAGCGCGCCGGCATCATATTCTATGGTAAACGAACCTGCCGCAAGGTTTTCCATACTTATTGGAACTATTACCCTTTCGCCCTGTCTCGCGTTGACATCCCCTGCGTCTACGCTGTAATCCACTGGCTGCGGGTCTTCGCTTGGGACAACAAACATTCCCGTGATTTCAGCCTCAAGCCCTATCTGGCTGAAATAGGTCGCCTCACCGGTCTCAAGGTTTACTTCCTGAAGTCCGTTATTGTCATAGTACGAAGCCCAGTACATTATCTTGTTGTCATGGTCATATGCCATGGACTGTGAGAAGTTTACATTTTCACATCCGGTTGGCCCAATAAGGGTGGCTTCGGCAGTTTCCAGGTCAAAGGTATAAAGCAGTCCTGAAGAAGCGGTAATGCCATACGCAACGCCTTCTGTAGTAATCTCTATTGTCCACAGAGGATCATCGGTATTTGGCCTTCCAACTTCCGTGAGTTCTCCGCTGCTTGTATTTACTTCGTAAAGCATCCAGCGTCCCTGCTCTCTAAAACCTACCGCGTATAAGCGGTCGGTAGCATAGTTATATGCCATAGACATTATCTGCGCACCACAGTTATAGCCGTTAAGATGCCATTCCGTATCCTCAAGCGTTGTGGTAAAGAAGTTGCCTTCTTTTGTAAATCCATATATAGTTCCGTTTCCATATGCCATAGCATAGGTGCCGTGAGCCGGCGTATATAGCGACTCAATCTCGGAAGGACTGTCGGCATAGAATGAAACCATGTCGTTTTGCCCATCAAGGCTGTACAGGCGGTAACCATATAGGCGTACATGCGGAAGGCCTTCCGTTATGGTTACAACACATTCGTCGGAAAGTCCTCCGTCGTTTGTTGTGGCGGTTATTACGGTTTCACCAACGGATATTCCCGTTACAACGCCGTTCTCGTCAACTGTAGCGATAGAAGGATCTTGTGAGGAGAATGAAACGCTATGATCGTAAGCTACAGCTGGACCTATCGTCCATTCAAGCTGTGAACTCATTCCGGCGCGTATATCAAGGTCTTTTGTATTAAGTTCGAAAGTTTCCACGGGTATGGGCTCTCCGGCATATACGTTCATAAGCCAGCCGCGGTCATGGCCCGCGCTCCAGAACCCTGTCTTCTCATATGTCCATGAGAAGGTGTACTCCCCTGCTTCCGGAACAAAGTAAATATATTCTGTCCAAGGCATGAGGTTCCCCGGTTCATCGCTGGCAAATGTTGTTACCTGCTCACCGTTTACATAGAACGCCATGAAATCCATTCCAGTCTGACAGCTTACCCTCCAATCGAACCTGATCATCTCTCCAGCGTTCATATAACGGGTAGTTGAAACCTCGCTTACAGTATTGTGCTTGCCTTCATTGCCGCTTGTTCCGCAGATCTCATCACGGAAATTGACAACATGCCATGGGTATTCTTCATCCGTTTCGAAATGGAGCAGCCCATCTTCCAGGTTGAGCGCTTCGTCGAGCGTTTCGGTCGGCTCGTCGCTGCCGGAACCATTAGCAAAATCGGCAAAGAATAGACCAAGCACATAGTAGCCCAGCTGTTCGCCGATTATTCCTTTATAGTCCATCTCGCCCGTTTCAGGATCTACGGTATACAGCATCGCGCTATTGCCTACAGATGAGTTCGCAAGGGACGTGTATGTCAGATAACAGAGTCCGTCGTTGGGGTTATAGGTCATCGACGGGCTCCATCCCTGCTCTCCGGCAGACTGGGCCAGGAACGTTATGTTGCCGTCCAGATCAAGCTTTACTATCTTCCTTGAATTGAAGTCGAGTGAAATGAATTCGCCGTTGCCTATGTAGGCAAGAGGGGTCAGCAGCAGCTGGTTGTTCATGTCCCAGGACGCTATTGGCGTAGCGCGCCCCGTCGTCCTGTCAAACTCGCATATATAGGACCTGTCAGCCGTACAGATGCCATAGATCTTATCCACGTCCCATGCGTAGGTTAAATCGTTCGTCGTGTAATTGCATTGCCCGATATAGGTTGATTCGAACGTCTCCGGATCTACGGAATAGAAATTGTTGTCTATATCCATTCCATATATGAGATCGCCGTCATATGTCGCTTCGAAGAACTCGACACCGCCGCGGTAAAGCTCGGTCAGCGTGTTCTCCGGGTCAAGCGTGCTGAACTTCACCCAGGCCGCATATGGTTCATAACCGCCATCATCGGTGAAATAATTGCGCGTATAGCCCAGAAGGGTGGTTCCCTCTGGCACCGGCGGTTCAGGATTAGCAAAATCGGCGAAAAACATGCCCAACACATAGTAGCCCAGCTGTTCGCCGATTATTCCTTTATAGTCCATCTCGCCCGTTTCAGGATCTACGGTATACAGCATCGCGCTATTGCCTACAGATGAGTTCGCAAGGGACGTGTATGTCAGATAACAGAGTCCGTCGTTGGGGTTATAGGTCATCGACGGGCTCCATCCCTGCTCTCCGGCAGACTGGGCCAGGAACGTTATGTTGCCGTCCAGATCAAGCTTTACTATCTTCCTTGAATTGAAGTCGAGTGAAATGAATTCGCCGTTGCCTATGTAGGCAAGAGGGGTCAGCAGCAGCTGGTTGTTCATGTCCCAGGACGCTATTGGCGTAGCGCGCCCCGTCGTCCTGTCAAACTCGCATATATAGGACCTGTCAGCCGTACAGATGCCATAGATCTTATCCACGTCCCATGCGTAGGTTAAATCGTTCGTCGTGTAATTGCATTGCCCGATATAGGTTGATTCGAACGTCTCCGGATCTACGGAATAGAAATTGTTGTCTATATCCATTCCATATATGAGATCGCCGTCATATGTCGCTTCGAAGAACTCGACACCGCCGCGATAGAGCTCGGTCAGCGTGTTCTCCGGGTCTGTAATATCATACATTACCCATGCCGCATATGGTTCATAACCGCCATCATCGGTGAAGTAATTGCGCGTATAGCCAATTACCGTGTTTCCCCCTTCAAAGGCGTTTCCCTGGTATAACGGTTGAGGCTTTTGACCCGTTTGTACTGTAGCGTCAGAGCGCTCAAGATCTAGCCCATTGAATCCGGCGACCGAATTACCCGGGGCTTTTGGAACATTTACGCCATTTTGAGACGGCGCATAGTATTCAGCACTACCCTCTAGCGCCCTGTCGCCAATCCTAGCCGCCACTGCAACAATCGGTATGCTGCAGATCACCATTATGACAGCAAGGAGCAAGGCAAACGTTTTTCTGCTATTGTTCATTTGTTACCTCCTATAAAATCAGTTCCACGTTTATGGAATGCTGTATACCAAAATTATAGCACTTGTTTATATGCTTGTCTATATGCAAATATCAAATATTTTATTTATATTTATGCACTCTAATGGTAAATTACTAGGAATTAACGTCGACATGCATCGTATAATTACCGTTGACTTTATCGAACAAAGAAGGCATACTGGATAAAGGAAGCTGGAGGTGTCAAATTATGAAAGCTCGCGGAATTATAAATCCACTTGTAGAGGCTATTGAATATTTCAGATACAAAGCCAATGGCGAAACGGTGTCAAAGCATATAAGCCGTGTTCTGATTCAAAGGGAGATAAATCGCAAGGATTTTGAGGATATTCTCAAGCCTGCGCTTGAACTTGAAGCGTATTTGGACAGCAACGTGGCCCTTCCTCAAAATATGCAGTTGTATTTCGCCGATTTTGAGCACTCCGATGGCGGAGGCTTTAAATCCTGCGCGGCAAATATAGCAATGCTATCTGCAAGTACCGAGGTTTTTACTGATATTAATACTGTATGCAATAATCTTATTAAGCAAAGCAAGTCTGAAATACGGGATAATATTATGAGCGAGCTTATAGCACGTGATATTACATCAGACGTCAATGCGGATGATGGAGATTGTTTTCTAAAATTTATTGACGACCTCCCACTGTCGGATAAGGCAAAATGGCATATTATAAGTGTCTATAACCACTATGAAGAGTATGTTCTCGGCATCGGGGCGGCTCTAAGGCAGGCGATTCAGTTGATTCAAGAGCGTTCGGATATCTATGAGCCATATTTGCATAACTTTGAGCAGGAATACAGCGACATAAACGATATTATTGATAGCATAAGGAATAACATGAGCGTGGATTTCCTCATTGGTGACGATGAGATAATTTATCCTAAGATATTGGCCAATAATGAATTTACAAGGATATTCCGGCGTCCGGAAAACGGCGGCCCCGTTCTGTATATAGGGTTGGGAGTCAGACCAATGTTTAAGGTTCCATACAAGGAAAGGATCAGCATTAACTGTGAGGAGATGCTCAAGGTTCTTAGCGATAAAAACCGGCTGGCAATTCTGAGGATGCTAAAAGACAAGGATGCTTATGGGCAGGAGATTGCGGATATGCAGAAGCTGTCCCCTAATACAATTTCCCACCATATGAGCAAACTGCAGTCATGCAATTTAACCAAATCAACCCTTGACGGGAGCAAGGTATATTATTCTTCAAACCAGAGAGCCATAAAGGAGCTTATTGAGCAGATGAGCGAACTCCTGCTTAGGCAGTAATTCACACCTGGCCCAAATAATCTTGATATAGTAATTAGGCTTAACTATCATAAACTTTTCTGTTGATAAAACCACCATGGCAACAGCCGTTTTTAATGAATACAACGATTCAAAAACGGTCGTTGCCAATGGGCTTTCTTGCATTATTTTATATTTCTCTATACTTTTGCTCAATATAGATCCGTGCGCCTTGAGTTCTTAATAGAAAAGACAGACCGTACGCCATCTATTTCATCCAGATTGATCTTTTGCACCGCAATGGTGTCCTCTATTCCCGCATTGCATATCACCGTACCACATGGAGAGCATATCATGGAGTTTGCATAGGCCACAAACTCGGAGCCCTCGTCCCTTGCTGGGGTTACTCCAACAGTAAATACCTGATTGTCTATAGCCCTGGCACGCATTATCAATTCCCAATGTGAAGGTCCTGTAACCATGCTGAAAGCAGATGGAGCTATTATAATGTTCGCCCCTTCCAAAGCCATGGCTCTGACTAATTCCGGAAACCTCATATCAAAGCAGATACATAGCCCAATCCTGCCAAACTCGGTATTAAACACCGTTATTTTATTTCCCGCCTGAAAAGAGTCGGCTTCTGAAAAACGCTTGCCATTTCCCTGCGCTATGCTGAACATATGCAACTTGCGGTGGAACGCAATCTGCTTTCCTGTACGATCAAAAACGAACGAGGTATTATATATCGCGTTTTCGCCCTCTTCCGGAAAGCTTCCAGCGACAACGTATACCGCATTGCGTCGGGCAGCACCCGATAAGGCTTGCCAAATGCCGCCGCCAGCAGGCTCAGCGTTGTTTGCAAAATAGCGGTTTGAGTACGGGCAGCAGAACATTTCGGGGAGAACTGCAATATCCGCGCCATATCTTGAAGCAACTTCAATAGCGTTTACAGCGTAATTGAGGTTGGCCTCCTTGTTTGGCGTAACCTTCATCTGTATCAATCCCAACTTTACTTCCATCAATCAAACCTCGGCTTTTTATCTTCATTATAACCTAAACTGTGATAAAGCATAATATGGTCCGCTTATTTATCAAAGTATTCAGGCAGGTATTGGCCAGTCCCGCGCTTTGCTCTAAACATATATAAGCTATTGCTTTCTAATTATTGATATTAAAGATTATACCTTAAATCGAAATATTATACGTAAAACAACGGATAAAAACCTTTACTAATTGTTTACATGAAGATACGCATGGTCTATAATAATGTGGCTATTTAAAAATAAACGCATATGCGTTGAGGAGGACGGTTTGGAAAAAGCTGCGGGTAGGTTTGGTGCGTTTTTAAAGCGCAAGGATATCAATATATCGTTAAGGGTTTACTTTATAGACGCTATGGGTGCAATGGCCTACGGGCTTTTTACCTCTTTGCTTATTGGTACTATCTTTTCCACGCTTGGCAACGAATTGGGGATACCCTTCTTCATTGAACTGGCCGACTTTGCAAAGGACGCCACAGGCGCGGCTTTGGGAATATCCATTGCTTGGGCGCTAAAATCGCCAAAGCTCGTTCTTTTTTCATCAGCAGCCGTAGGACTTGCCGGCAATGCGCTTGGAGGCCCGGTTGGAGCATTTATCGCTACTATTATTGCTGCCGAGCTGGGCAAGCTGGTATGCGGTGAAACTAAAGTAGATATAATAGTTACTCCAGCTGTCTGCATTGTTTCAGGCGTAGCGGTTGCCATGCTGGCGGGACCAGCTGTGTCCGCTTTGATGACCGCCTTCGGTTCATTGATCATGACGGCCACAAGCATGCAGCCAATTATCATGGGGATTATCGTTTCAGCCCTCATGGGTATTGCGCTTACTCTTCCAATAAGCAGCGCTGCCATATGCATAATGCTGAACCTGGGAGGAATTGCCGCCGGCGCCGCTACCGCTGGATGCTGTGCTCAAATGATCGGGTTTGCCGTTATGAGCTTTAAGGAAAACCGCTGGGGAGGATTAATTGCACAGGGGCTTGGCACATCTATGCTTCAGATGCCTAACATTATCAAGAATCCCCGCATATGGATACCGCCTACGCTCGCTTCGATGATAACAGGGCCTATAGCAACCAGCGTATTTGGGTTGAAGAATATTCCGGTAGGCGCGGGAATGGGCACATGCGGACTTGTAGGGCCCTTCGGCATAATCAGCGCCATGCCCGAAGGAGGCGCGTCAATGTGGATAGGGATAGCGCTGGTATGCTTTATTCTGCCTGCCGTTCTTACACTGCTGTTCAGTACAGTTTTAAGGCGCATTGGCTGGATAAAAGAAGGGGATCTTAAGCTTCAGCAGTAAACTAAGTAATTACAAACGCGCGGCATGGTCTTCACCCATGCCGCCTTTTAATTTATAAAACATATGGATATTTGTATCAAATATGGTACTTGCAATATAAATTGTCGAAATACGGTTGAAATAAGATCATCGTAAATGATATTATTTTAATATTTTAAGGGGTCATTTCTTATATATGATAGAATTCAAAACGAGTATTTTTTAACAGTCTTGGAGTTGGCGCCGCAACTAGGCAGTTTTTATCCCTTAGATGACAAACTAAGGGCAAGACTGGATAATACATTCGTAGATCCATTGCTTTACGGATTGGCATTGGACTATATATATAATTAAGAAACAGCGGATTTATGGGGATATATAACAGGACTGACAGAAAACTCAGCACATATTGATGAAGTAACTATACGTTCGGATGAATCCATAGAATCCTCCGGATATGAACTAATAAACGACAGTAATGATGTTATAGAGTTTAAATTATCAGAAAATTGTGAGTTTTGGATTCTCGACAATTATGTATATCCAACGCTTAAACTTGATTTTGACCGTTTCCTAAAATTCTGTGAATCTGACGCTGATAATCCGTGGTTCAGCTGGTGGCAGGAGTCTCTGTGGTTTTTCCATGTAAACAATGAAGGAGAAATAATCGAAATAGGTATGAAATATCAGGTTTAATTATGTTATTTACCAGCTGAGCACATGTCTGACTACTTTTTTAGGTGTCTAAGTCTCCGGCAGGGGATGAATTAAAACCTCCTGCCGATGGATTCCCGCCATCGGCATAGAACACAGTTTTTGTTGTGCAGCATAAGATGTCGGTAGGAGGAATACGCTATGCACCTTTTATCGACTTTGCTTTTGGGTATATCAACTAATCTTGACAATCTTCTCATCGGGGTATCCTTTGGATTTTTAAAAAAGCGGATAACTATTAAGGCTAATTTGGTGATTGGGTTGTTCTCTGCGGCCGCCACATGCTTTTTTTGTTACTTTTCCTCAATATTTTCGAGGTTTGGAAGGATACCAAACATAATAGGAGGTATAATTATAATCCTGATAGGAGCGTTTTCACTGATACTATCAAAGGAATATGACGGTAAACAATATAGGGATATTACGTTTTCGTGGAAAGACACCATGGTCTTGGGCAGCGGTCTTGCCATAAACTGCATTCCTGTGGCAATCGGCGCGGGGCTTACCGGGTTATCGCCGTTAAGCGCTTCACTGGCGGTCGGAGTGCTTAGTGTCCTTTCCGTCGCCATTGGCAACCGTATTGGTTTCACCGCTTCTGCTTCTAAACTTCCGCGCCCCAGAACGTTCTGTGTAATTGGCGGAATAATTATGATAGCGCTTGGCACATTGGAACTATTTATATAACTATTATGCATGCTCAAGTTTATTGCTATTTTTGCCATAATTCTGTAAGGGGCCGCCTAATGAATATATACGATGGTGGAGATTGGCTTATAATATATGTAAATAATGGTAATTAAATTTGAATGCACAACTGTTTAATATATTATGATGAAGCTTATGGTAGTGGTTGAAATGTGTCGTAAAGGATGTTAATCTAATCGTGACAAAACGACCCGACGTGCAGAGTAGGTATGGTGCGTTAAGTGCTGGGGGATGGGAAGTTGCCCCTTGACGAAAAGGGTGAAAAGCCCTTGCGGTGCCATATCGCGTCCGCTGTATAGTTCTTAAACGTATGCGTTTACGTTAGATGGGCTTTCGCAGACTACCGTCGCCGATTTGGCGTCGGACTTTTTTTGTCGGGGAAGAATGCGGAGGTTAATATGAAAAACACTAAGATCAAAAAGATGGTCATACTTGGACTTATGCTAGCCATAGAGATAGTTTTATCCAGGTTCCTTTCCATCCAAACCGCTACTATGAAATTGGCGTTCAATTTCATACCTGTTGCGTTGGTAGCTCTGATGTATGGTCCTATATATGCAGGCTGCGTTGCGGGACTTGGAGATTTTATTGGCGCAATGCTGTTTCCGATAGGACCATATTTTCCAGGCTATACACTGTCGGCCTTCCTTAGCGGCATAATTTACGGATTATTTTTATACGGGAGAAAAGCTACGGTGTTAAGGTCGTTTCTAGCGGCCCTATGTTCGCTTACCGTCTGTTCTTTGGGCCTTAATTCGCTTTGGATATATCTTACTACCAGCGGAGTTACGCTGATAGGACTAATGCCGCAGCGGCTTGTCCAATATGCCGTAATGCTGGCGATGCAAACGATAGTTGTAGCAGTTTTGGCGAAGCAAAGAATCGTTCCTCTGGAAATGGAATCAAAGCTGAAAAGGCAGCAGTCCTGACAATAGTACACAAAGGCAGGCTTTGTATTATGAAGCCTGCCTTAATAGATTATATCATAGTCAGGCCCGCACTTCTTATAGGAATTAAGAAAGACTATAGTACTTTTTTCCAACGTCGCTCAGACTGATGTGGACGCTATCGCTCCCATATTCAACAGCCGATACGATGGGAAGGGTAAGCAATGAAGCTACCTACGGTGCTTGTGCTTGGGCAGCTGTGTTGTTAATCTGCTAGATTAGACAACAATATATTTTAACGCTAATCTTCTTTGCGATGGTGTTGCCAATTTAAAAAACAAAAAGTATTAGAAAAAGAACAAGTTGGTAAAATGCTTATATAGTCGGTACAGGCGAGTTATTACCCCGGGATTGTCAAGGGCCACAGCCCTTGACTTTAAATCCGGCTGTAGGAAATCTCAGCATTCGGCACAAACTTATCCGCCCCTATTACAACGGCAAGGCGGAGCGAGGTCACCGCGAGGATCAACGCCGTTTCTACTCGCTCGCCACTTCGATTCACAGCTTGCCATGCATCGGGGAGCCTCAAGTAATCGTCCTATGCATCCTTTACAGTATACCCCCCCAATGCTTTCCTCGCTGCCTTTTCCGTCCAACGTATTTGACAATATTACATCCTACATACCACTTTGGAATATAATCGTTGACAGTTTTATTATTGCGCGATATACTGATTAATGACGCATTATTATATTGGTGAGGTAAGACGGGTTAAAAATGGAAGACGGCAGCAGCGACTGTTACCGAAGTAGTCTTGACACTATATGCATACATACGAACAGGGCCTATGCGTATTATAAGCATAGCGGCCGTGTTCTTATTTGCGTCTAAAAAATCTCAATCTTTGAAACGGGGGCGATAATTTGTGGACGACAACCCAGTAATAGGGCAATTAATCCTACAGCTTGTTTTAATACTCTTAAACGCTTTCTTCGCATCGGCGGAGATAGCTGTTATTTCGCTGAACGAGGGCAAACTCCGCCGGCAGGTAGCGGAAGGTGATAAGCTTGCTCAGAAAATGCTTAAAATGGTAGCAGAGCCCACAGGGTTCCTTTCCACCATACAGATAGGCATAACCCTGGCAGGTTTTTTGGGCTCCGCCTTTGCCGCGGACAATTTTTCAGACCTTATAGTCAGATGGCTGGTTAACACTGTAGGAATTACAGGCGTATCGGAGGCATCGCTCAATACAATAGCGGTAATCTTAATTACGCTTATACTTTCGTTCCTTATGCTTGTTCTCGGAGAGCTCGTGCCAAAGCGCATAGCCATGAGAAAGCCAGAAAAGGTAGCCCGCCTTTCGTGCCGCATAATAACTATACTGTCGAAGATAATGAAACCCATAATCTGGCTGCTGTCCATCTGTACAAACGGTATCCTCAGGCTTTTTCGAATCAATCCTCACGAAACGGACGAGGCGGTTTCCGAAGCGGAAATACGTATGATGGTTGACATGGGCAATGAAAGCGGAGTAATAGAGACAAATGAAAAAGAGCTGATAAACAACATATTTGAATTTAACGATATAACGGCGGAGGACGTTATGATACACCGCACCGACATGGTGGTATTATGGACGGATTCTACGCATGATGAAATAATAAATACGATAAGGGAAAGTGGGTTGTCACGCTTTCCAGTTTGCGGCGAAGATGTCGATGATATAGTGGGGATACTTCGCGCCCGCGAATACCTTTTAGAGATGACCGGACCCTCATCAAAGCCAATAATCGAAGCTTTAACGCCTGCCTACTTTGTTCCGGACAGCGTAAAGGCCGATGTGCTGTTCCGCGATATGCAAGCAAATAAAGTTCATATGGCCATTGTTGTTGACGAATATGGCGGAACATGCGGTTTGATTACAATGGAAGATTTAATAGAGGAGATTGTAGGCAATATCTATGACGAATCCGATCCTCAGGACGAGCAGGCGATCACTAAACTTGGAGATAATGTTTGGAAGATCGCGGGAAGCGCTGAGCTGGGTGAGATTGTTGAAGTCCTAGGCTTAAAATGGAAACCCAATGAGGAAGACGAATATGAAACGCTAGGCGGTCTCGTGTTCAGCTGCCTTAACCAGATACCCCCGGACGGAAGCAAACCCGAGGTAGATGTTCTGGGACTGCATATTAAGGTTGATAAGCTTGAGGACCATAGGGTTGAGTGGGCAATGGTTTCAAAAACCGAAACGGATGAGCAGGCCGCGGCGGTTTCCAAAAGCGACGTACACGGCTCTAACAACTAGACTGCAAACTGTTCTGATAAAACTAAACCAGGGTATCACAGGGCACTAATTCCAATGGCGGTACAGCGATTCAGGCTGTTCCGCCTTTAATATTTTGTTAATTCGTTAAGTTTGAATGCTCTGCGTTATTTGGGTCTGCTCATAATCAGGACCGTTATTATCAAAGGTATTTAGCAATCCCGCTCGTATACTTTGTCTGTAAACTCCGAAACCGGTTTAAGAATAAACCCCTGTTTTGGGACAGACGCGGACTGCAACATATCTATTTAATCCATTATTTATCAAGTCACCCGCGGCCGTGTTTATATCTATGGATGACACGCCGTTCTTGGCGGTACATCCTATATGTAATAAAGCGGACCCCGCATCTATTACTCAGATCAATAAAGATCAACTTATAGCCATAACGCCGGCTTTAAGTTGATCTGAAAGGCTATAACAGCTAAGGTATACCCTTGGTTAATCTTTACTGGCAGGATCAAACCACATGGCTCCTAATATATCAAGGCCAAGATGTATTCCCAATACTGGACCAAGCTTTCTGAGCGTGACATGAACCCCGCACTTCTTCTCAATTTGATCAACAAGCTGCTTTGCGGCCTCTTCCTCGCTTATATACTGTACCGCTATCTCCTCCGCGGTTTCTGGAACCGCCTTTAACAGGCTCTTTAGCTGGTCGCTCCTGCCTCGTGCGGCTCCGCAGGCTATGACCGCACCATCCTTACACGTCAGAAGCGGCCGGATATTAAGTATAGTGCCTACAGATTGGCGAACAGGCCCTAGACGTCCGCTTCGCCTAAGCGGCGTCATATCGCTGACAGAGAAAAGCGTTTTAACATGGCCGCGCATTTTAGTAATTGCATCCGCGGTTTCGCTCAGGCTGTAGCCGCTTTGAATCAAGCGTCTGGCCTCGCGAACTAAAAACGCTATTCCTATTGCGGTTGTTCGTGTGTCAACCACCTTAATGGAGCTGTCCTCCCCCATGTTCCTAGCGCACAGGGATGCGTTGCTGTATGTTCCGCTGAGCCTTGATGAAATGGTCAGGCAAAGCACCTCGAACCCTGAACGGCGAAGCGTAGAGAAGGTTCTTTCATAGCAGCCTATAGCGGGCTGAGAGGTATGAAGCTCCTGGGTGCCGGCTATAAGCGACTCATAGTTTCCGTTATCTTCAACAAAATGTTCCGTATATGTATTACCCGCAACCGTATAGGTCATGGGTACGTAAATTACGCCCAGCTGCCTGGCCTCCTGTTTTGTCAAACATGCGGTGCTGTCGGTAGCAATGACAATCATCAGTTAATCCTCCCGATTTTACGGTACTTTTCATAACGGGCGTCCAGCAATTCCCGTATTGGCTTATTTATATTTTTATTAAATGTATCTGTCAACGCAGATTTTATAGCCAAATATACTTCCTCAAAACCCCGCTCGCATTCAGCGTCCGGCTCATTGAATATACGCTCTATTATCTCCATGCAAAGAAGGTCTTCCGCCGTCATCCTGAGCGCCTCAGCGGCAGCTTCGACCCTTGAAGCGTCCTTCCAGATTATGCTTGCCGCTCCTTCTGGCGATATAACGGAGTAAACCGCGTTTTCAAGCATCCATACCTCGTCGGCCACCGCAAGCGCAAGCGCCCCGCCTGATCCACCCTCACCAATAAGGATGGAAATCACCGGAGTCCTTAAGTTCATCATCTCCATAAGGTTCATTGCAATCGCGCTTCCCTGCCCTCTCTCTTCGGCGCCTATGCCGCAATACGCCCCGGAGGTATCCACCAGGCACACGACTGGTCTGTGAAACTTCTCCGCCTGTTTCATAAGCCTAAGCGCTTTGCGGTAACCCTCCGGATTTGCGGATCCAAAGTTTCTGATGACTTTATCTTTGGTATCCACTCCCTTTTCAATGCCTATCACGGTTACAGGCCTCCCATTAAGGCGCGCCAGCCCGCCGATAACGGCCGGGTCATCTCCAAACAGTCTGTCGCCGTGAAGCTCATAAAAATCCTCAAAGATATTTGTTATAAATTCAAGCGACGTAGGTCTGCCCTTGGCGCGGGCTTTTATCAGGCGCTCATATGCTTTCATGGACACCCTCCTTTGCTCCGTCATGCAGCTTTAGCAGCCTTCCTATTACATAGCGCTGTTCGTCTCTGGCTACTATCTGGTCTACAAAGCCTTTCTTTAACAGAAATTCGGCGCGCTGAAACCCTTCGGGAAGCGTCTGCCGCATGGTCTGCTCTATTACCCGCGGCCCTGCAAAACCTATCAAAGCGCCGGGCTCAGCCAGTATTATGTCCCCTTCCATTGCAAATGACGCAGTTACCCCCCCTGTTGTAGGGTCGGTCAAAATAGTTAGATAAAACAGTCCGGCGTCACTATGCCTCCTTACCGCAGCGCTGGTCTTCGCCATCTGCATTAACGAAAGCATACCCTCCTGCACCCTTGCTCCACCAGATACCGTATATCCCACTACCGGCAAGCTTTTTTCCTCAGCGAACTCAAACAAGCGCGCTATTTTTTCGCCTACCGAAGCGCTCATCGAACCCATCATAAACTGGGATTCCATAACAAACAGGGCTGTTTCAACGCCGTCCACTCCGCACATTCCCGTAAGCACTGCTTCGCTTTCACCACTGTTCTCGCGAGCCTTTTTAAGTTTTTCTTCATACTGCGGGAATCCGAGCCTATCCTTTGCCCCAATATCGGAGTTAAGCTCCCAAAACGTATCCTGATCGGCAATAAGGCGTATTCTTTCACGGGCGCTTATCATAAAATGATGGCCGCACCTGGGACAGACGTATAAAAGCTCCCTTAGTTCATATGCAAAGATAGCATGCTTGCAGGACGGACATGCCGTAAGTTTATCCTCGGATGGTTCGAAATGATCAGGCGCGTTTTTTTGGCCTTCAAGCGCGATTTTGGGTTTTACAAACATATTTTTGTTAATCATAATCAATAACCTCACTCGGCGTCGTTCAGTCGGCCTATCAGATCGGTTGTATAAGTTCCGCTTATAAATTCGGCATGTGATATAAGGTCAAGCTGGAACGCCCGGTTATGCTCAACCCCCTCAACCACCATCTCACAAAGCGCCGCATGCATTTTACGTATCGCCTCTTCGCGCGTCTGCGCATGCACTATGAGCTTGCCTATCATAGAGTCATAAAATGGGGGTATCCTGTATCCTTGGTACAGCGCCGTATCAAATCGTACCCATGGTCCGCCGGGAACATGAAGCATGGCTATTGTTCCGCAGCTTGGAACAAAACCACGGCTGGGATCCTCCGCGTTGACGCGGCATTCAATCGCATGGCCGTCAATGCGGACGTCGTCATTTGAAAATTCAAGCGGCATTCCGGCTGCAATCCTTATCTGCCATTTAACCAGATCTATCCCTGTTACCATCTCTGTAACGGGATGTTCTACCTGAAGCCTGGTGTTCATCTCCATGAAATAAAACTTACCATTGCCGTCAAGCAGAAATTCCACCGTTCCAAGGTTTCTGTAGCCTACCGCTCTTGCCGCGCGTACCGCTGCCTCCGCCATATCCGCTCTTAACTCGGCGGATACTCCTGGAGAAGGACTTTCTTCAACAAGCTTCTGATTTTTTCGCTGCATTGAGCATTCACGCTCACCCAGACAAACCACGTTTTCATAGTTATCGCAAATCAGCTGCATTTCGATATGCTTCACCGGAAACAGGTATTTTTCAAGGTATAGGGCGCCGTCGCCAAACGCGCTTCTTGCTTCGGCCGCCGCCGCGGCAAACGCATGCTCAAGTTCATCGAAGCCGTTAACCCTCCTTATTCCCCTGCCGCCTCCGCCGGCGCGGGCTTTCACCAACAGTGGATAACCTATTCTTTCGGCTTCTTTTGCCGCTTCATCCATGGTGCTTACGATATCGCTTCCAGGAATTACAGGCACGCCTGCGGCCTTCATGGTCCTTCTCGCCTCATCCTTATCCCCCATGCGCTCTATAACTCCATACGGCGGTCCTATAAAGGCTATTCCGCAATCAGCGCACATCCTTGCAAAACTGTGATTTTCCGATAATAGCCCATAGCCAGGATGAATGGCCTCCGCACCGCTCAATATGGCAGCGGACAATACCGCGGTCATATTGAGATAGCTGTCCTTCGCCGGAGAAGGTCCTATACATAGGCAGTCGTCGGCAAGGCTAACATGCAGGGCGTCGCGATCCGCCTCCGAAAACACCGCGACCGTAGCGATGCCCATCTCCTTGCAGGCCCGAATTACCCTAACGGCTATTTCTCCCCTGTTTGCGATTAATACCTTTGAAAACACGCTTTATCTTCCCTCCACAAGTGCAAAGGACAGTTCGCCTTCGCAGCAAAGCCGTCCATCCACCTTAGCTTCCGCATGCGCAAAGTAAAACGGTTCCTTGCAACGGTTGAGTCTTGCGCTTACCTCTATCGTATCGCCGGGTACTATCTTGTTCTTGAATTTAATTTTATCCATGCCCGTATAATAAGCCGTATTGCCTAACAGCTTATCGCCTAAAAGCAGCGCGCACGCCTGAGCCATGATTTCACATTGAATTACGCCAGGCATCACCGGATTCCCAGGAAAATGTCCCTGAAAAAACCATTCATCACCCCGCGCATGGTATACCCCATGAGCTATACCGTCGTCGGTCAATGATAATTCGTCTACCAAAAGCATGGGTTCGCGATGCGGCAACAATCCTTTTATTTCTTCCCTATTCATGCTACCCTCCAACTGCCGTATTGCTAAATTGTATCAATAAATCTTAAACAATGTCTGCCCAAACTCGACCACATCTCCATCATTGGCGCATATATCCACGATTTCACCGTCGCGCTCCGCTGTTATCTCGTTCATCAGCTTCATTGCCTCAATAATGCATAGGATATCGCCCTTTTTAACCCTGCTTCCAGTCCTCACATACGGCTCTTTGCCCGGGGCTGGAGCAGCATAGAACACCCCCACCATAGGGGATGCTACCGCGTAGACGTCGTTAAAGTCCATTCCTGGGTCGCCGTCTCCCCCCGGAATGGTATATGGCTCCTGACGCCCGGCTTGAATCGACCCGTTAATAGCGGTATCCGTCTGCATAGGCGGCTGTGTATTTGGGGAACGCTCAAGACGTATGCGCGTTTCCCCTTCAACGAGTTCCAATGCGGTCAGATTGGTATCCTTCAGTATTTTCGCAAGCTCCCTGATCGTTTTAATGTTCATCTGTGCCTCCCATAGTGCGCAGCGCCAGGCAGCCGTTGTGACCGCCAAAGCCAAGCGATATGGAGAGCGCCGCCGTTATGTTCGCTTTCCTCGGAGTATTTGGGACATAATCCAGATCGCATAAAGGATCGCATTCCCTATAATTAATAGTTGGAGGCGCGATTCCGTCCCTTAACGCAAGCGTGGATACAATCGCCTCAACAGCGCCGGCAGCGCCCAGCATATGGCCCATCATGCTTTTTGTCGAACTGATCATAGCCTGCCGTGCATTGCGCTCGCCCATGGCAAGCTTGATGGCGGCGGTTTCCGATGAATCGTTCAAGGGGGTGCCTGTTCCGTGCGCATTTATATACACGGTATCGTCACCGGTAATTTTGGCCTCACTTATAGCCATTGATATTGAACGCGCAGCTGATACGCCATCGGGCCTAGGGGCGGTAACGTGATATGCGTCGCATGTGTTGCCATATCCGCAAATCTCCGCATATGCCCTGGCCCCACGCTGCCTGGCGTGTTCGTATTCCTCTAGCACCACTATGCCCGCGCCTTCGCCGATTACAAAGCCGCTTCTGCGCGCGTCAAACGGAAGCGACGCCTCGTCAGGGCTATTCGAGAGGCTTAGTGCCTGGCAGCTTGTAAATCCGGCTACTGACAGCGGCGTAATCGCCGCCTCGGCGCCGCCCGCGATTACAGCGTCGGCATATCCATGGCGTATCGCGCGAAACGCCTCGCCAATGGCGTGGGTGGACGATGCGCACGCCGTCACCACTGGCAGGCACGGCCCCTGCGCGCCGTATTCCATGGCAATGTTCCCAGCCGCCATATTGCCTATCATCATTGGGATGAAAAAGGGGGATATGCGGCCTGGGCCGCGGCTTATAAGCTTTTCCGTCTCGCTTACAAATGTCCGCATGCCCCCGATGCCGCTTCCAACATATACCCCAAAGCGCTCCTGATCTATATTTCCCACGATTTTGCTGTCGTCAACCGCCTGTTTGGCCGCGGCCATGGCATATTGAGAATATAAATCCATTCGCCGGGCGGATGGAACGTCCATACCAAAATCCGTTGGGTCAAACCCCTTTACCTCTGCGGCAACCTTGACCTTATAATCCCTTGTATCAAAGGAATTAAGCATGCCAATACCTGAACGGGCAGAGCGCAGGTTTTTCCAACAGGTCTCCACATCGCATCCAACAGGAGATATAACGCCCATTCCGGTTATTACAACCCTTCTCATTTGACTTACCCCCTTAAAATTACATGCATAGGCCGCCGTCAACGGGTATAACGGCGCCAGTGATATATGACGCGGCGTCGGACAATAAAAATCCAACCAGGGCGGCGACCTCTTCAGGCCTTCCGGCACGTCGGGCAGGTATTGAATTAACAAGCTCCGACTTGGCTGTATCCGTCATTGATGCAGTCATATCCGTCTCAACCATTCCAGGAGCCACCGCGTTACAGGTTACGCCGCGCGACGCCAGCTCCTTTGCAACGCTTTTCGTCAGTCCTATGAGCCCTGCTTTTGACGCGGCATAGTTCGACTGCCCCGCATTGCCCATAATTCCAACGACCGACGAAATATTTACAATCCTGCCGCCGCGCTGCCTGACAAATCCGCTGTAACAGTGCCTAATAAGATTAAACGCGCCCTTTAGGTTTACGCTTATAACGCTGTCAAAATCCGCCTCGTGCATCTGCAGAGCCAATTTATCCCTCGTTATTCCCGCATTATTTATTAAGGCATATATCGGACCAAGCGTTTCTTTTACAGATTTAACCATTGATTCAACTTCATTATAATCTGAAACATCGCACTTAAAGCACATAGCCCTTATGCCATGAACCTCGGCCAGTTCTTTTGTTTCAAGGGCGGACCGGTGGTTTCCAGCGTATACTATCGCTATATCGGCGCCCAGCGACGCAAGTTCAACGGCTATAGCTCTCCCGATGCCGCGTGAAGCGCCCGTTATCAGCGCTACCTTACCTTTAAGCATCCCTGACCTCCCTCAACAGCGACAATGTGTTTTCGAGGGACGGCTCATCCTCAACGTTTGAAATCATACGCGCTGCCCCGATTTTTTTCATAAATCCGCTCAGTGTTTTACCCGCCCCAACTTCGATAAAGTCGGTAAACCCGTCTTTAAGCAGATTTTCTATCGTTCTTTGCCAGAGTACCGGCCTCATTATTTGTGCTGAAATCAGGTCGGACGCGTCGCCATACTCGTTTGCCGTAACATTTGAGTAGACGGGTATTCTGGGCTTATTAAAATCAAGGCTGTTAAGATACCAGCGAAGTCCTTTCGCCGCCTCGCTCATAAACGGCGAATGAAAACCGCCGCTGACCCTTAAGCGCATACAACGCCCCCTGTGCTCCGCTACCTCCTCTTCAAATGCGGCCAGCTCATCATGGCTTCCGGAAACGACCGTCTGCCCGGGACAGTTGTAATTTACCGGAAATACATTATTATAGCTTTGGGCTATTCTCTCAACCGTTTCAGCATCCAGCTTTAAAACCGCGGTCATCGCCCCTGGATGTTCTTGGGCCGCAGCCATCATTAGCCTTGCCCTTTCACAAACCAATTTGAATGCGTTCTGGAACGACAAAATTCCGCCAAACGCAACGGCCGCCAGCTCCCCTAGGGAAAAGCCGGCCGCCGCTTCCGCCTTCACACCCGCGCTTTCAAGCGCGGCCGCGCAGGCGCAATCGACCACAAACAGGCACGGCTGCGTGTTTTGCGTCAATGATAGTTCTTCAGCGTTTCCTTCAAAACACAGCTCAATTATTCCAGGCCTCATGCACTCCGCCTCAGCAAATATCTTTCTAGCTGCCGGAACGCTGTCATATAGGCTTTTTCCCATCCCGGGATACTGGGCCCCCTGGCCTGTAAACAGGAATACGGTCTTATTCATCTTTATTGCTCCACTAAGAGTTCAGCCGATTGTTTCAGTACCATTTCAGCCTGCTGAAACATGGACTCGATTATTTCCTTTGCGCTTTTTTCATCCTTGACCATTGACGCGCATTGCCCCGCCATCACGCTTCCTTCCACTACGTCCCCATCCTTGGCGGCACGGCGCAGAGAACCGGCTCCAAACCTCTCTATTTCCTCGATAGTGATGGACGTATCATGCTCCAGCTCTTTGAATCTATTGCAGAACTGGTTTCTAAGCGCCCTTACGGGATGACCAAGCCTTCTTCCGGTAACTACGGTATCTATGTCCTTTGCGTCTATTATTTTTTTCTTGTAGTTTTTATGAACGGTACATTCATATGCCGTAAGAAACCTTGTCCCGCACTGAACCCCCTGGGCGCCAAGCATTAGCGCCGCGGCGACTCCCCGTCCGTCGGCTATGCCTCCGGCGGCGATTACCGGTACGTCCACCGCGTCCGCCACTTGAGGAACGAGCGTCATTGTCGTTAAATCACCGACATGCCCCCCGCTTTCTCCCCCTTCGGCTATTACAGCCATGGCGCCCATGCGGACTACCATCCGCGCTATTGCCGTGGAAGGAACTACGGGAATTACCTTTATTCCCGCCGCCACCCAATCCTTTATATATTTTGACGGCATGCCTGCTCCCGTTATCACAACCGGAACCTGTTTTTCAATAACTGTACCGGCCACTTCGTCAGCAAACGGGCTCATAAGCATAACGTTAACGCCAAAGGGGATTTTGTCGTCCTCCAGAAGCTCACGGCATCTGTCAATCTCATCCTTCAGATATGATCCGTCCATGTTCATCGCCGCTATTACGCCCAATCCACCCGCATTTGATACGGCGGAAGCGAGTGAGGAGTCCGAAACCCATGCCATGCCGCCCTGAAAGACCGGATATTTAATGCCAAGCATGTCACAGACAGGTGTTTTGATCATCTTATTTTCCCTCTATCAAATTTACAAGGTCACGTACGGTTTTAAGCGATTCGTTCATCTCAATTTCTATCCCGAACTCATCCTCAAGGCTCATCACGATTTCAACGGTGTCGAGCGAATCAAGGCCCAGATCGCCAAAGCTCGCGTCAATATCGATTGTAGACGCGTCAACATCCTTGTAAGAAGCTAGAATCTTTGCTACTCTTTCAAAAACCATTTTTATATCCTCCAATAAAATTTGATCTATAGTAATTATTGCGTTACCAACGCATAAGGCACGCCCCTGTCGTAAGTCCAGCGCCAAACGCGCTCATGGCAATTACGTCGCCACGGTTGAGCGCACCATCTCTATTGAGCTGGTCGAGCATCAGCGGGACGCCTGCCGACGAGGTGTTTCCAAACCGCTCCATGTTATGCGGGAATTTTTCCTTGGGTTGAGTAAGCCGGGCTCGCACCGCGTCCAATATTCGCAGGTTAGCCTGATGGAGTATAAACCAATCCACCTTGCACAGCTTTACTCCGGCGTTCGAACAAAGCGCGGTTATATCATTGGTCGCCGCGTTTACCGCAAACTTGTATACCTCGCGGCCATTCATATATACCGCCTCATGTTTTCTGCCTGTCCTCTCAAACGGGCAGTTGCCAGGGCTATTGTACGCATGTAAAAATTCAACGTTGGATTCCGTATGCATGCTAAACAGGCATTCAAATCCGCCAGAGGTTACAACCGCCGCCGCCGCCGCGTCACCAAATAGCACGCATGTGGAACGGTCGGTCCAATCGGCCATGCGGCTTGGTTCCTCGGCGCTGAGCACAAGAATATTTTTATAGCTTCCATGTTTAAGATAAGCATTGGCCATCTCAAGGGCATAAATAAATCCCGCGCACGCCCCGTTTATATCCAGACAGGGACAGCCCGCCCCTATAAGACCCTGCACCACGCAGCTTAGCGCTGGGGTCATAAACCTGCTGTACACATTTGAGCATATTATGAAGTCTATATCGCAAGGCAAAAGTCCAGCGTCCTCAAGGGCTCTTTTCGCGGCTATCGCCGCTAACTGTTCAAGGTTGCCCTCATGTATACGGCGTTCGTGGATTCCGGTTCGCGTTGTAATCCACTCGTCGCTGGTGTCGAGAAACGTCTCGAACGCCTCGTTTTTTACTATAAAGTCCGGTACCGCACTTCCGGTTCCAATGATACGCATTATAACTTTCTCCTTGTCTCGCCGTTTTTCACTTCCGGTGGGCAAATTTTATTAGAATCGGATTGCATAAGCTGTTTATGCAAAAAGTCGTTCATGTTCTGCAGGGCGGACATAAGAACGGGGCGCTGGTTATCGTCTATATCGCGGAGAAATGACCGTATCATATGTTCATGGAAGTAACGATGCATCGCATTTACCTTTTGCCCCATGCGCGTCAGCTTTACGTATATAACACGGCCGTCCGTTTCAGAGCGTAACTTTTCGATAAACCCCTTTTTCTCAAGTTTTTTCACAGCAACGGTCATCGACGGAAGCGTAACCTGATGTTCTAACGCAATGTCACTTATCGAACATCCACTATCGCGCAGCTTCCAAACGGTTTCTAATATATGAAGTTCGCTTATAGAAAGGTTGGGGACGCTTTTGCTCAGCATCTGTTCTTCAACCCTCTGAACAGAGTCGTATATGCTAATGACTATGTCGTTAAGCTTACTGGCGTATGAGTCCAACATAGGAAGCTTCCCAGCCTTTCCCCTTGCATTAAGTTAGTTAGTTTAATTAATTATATTTGTTATTTAACCAATGTCAATACCTAGCTAAAAATTTTTAATTTTAAATTGATTTTATATAATTCTCGACATTCATATATTACAGAAAAGATCTTTCACTATATGTAATTCAAAGCGCCATGTATCTCCGCATCCTTAGATTGATTAATATATCTTAATTTGCCATGGAACCTTTATAACTTCACCATCGTTCTACTTGTGGAAATTCCAAATAGAACTAGAAAGGATAACCCTATTGATGAAAAAGATTATTTCAATACTCCTGTGCTGCGTATTTTTGGTTGCAGCCACCGCCTGTACTAGCGAAGGCGGCGACCCAAGCGGCAGCGCAAAACCCAATAACACCAATTCGCCCAGCCCCATGCCCGAGGCCACCCCTACGGCTACTCCGGCGCCCGTGGACTCAATCACTGGTTCAGCCGCTGATGTACTTGCATCAATACTTGAAAAAGCAGGCGACAGCGAGGTTTCAACAATGGAGGTTCCCCTTGACGCTGAAAATTCGCTTGGTATGGCCGGAATAAGCGCTGAGCAGCTGGAATCCCTTGTTGAGGACAGCGTCGTCTCCTCCGCGATGATGACTTCCGTAGCACACATAGCTGTGCTGGTAAAATGCAAGGATGTCGAATCAGCCGAAACAATTAAGCTAGCCATGAAGGATAACTTTGACGTGCGGCGCTGGGTATGCGTAATGCCTGAAAAGGTTTTTGTAGTTGATTCAGGAACCTATGTAATGCTTGTTGCTTCTTTTAAAGACTATGCTGACGCCCTGTACAACGAATTTAAGGCAATAGCCGGAGAAAACATCGGCGAAATGGTAGCCATCCCCGTCGAATAAATTCTGATTCACAGCGTGCCGGACGGGTGCCCGTCCGGCACAAATCTTATAAGCGGACTAGAATGAACTCTCCCAGAGGTGCCTATGCTTTTTTCCAGCATCAGCTTTCTTTATTACTTTCTACCCATCCTCTTAGTGGTTTATTTCCTCACGCCTCGAAAGGGAAAAAATGTAGTCCTATTGCTGGCAAGCCTGCTATTCTATTTTTGGGGCGAACCATCCTATACCATACTGCTTGTTGCCTCCGTAATCTCCGGATACGTTCATGGGCTGATTATCGACCGCTATCGCGGAACCAAATGGTCAAAGGCCGCGCTTATTTCCGCTATAGTTATAAGCTTGGGGCTGCTTATTGTATTTAAATATGCTGATTTTATCATTGACACTCTAAACGGGGTTTTAAACGCAAAAATTCCATTATTAAAACTTGCGCTGCCAATAGGCATCAGTTTTTATACCTTCCAGCTGCTAAGCTATATCATAGACCTTTATCGTGGGCAGACAAAAGTTCAGAAAAGCTTTATCAAGCTTGCTACATATGTAGCCCTGTTCCCACAGCTAATCGCAGGACCCATAGTTAGATATTCTACGGTTGCGCAGGAACTGGAGTCGCGCACTCATTCACTATCCGGTTTTTCCAAAGGCTCAGCGCGCTTTATAATAGGGCTTAGCAAAAAAGTGCTTCTCGCAAATACAATGGGCGAGCTATGTGAAATATTTAAAGCCTCAAACGATAAAAGCTTATTGTTCTTCTGGATGTATGCCATTGCTTTCGCGCTTCATATTTACTTTGATTTTTCAGGATACAGCGATATGGCGATAGGGCTTGGGCGTATATTTGGGTTTACATTCCTTGAAAATTTCAACTATCCATATATCTCTAAAACTGTCACGGAATTCTGGCGCAGATGGCACATATCCCTGGGCGCCTGGTTTAGGGATTACGTATATATACCACTGGGCGGCAACCGTACGTCTAAGACACGGTGGATATTCAATATCTTAATCGTGTGGATGCTCACCGGCCTTTGGCACGGCGCCGGATGGCCATTTGTGATTTGGGGACTGTTCTTTGCGGTCCTACTCATTGCCGAAAAGCTGTTTCTTAGCAAATTGCTTTCAAAAGTCCCTTCCGTTGTTTCGCGCCTATATACCATACTGATGATACTGGCAAGCTTTGTATTGTTTAATTCGTCTACATTGTCAGAGGCCGTCCGCAATATAGGCGGTATGTTTGGGCTTAGCGCCTATCCCGCGATAGGCAATGATGCGCTATACTATCTGCGGAGCTATGCAGTACTTCTGATTGTGGGAGTTATCGGCTGTACTCCTCTACCCAAAATGCTTATTAATAAAATATCTAAAAGCAGAGCGGGGTCGAGCGTTATCTCAGTAATCACGCCTATAGCGATGGCGGCGCTGCTGCTTGTATGTACGGCGTATCTTGTTGACGGGTCGTTTAACCCATTCATATATTTTAGGTTTTAAGGAGGCAACAACATGGAAAAATCACAAAACGGGTCGAAGCGGCGCTTTAAAGCTTTGGATGTTATAATTGCTGTCGTCTTTCTCGGGATACTGTTTGCTTTTATGTTTTTAAACATAATAACGCCTCCAAATGATATTTCGTCCAGCGAACGCAGGAAGCTGGCGCAGTTCCCTAATCTTACAATGGACAGCCTTCTGAATACGGAATTTATGGACGAGTTTGAAGATTATGTACTTGATCAATTCGTAGCGCGCGATGAACTAAGATCGCTGAAATCCTTTGTGTTGTTTAACCTGTTTAACCAGAAGGATAACCATAATATTTATATTGTGGACGGGGTGGTATCCAGATTTGAAACTATGCGGGAGGAATCGTTTCTATCCGCGGTACGTAAATTTGAAAAGCTCAAAGACGATTATCTTAGCGGAACGAACGTTTATTTCTCTCTAATTCCGGATAAGAATTACTACTTAGCCGAGCAAAACGGGTATCCAGCATTTGATTATGAATTCATACGGGATACGGTGGCAGGACTTGACGGCATAACCCATATAGACCTTTTTGACAGCCTTTCTATAGAGGATTACTATAGAACTGACCTCCATTGGGATCAGTCCCGTTTAGAACCGGTTGTAAAGGCGCTGGGTAGTGAAATGGGGTTTTCAGTTGACTGGAGTCAATTAACGGCTAACTCGCTGTCGCCTTTTTATGGCGCGTTCTATGGTCAAAGCGCCCTAAATCTAAGACCCGACTCGATAACGTATATGACAAGCGCCGCGATTGACAGCGCACAGGTATTGAGGCTTGATGAAAAGACGCTTGAATTCGTATCGGCAAATATGTATAACACAAATGCCATCAATGGTATAGACGCTTACGACCTGTTTCTTGAGGGCGCCGTGCCGCTGATAACCATATCAAACCCAGACGCAGCAAGAAATCGTGAGCTTATAGTATTTCGCGATTCATTTGGCAGCAGCCTGGCCCCCCTGCTTACCAGCGCCTACAGCAAAATTACTTTGATAGATCTCCGATATTTTGCCAGCCCCCTATTGGATGAATACGTTGATTTCACCCCTGACAGCGACGTGCTGTTTCTATACAGCCCTCAAATACTCAATAAAAGCGATACCCTTTTAGTTGTATAGCTTGACGCTTATAACGGGCGATCTAATAGCATATGTCCTGCAACGCAACCATTTGGTACATTGCAGGACTTTTTTGCCAAACACTCGTTTTTTCGGGTAAGATTGTTTTACCTTCATGACGTTTATATATGATAAATGTGCTTTTATACAATACAAATCTAAGATTAACAATCTTTTAGCTTATCTGTGTGCAAGGCGTCCTAAGCTGCGTTTATGCTTTAAAGTATCCTTTAACAATAATGTTGCGGTTACGGCGAGCATGCAAGTCATCTGAGCATTTAATAAATCGGCGCCAGCCAGGCTTAGAATCCCATATCCCTCCGTTATAATCATCAATGCGAAATTCGCTGTCCTTCCTAATATCGGCATTGTGCATGCACATAGCATGGAGCCGGTCTCGCTTTGGTCCGACAGCGCTAACGCAATCCCAATAGCAATGGCGATAATCAGTTCAAGCGGCGGGGCTATCCTGATTATACCCGCATATATAAGTGTCACACAGAGCAATATAAAAATCCTTTTGTACCTATGAGTTTTAGGCAGCCGCACAAATGCAAGCGGTATAGCAAAAGCTGCAGGACTGATAAGAATTTCATTTAAGATAGATATTTCAAATATATTAAGGGCTGCAATGCAGATAAAAAAGTATATTATAGTAGCAATTCTTATGTTTCGGCGCTGCAAAAACCCGTCCGCCACCTTTGTAAGGGTCAGAACAACCGTGCATATTGAAATTAATGCATAGAGCTCCATTATATACCTCACATCCACAAATCTTGTATTTATAGTCTGCCCGGTTTTTCTTGCAAAAAACATGTCAGAAAAATGCCGTATAACCGTATTATGGCCAAAACGAAAGTAAAAAACCCAATTTTATGTTATAATAAATGGTAAATTTGGAGGAAATATAATGCGCGTTGATTATATCGACAATAAGGCCCTTGTTACGGGCTTTGGCTGCTTCAACCTTTCATCATCATGCAGTTGCGGACAGTCGTTCAGATGGAAGCAAAGGGACGGCGGCTGGTTTGGAATTGCCGGACACCGTGCGGCGTTTGTCTCCCTGAATTGTAAAACGCTCTCTATCGAGCCGTGCTTGGAAGGCGACGCCGATTGGTGGACAAAGTACTTTGACCTAGAGAGGGATTACTCGGCGATTGAAAAAGAGATTTTAAATGATGAAATATTGAGCGTTTGCCTTCCATACGCTTCCGGCATTCATGTGTTCAATCAGGAGCCGTTTGAAGCGTTGATCTCTTTCATCATATCAAGCAATAATAACATCGGCCGAATAAGCGGTATTATAGACCGGCTTTGCAGGCTCGCTGGACAGCAGTTGAGCATTAACGGAGAATTGTATTTTGCGTTCCCAGAGCCATGCTCCATTGCCAAGCTGAGTGTTGAACAGCTGCACTCAATAGGCGCTGGATATAGAGCTCCGTTTATAAAGAAATCCGCCTTAATGGTCGCGGACGGCTATGACCTCGGCGGGCTTAGGAACATGTCGCTGGACGAAGCCCGAAAGGAGCTGTACAAGTTCCCCGGTGTGGGACCAAAAGTTGCGGACTGTGTGCTTCTTTTCTCCCTTGGGCATACCGACGCGTTTCCTATAGACGTATGGATGGACAGAGCTATGAAGGAGCTGTATTTCAACTCCCTCCCGCCGTCAAAGGCTCAGCTTAGGGAGATGATAGCCCGTCTTGGCAAATACTCTGGAATAATACAGCAATATATCTTCCATTATGCAAGGCATGTTAAGTTGGGCAAATGATAATCTTTTTAGTATAGGCCTCTGGCGCTCAGCCTGTAGACCTGGAAGCGCGTTTCTTGACAAAGCCGTCGTCCATGCATATCATAGACATGATGCTCAAAAAGGAGATTAATTATGGAAAGAAAGTTTTCAATGGATAAAATAGTGGCTTTATGCAAGAACCGCGGTTTTATATTTCCAGGGTCCGAAATATACGGAGGCTTAGCCAATACATGGGATTACGGTCCCCTTGGAGTAGAGCTGAAAAACAATGTAAAAAAAGCCTGGTGGAAAAAATTTGTTCAGGAATCACCCTTCAACGTAGGCATGGATTCCTCAATTTTGATGAATCCGGAAACTTGGGTCGCTTCTGGCCACGTAGGAAATTTCAATGATCCTCTGATGGACTGCAAGGCATGTAAAGCACGTTTCAGAGCCGACAAGCTTATCGAAGATTATGCATTTAAAAATGGGATTGAAGGCGTTCATCCCGACGGATGGAGCAATGAGTCCATGCAGCAATATATAAAGGAAAAAGATATCTCATGCCCCGAGTGCGGAAAGGCTGATTTTACCGGAATACGCAAGTTTAACATGATGTTTAAAACCTTTCAGGGCGTAACGGAGGATTCGGCAAACGAGATATACCTTAGGCCCGAAACCGCTCAGGGCATATTTGTAAATTTTAAAAATGTGCAGCGTTCTATGCGAAAAAAAATCCCGTTTGGGGTTGCGCAGATAGGAAAGTGTTTTAGAAATGAGATAACGCCTGGCAACTTTACGTTCAGAACCCGTGAGTTTGAACAGATGGAGCTGGAATTCTTCTGCGAACCTGGCACGGATCTTGAATGGTATGAGTACTGGAAGGGTTTCTGTAAGAAGTTTCTTCTCTCACTTGGAATAACCGAGTCATGCATTCGCCTCCGTGAACACGAAAAGGAGGAACTGTCGCATTATTCCAATGGAACCACCGACATTGAGTTCCTCTTCCCGTTTGGTTGGGGCGAGCTTTGGGGTATAGCCGACAGGACCGACTTCGATCTGATTTCGCATGCCAATCACTCTGGAGAGAAGTTTGAATATCAGGATCCGTTTACCAATAAAAAATATGTTCCATACTGCATAGAACCCTCTTTGGGTACCGACCGCGTAACGCTGGCTTTCATTGTAGACGCATATGACGAGGAGGCTTTAGAAAACGGGGATATACGGAACGTAATGCACCTTCACCCCGCGCTTGCCCCATATAAGGCTGCGGTTCTTCCGCTTCAGAAAAAGCTTTCGGATAAGGCGAAAGAGGTGTTTGAATCGCTTTCAAAGCGTTTTATGGTAGATTATGACGATACGGGAGCCATCGGAAAGCGATATCGCAGGCAGGACGAGATAGGAACCCCGCTGTGTATAACCATTGATTTTGATACTGCTGAAGATAATACGGTTACCGTACGTGAAAGGGATACTATGGAGCAGATAAGGCTGCCCATATCTGAGCTTGAAGCTTTTATTGCAAAGGCGGTTGAATTTTAGTATTGAGTTTTGACAGGATTTAGGGCGGCGGATATCCGCCGCTTTATTCTTTTTAAAACAAGCTTTATTGGGGTTATCTAACAGGAGGGGACGCTTTTTGGTCCCCTCAATGGTCTCAGACGCATTTTAATTAATGGCCTTTTTTGCTATGTCAGGCCTGTTTGTTATTATTGCGTTCACGTTTGACGCCGCCAAAAGCCTGATAGCGTCCTCGTCGTCTACCGTCCAGGTATTGATAGCTATACGGGCGTTCCTGCAATTTCTAATAAATCCCGGTGCCTGTAGCGCAACGGTATAGGGAGGATGAAGCGCGTCAGCGCCAAGCATATGCGCATACTCCCATGCATTGTAAAGCGCCTCCCCGTATAAAAGCCCAATTCTCGCCGAAGGAGCGGCCTTGCGGCATTCCATGAGCATATAGTGGTTGAACGATGAATATATAATCCTGTCGCTCACTCCCATTTCATGCGCCAGTTTTGTTAGATCGTCGCATATTCCTTGATATATAACCCTGTCGCACTTTATCTCAACGTTTATCAAAGCCTGGGTTGACCTTAGCATTCCGTAAACCTCTTTCAGCGTGGGAATTCTGGCCCCTCTGTACTTTTCAAACCCGTTTGAAAAATCGAGTTTCTTCAGCTCCGCACATGTCATATCCTTTACATAGCCCGAACCGTTGGACGTTCTGTCCACCGTTTCATCATGAATTACGACCAATTTCCCATCCCTTGTCCGGTGTACATCCAGTTCTATTCCATCCGCTCCCATTCTTAAGGCAAGCTCTATTGCTTCCAATGTGTTTTCAGGCGCATATGCGCTTGCACCCCTATGTGCCCATATAGCCGTTGGCATGGTTATCCCCCTCTACCGTTTTTTTCTATTATAACATCATTATCTAAATTTAGACAGAATAAATCACATATATGTAAGGTATTAAGGGCAATTTAATTCCATGACTTTACTTGAAATGTGTGCCTCGCTCATATTTGGCGGCGGCGTTTATATAATTATAGAAATATTATACCGCGGTTACAGCCATTGGAGTATGGCTATAGCCGGCGGCGTATCATTCTTGCTTCTGCATGGTCTGTTTTCAAAGTTCAGCGGCATGCACATGATTTTAAAACTCGTTGCATGCTTAATTATAATTAGTTCAGTTGAGTTTCTAGTAGGATATATTGTCAATATGCGGTTCAGATGGAATATATGGGATTATTCCAACCATAGATATAACCTGTATGGTCAGGTGTGTCTTCGCTATTCATTGACCTGGGCGCTGTTCGCAATTCCAATATCATTGATCAGCCATATATGGGGTATGCTGTTTTGACCTATCGCATGGCGGCAATATATGATTCCCATATGTTCTTCTCTCCCGTCGCCTCACTGTAGGCCTCGATAGTGACCTTATATGCCGGCAATAATTGCGCTTTAGCAGCGTTATGCAAATAGGAAAGCTCAATATTTGTTATCGTAGCGTCTCTGAATTCAATTCTGTATCCGTAATTTCTGGCGTGTTGTACGGCGTCCAACGTCGGCATTATTTCGATCTCGCGGTATTCCTCATAGCGGCGCGCCTTTGAATCTATTTCAACAATGTTCATCGCAATATCCATTCGTACGATTATCTCTCCAAACGTAACAGTCTTCTCTTCTAAGTTATTTAAAGTGAAAACAACACTTTTGCCCATTATCATATTCTTTCCGTCTTTATCATATCTGTTTGTTTCCGTTCTCACGCCGTCTATGCTCTCCAGCTCATCCAGCAGCGGGTTTACAACCAGCTCCGCAGCTTCAATATATTGCTCGTCGGATGGCATTTTACCTTCTGAATTGATCTGGCTGCTGTAATCATAAACGGAGCTTCTTTTATACGTCCAGGCACATTGTTGCGTTAAAATAAGGGCGCCGCTGTTGTCAGAAACCTCATAGGTCCCGTCCTCCTTGTTGTAAACAGGAACTCCCTTTATCTCAAGCGCATCCATAATACTTCGTACCATGGCCTCACGATCGCAGGCCTTCTGCTTGTAGGTCATCGTTTTTACCGGTTCGTCGTTAAGTCTGGCCATTATTTCCGTGCCATCCGGCAAGCGCATGCTTGCAACAAGGCCGAATTCGCTTAGATCGAAGGAAATGTCCATTATCATTGGGAAGCACAGAATAAGTATCATTACGACTGTAAGGACAGCCGTTCCGAATCTTCCGTACGTCCGCCTTACGAGGCAGGCCTTTCTGAACCATTTGCGTCTCCTCAACGCATGACGTAATAATGAATATAAGCAAAAGCCCGCTGCTCCTCCCATAAGGTTTGCAATCATATCATCCACATCGCCAACCCTGCCTATAGCGTATTGAATGCCTTCAATCAAAGCTGTTGCGGCAAGGGAGATAAGCGCCACAAGATAAAACCTATTGATACGCTTTGGAAAGACCAATGGAAGCATAAGTCCAAACGGCAGAAACATTATCATATTCAGCATAAATTGCGATTCCGCCAGACGATTTCCATATGTATAAGTGTAATATAACGTCTCCCTAAAGGGCATGAGGTTAAAATAGTGGGTGTTCGTCAGCGCGGGCTGCCACAAAAATACTATCCAGAACATGGAGACAAGATAAGTAACGAATGCAAGGTTAATCATATGCCTAAGCCAATACATATTAGGTATGCGCCTGCGAATAACAAAATATACCGGCATGTATGCCAGCAATCCGGTTAAGGCCGCAAAGGGCAGGATTTTCAGCAGAGACAATATATACGGCATCGTTCCTCCCGATGGGTTTTGAATCAAGTGCCCGCTAAGACACGACATAAGCCGCTTAATCAGGGACTAACCGGTAATGAACCTGACAGGGCCTGCTAAGCAGGCCCTATGAAAACACAGTATCATATTATTCTTTCTTCGGTTCCTTATATTACCCGATATCTTCCCTGTTGATTGGCATGCTCATGCATCGGGGGCCTCCCCTCCCCTTCGATAATTCGCTCCCAGGAATTGTATGGACCTTTATTCCGCGCTTGACAAGCATGTCGTTTGTTATGTCGTTGCGATCATAGGTTATTACTTCACCTGGAGCTATGGTGAGGGAGTTTGATCCCATATTCCAATGTTCCCTGGCTGCCGTTAGCGGGTCTCCCCCGCCCACTTTTATAAACTCTACAGCGCTGAGTCCAAGCGCGCGCTTAAACACCTCTTCAAGGGATTCGTTCATACAGTTAGCATAGAGCGTCCCATCCTTTTTCAGCGTCAGCTCATATACGTCGAACGCGCCTTCGTATACTTGGGGAGCGGTAAGGAACTTGTCGTAATCAATCATGGTACAGATAACGTCAAGGTGCATGTACTTCCTTGTCTTTGGCAGGTTGAACACAATAATCCGCTCATAGCCGTTGCGCAGCAACCTGCCCGCAACATGTTCAATAGCGCCGAGACTCGTGCGCTGGCTGTAGCCTATCGCCATAACCTTATCGGATAAAACCAGGCAGTCGCCTCCCTCTATGCTGTAACCCAAGCTGTTATTATACCAAAGAGGTACTTCTTTAAATAAGGGATGATAGTCGTGTATATATTTCATCAAAAGCGTTTCGCGCCGTCTAAACGGCATGCTCATCGAACTCACTATCATTCCGTTTCCTATGCATATGCTTATATCCCGTGTAAAGTACATCGAAGAAACGGGGTCGGTAAAGAATGGGTATTCATCCTTAACCAGAAGCGGCAGCGGTTTTGGAGTCCAAGCCTCCAGATCCCTGCGCATTACCCCCTTTGAAACCTCAAAAAACAGTGCTTTGGCAGTTTTGGACACAAGATATTCCCTTATAACCTCCTTAAGGCTTTCAGCCTGCACCTCGCCTACAACAAGATAGTCCTCAATAAACTGGCGTTTAAGGCTCTCAACTTCCATTACCTTTACAAATAGATCCTCAAGATACAGCACTTCAACCCCATGTATACGGAGTACTTCCGCAAATTCATCGTGCTCACACTGAGCAGTAGGCACATGTGGGGTGTCCTCAGAGAGCATTTTTTCAAGATAATCCGGGATCAGCTGCTGTACTTCTATTCCAGGCCTGTGTAGCATAACCGTGTTTAGACGTCCAATCTCGGATCTCAGATTAACAAAATTACTCATTATATAGTCACCTCTTAAAATGATATCGAAATTACCAAATTACTGTCATTATAACTAAAATTCTTTATTAAATCTATAGCTTTAATAAAATTAGCATAAAAACTGTAGCATTAAAAATCTTTAATTTGTTTTTCATTTAATATATTGCTTGCATGGCTTTTAAAGTAACCAAAAAGCGGTTGATATATAGCTTTTAAAGGGTTATAATGCGCGTGAAAACATAGCGGTTGAACCGCACCAATAAATTAAGAACAGGAGATCTAAAAAATGGCTTACGACAGGATTTTTAATTTCTCTGCCGGACCGTCAATGCTGCCTGAGGAAGTGCTGCTAAAGGCCCAGAAGGAAATGCTGAATTATCAGGGTTCCGGCATGAGCGTTATGGAGATGAGCCACAGGTCAAAGGTTTACGACGACATTATAGTCTCGGCGGAAAACCTCATGCATGAGGTTATGAACATTCCGCAAGACTATAAGGTGCTGTTCCTTCAGGGCGGCGCGACGCTTCAGTTTGCGATGGTTCCCATGAACCTTATGGTCAAAAACAACAAGGCCGATTATGTCAGAACGGGCAGCTTTTCAACAAAAGCTTCTGAAGAAGCCGAAAAATACGGCAAGGTCAATATCGCTGCAACTACAAAATCGGAAAACTTCAGCAGAATCCCGCAGCAGGGCGAGCTAAACCTTGACCCTGATGCCGACTATGTTCATATTTGCTACAATAATACGATTTTCGGCACTTTATGGAACTATATTCCCGATACTGGAAGCGTGCCGCTTGTTGCTGATATGTCCTCGTGCATAATGAGCGAGCCTATAGATGTTACAAAGTTTGGACTAATCTATGCCGGCGCACAGAAAAACGTAGCCCCAGCGGGTCTTACCATTGTGATCATTCGTAAGGACCTCTTAGGCGAACCAATGCCCTTTACGCCTGTAATGATGAATTATGGGGTGATGGCTAAGAACGATTCAATGTATAATACCCCGCCGTGCTATCCGATTTATATATGTAAACTTGTACTAGAATGGCTTCGTGATATGGGCGGCCTAGAGGTCATGAAGGAACGCAACCTCAAAAAAGCCAATCTTCTTTATGATTATCTGAATTCCAGCCGTATGTTCAAGCCTACCGTTCAGGAGGGAAGCCGTTCAATGATGAACGTAACGTTCCGCACCGATAGCGACGACCTGAACGCCAAGTTTATAAAGGAAACCGCTGCCGCCGGCATGAGTAATCTTAAGGGGCATCGCTCGGTTGGCGGAATGCGTGCTTCAATATATAATGCAATGCCCTACGAGGGTGTTGAAACCCTTGTACGTTTTATGGAGAAGTTTGAAAAGGATAACGGTTAATCAGCTGCGATAATATATAAAAAGGAGTTATACAATGCGTATTCTTGCATCAGATGGAATGGATAAATCCGCCGCGGCCGCGCTGACCCAGCAGGGGCACGAAGTTGTACAGGAGTTTTATGAGCCTGACGCGCTGGCAGAAAAGGTTAAGGAATTCGATGTTTTAGTCGTACGCTCCGCTACAAAGGTAAGAAAGTCAATAATTGATTCAGCATGCGAGACGGGAAAGCTTAAGCTAATTATACGCGGCGGCGTTGGAATAGACAACATCGATCATATTTATGCCGAAGAAAAGGGTATAAAGGTCATGAATACCCCCAAGGCAAGCTCTGATACGGTAGCTGAGCTGTCACTCGCTCACATGTTTTCAGTAGCCAGGTTTATCAACATTGCCGGCCACACCATGCGCGAGGGCAAATGGGAGAAAAAAGCGTACAAGGGCATCGAACTTGGGGGTAAGACGCTTGGGATTATCGGCTACGGAAGAATCGGCCAGGCGCTTGGGCGCCGCGCACAGGCTTTGGGCATGAAGGTGCTGGCCTACGATATATATAAGATCCCCGAGCTGGAAAACGAAAATATGAAATATGTTGAGATGGATGAGCTGTTGGCCAATTCCGACTTCATATCGCTTCATACCCCCAGCATTAACGGCAAACCGCTCATTAATGCTGATACTATATCCAGAATGAAGGATGGAGTCGTTATCATAAACACCTCCCGCGGCAACAATGTAGACGAGAAAGCCCTGCTAGACGCCCTTAACAGTGGAAAGGTTTATGGCGCGGGCCTTGACGTATTCGCAGAAGAGCCGCCAAAGAACGTGGAACTCTACTCTCATCCCAAGGTTTCCTGTACGCCGCATATAGGCGCTTCAACCAACGAGGCGCAGAAGCGTATAGGCGCCGAGATCGTAGATATAATTGAGAAATTCTTCAATTAGTTTTCCAACACAGAACCATTTGAAGGCAGGAAATTTCCTGCCTTTTTTATGCTAAGTTTTAGTGTATAGGATTTATGCGAACATAAGCGCGTGTTAGGCCGTCCTCCCATCACATTTGACAATATGACGGCCTATTGGTATACTCTAAAAATACGGGTTATTTATTATGAAACCTATAATTAACGTTTACTTTAATATTAGGAGGATTATATGGTACGCATAAGCGCGGACAGCACGTGCGATTTATCTAGCGACATTATAAAACGGTTTAATATAGAAATACTTCCACTCTATATAATAATTGACGACAAAGAGCTTCGCGACGGAGTAGATGTTACACCTGCGGATATCTTTAAATATGTTGACTCCACCGGCAAGCTGTGCAAGACAGCGGCGGCCGGAGTATCGGATTATTACGACCTGTTCAGCCGGATTACCAGCAACGGGGATTCTGTTGTACATATAAATATAAGCTCTGAGTTCTCTGTATGCCATCAAAACGCTGTGCTTGCGGCAAGCGAATTTGAAAACGTATATCTTGTGGATTCGCGCAACCTGTCTACAGGAAGCGGTCATATTGTTATGGAGGCCGCTCTTATGGCTGAACAGAATCTCCCCGCGGAAACAATAAAGCGGCGCCTGGATGAACTTGTAAGCAGGGTTGAAGCCAGTTTTGTCGTTGAAAGGCTTGATTATCTGTATAAGGGCGGACGCTGTTCATCCCTGGCGGCGCTTGGAGGCAATATTCTTGGATTGAAGCCTTGTATTGAGGTTAAAGACGGCAAGATGGGCGTAGGTAAAAAATACAGGGGATCATTTGACAGCGCTCTGCGCAAATATGTCCGCGACCGGCTCGAGGGCAGGGACGATATAGTCTATGACAGGATATTTATCACCCATCCCGCATGCACGCCTGAAATAGTGGACTCAGTACGAAAGTCCATTGAGGAATACGGGAACTTTAAAGAGATTATCGAAACCCGCGCTGGCTGTACCGTCTCAAACCATTGCGGTCCGTTTACGCTGGGAGTGCTTTTTATAAGAAAAAAATAAGCTATGCTTCAAAACCCGCGTTTACAGGTTTTGGCGCGGGTTTCGAAGCGTTGATCATCTCAACATCCTTATTATGCCGCATGCAATACGTTTTCCTGAATCCCCCGCGGGCTGAGATGTAAAATCATCGCGCTGGCTATGGACTATTACCGACAGACCTTCCACCTCATCAACCGTAAAGCGCCTTGTATAAAACGCCCCCCACGCATAGCCGTTAAACGCAAATAGCGGCGGCATATCCCCAGCATGAGCGGGGTGAGGGCAATGACCTGGATTATAATGGCCGCCCGCGTCGGCAAAAGGATCGCCGGCACTGCCGGTGCATCTTCCTTGCTCATGAATGTGAAGCCCAAATATGTTGTTTTCGCATTCTCCCTGTTTTGTAGGCAGCCCCCATACCTCTGTTGTAACCAGCAGGCCCTCGTCCGCCTGATATATGTTAAGGTTCCCTCTTAACCTAGGATATTCCGCGCTTCCCCGTATCGAAGCCCTTGCCACAGGCGGCAACAGCATCAGCGTAGCGAACGTCTTTGTATAATATGATGTCATCATAACATGCTCCTCCTTTAAAGATCTTATAACGATTTATATAATTTATTCAAACGCGAAATCCGAGGTGCGCAGTGCAAGTTGTCCGCATTTTTTAATCCCATAGCGCTGGGAATTGGAAATTGTGAATTCTTTATTAATTAATATGCATGTTATCTCAATCTATCCGATTATATGCTATAATAGATAAAAGTATAATGGATTTTTGTGTATAGTCTTGGGGGTATTTTACATATGAGAGCTAAAAGAAATATTATAGCCTTTTTACTGGTCCTTTTCATCTTGATTTCCGCAGCGCCAATGACAAATTCTTCCGCCATCGGAAGCGGGAATAGCGGGGATTATGATTATATCAGGGTTAAGCTTTCAACCAATAATGCTACAACGCTCAGCTTCAGCATTAACGGACGCTATTTCATAGAGGAAAACGGCGCCTCCTTTAACGGCGGAACCCTTACGATTGCCAAATCCGGAGGAAAGCTTAGGATCTCCCACTCTGCGTCCGGAATTATATACGAGGGCGATTCCGTTTCAGTTTTGCGTATGAACATGGACCGCTCCGCAGGCTATGCACAGTTAAGTACAAATTCCCGTAAGTATCTTGGACATTTCTATATTAAATTGGCCTCAAACGGATATATTCAAGTAGTAAACAAGGTGCCGCTTGCTCATTATCTATACGGGGTTGTTGGCTATGAAATGAATAACTCATACCCTATCGAGGCGCTTAAAGCTCAGGCTATAGCTGCAAAATGTTATGTTTTTAACAAGATGTCCCCAAGGGATGGTTATGATATAGGCGACAGCTCTACCGAGCAGGTTTATAAGGGATATGATCCGTCAGCAACAAACGTAATTTCGGCGGTAGATCAAACCATCAATGTAGTTCTTAAGTATAATGGGAAAATATTGTATACTTATTACGCCGCAAGCAATGGCGGGGAAACTACGCTGCCTTCCTATGCCTGGTCGTCCAGCGCTTTTGACGGCGCTTATTCTTTAAGCATAGACAGCTACGATTTTAACAACCCCTACAGCAAGCTGGAAACGGCATTTGTCCCGATAGGCGAAGGCAATTTGACGAGCGGCCGCCTGTATACAATGCTTATGGAGAAGTCGCGTGAAGCAACAGGAGCAAATGTAACGGGGATAAGCGCCGTAAAATCGGCTTCTTTAAACACTCCTCGCCATCCAAATACGCAGCGCAATATGACCCGTATGACAATATCGTTGACGGCTCTTATATCGAATTCGAACGATGGAGCGAATACCATCCAAAGGGATATAACCTTGGATTTCCCGGCATCGGAACTGTTGGACTCGGGAGTCTTTTCCAACAGTTCACTTCGTATATACTGGGGTGAAAATGTGGACGGCGGCTATAACATATATCACTGCAGGTGGGGGCACGGCGTAGGTCTGAGCCAAAGGGGCGCTCAACATCGCGCTAACAGCGGGCATACCTATAGGCAAATCCTTAGCTTCTACTTTCCAGGGGCTGAATTCGCAACCATAACGGTAAACGAACCTGAAAATCCTACGCCGGATGTAAACCCATCTCCAAGTGTTGAACCTACTATGCCTCCCGTGGATCCTGGCGATATAATAGCCCTGGGAACCGTCACGGCTAACGGTGTAAACTTCCGTACCGGACCCTCTACGGATTACAGCATAATTACGGTACTGTACAGGGGGCACAAACTCGACATACTTGGAATTGAAAACGGATGGTACCATGCGGTAACACAAGACGGCCGCATTGGGTATATCCTCGGGAGTTTTGTAGAGATTACCTCCGAAATTCCCGATCCAGGTCCCTCGCCAAGCCCAAGCGTTTCACCGTCCCCAACGGTATCGCCATCCCCTACGCCCAACGTACCCAACATAATAGCATACGGTAAAATAAACGCTAACGGGGTTAACTTCCGGGTTGGCCCTGGCACCTCATATCAGGTAATTACGCGCCTCAATTCCGGCGAGGACGTTTATATCCTGGGTGAACACGGAGATTGGTATTGCGCGGTCGTTCAAAATATAGTTGGCTATGTCTCAAAGCAGTTTGTAGAAATAACCGGCCGGCCCGAAGGCTCCACCCCCTCGCCTGAGCCTTCACCCGATATAGGCAGCGAACTGTATACTGCTGTAGTTACCAAAAATGGTGTGAATTTTAGGACAGGACCGTCAACATCCTACCAATCTATGGGCAAACTCAGCGCAAACAGCGGACTGATAGTCCATGGCAGGACAGGAGACTGGTATTATGCATACTCAAGCGCTTTTAATTCAATGGGATATATTCACTCCGATTATGTGCGAATAACAGGAGAATACGTTGAATTGCCGGATGGGGCCGTTGGTATGGGTGTGACCACGGGTAATGTAAACTTGCGTACAGGACCCTCTACCAGCTACAGCGTCATTGGCGTAATTCCAAATGGGACTACGATAACGCTTTACGGCCTAGCCAATGGATGGCACGAAGTTGAATATAATGGAAAGAGAGGCTTTGTAAGCGGCAGCTATGTTGAGATAACCTATTCCTCCGATTCGTCGGGCGGGGACGGTTCTGAAGAGAATAGCGAACCGATAGGTATGGGAATTACAACCGGCAACGTAAACTTTAGAACAGGGCCCTCAACCTCATCACCAAAGATTACACAGCTGCCAAGAGGAACGTATGTTACACTATATTCCCTGAATAATGGATGGTATGAGGCTGAATATAATGGAATGCGCGGTTATCTATATGCGGCTTATGTCCGTATCGAAAGCGTTCCCGAACAAAATGACGGTACTCCCCCATCTCCCGCAATGGGCGTTACTACAGGACGGCTGAACTTTAGGACAAGCGCTTCAATGGAAGCAGAAATAATTGAACTTCTTCCCAGTGGAACTGTAATGTCCGTATTGGGAGAGTGCCAAGAATGGTATTATGTCTATTGCAATGGTTTAACGGGGTATGTGAATAAGGCGTATATGCAAATCACAGCGTCTGGAACAATCGGAATAGCGCCTGTTGACGGCAGCCAAAGCATGCTGGCTGTAAATTGTTCCGCAAAAGTAAATCTTCGTACAGGGCCTGGCACATCGTATAGCATAATACGGCTTCTGCCCGCTGGCACAAGCGTAGAATACTTCTATACAGTAAACGGGTGGTGCCTTGTAAGACACAATGGCGATTGGGGCTTCGCTATAAAAGATTATCTGGAAGTATAATTTTTAATTGATGCAAAAAAGCATTTAAAAGGCGCCTACGGCGCCTTCATGCTGTCAAAGATCCTCGGGATTGTCAAGGGCCGCAGCCCTTGACTTTTTATCCGGTGCTGACGGCATTCGCGTAAGAGCCGGATGAATACCATGTGGTTTTCGTTCTTTGTGGGTTTTGCCTCCGGCGGCTTAGAACCTTTTTTGCAAAAAAGGTTCTAAGAACTC
>UQXE01000003.1 GCA_900544965.1 uncultured Eubacteriales bacterium | reverse complement strand
TGGGGTGCGTAATAAGCTATTTCCTGTATGATGGGATATGTGAGGCCGTGTTTGGCGCCGGCGGCGGCGAGATGGCGTTTTCAGTACCATGGGCGCTTATTGGGGCGGCGGCAGGGCTTGCGTTCATAACGGCGGCTTGCATGTGCTTTTTTGCAAAAACGGCGTTAGGCAATCCTATTAGGACGAAGGAAAAGTGAGGTGTTAATATGCTCAAGCCAACCCTGAAATGCATGCTTAGACGATGGCTGTCCTGCGTTCTGCTGGTTTTGCTGGTATGCGTGGGAGCGTTTGGAATGACCCTGCTGGCTGGAGTGCTTGACGCGCAGAAGGCGGCGCTGGATAAGGTCTATGATGAAAGTTCAATCCGATGCGTAATTTCCAACCTTAGCGGAACGAAAACCGACAGGCTCGAAATAAATACGATGTATATCGATCTATGCACCACCTCTTATAGGTATGACTTTTGCAGCTGGATTGAGCGCGTAAACCTTAAAAGAACGCTCAAATGCGATGAGGAAATCCAGCTGACGGGTATAAGCTATCCCGAGGCGGCCGTGGAACTGCTTCCCGAGAACGGGGCGGCGCTGAGTTTTTTTGATGGATACAGCGAGGCCATTTTTCAAACGGATCAGGCGGTGTGCCTTGTGCCGGCGGCTAAGCTTTCCGAGCTTACGGTAAACGGGGACGGCAGCAGGCAAATTTCCGTCACTTCGGAAGGGAAGACCGCGACTATGACCGTAGCGGGAGCATACTATGGGGGAATTTCATCAGCGGTCTACTGCCCCTTTAATTACCTGTCGAAATTTCTTGCGAAGAACGAAGATATTTATACGGACAGTCTGTCGTTTTATGTTAAGGATAACCGGACTTTGGAAGAATTCAAAGAGGAGGCTGAAAAATACTTTTCCGAACCTAGTATTACGGCTGAGGATAAGCCCATGTACTATGCTATAACGGTATACGATGAACTGTTTAATAAGACGGTTGCGGGAATAGAAGAAAATATAGCGGTTCTTGGACTGCTATTGCCGATTTTATATATAATTGCGGCGGGCACAGGCTTGCTTGCAAGCTTCCTGTATATACGGGGCAGGGTCCGTGAATTTGCGGTTATGCGTTCGCTTGGGTTAAGCCGTATAGGCGTCACCGGTCTAGTTTCCTTTGAACAGATCATTATAGCCGCTGTTGGCACGGCGTTGGGCGTTTCCGCCTGTTTTGCTTTCTTCAGCGGTGTGGCAATAAAAAACGCTGTTAACGGCTTATTGTTTACACTATGCTATCTTGTCGGGGCGCTTGTCGCAGTACTATGGATAACTAACGTAAATGTGCTGCGCCTTCTGAAATCGGACGAATAGGTATGGAATAAGGATCTGAATAATTATAATGCCTGTTGAGCGCTGAGTTTGCTGCCGCCGTAAGCTTAGAACTGACCCATGACGCGGATAAAAAGGTAGCCGGCTATTTAGAAGGGCATGAAAAGCCGCCTTGGCTTTCCGCGCGCTCTCATAAACGATCCGGACGTGTTGTTCCTTGACGGGCCGACCAGCGGGCTTGACCCGGCAAACGCCCGCCTGACGAAGAACATGATCTTGGAGAAAAAGACAAAGGGCAAGGCAATCATCCTCGCTACGCACAATATGTTCTAAGCGCAGGAGCTTTGCGACAGGGTGGCCTTCATCGTTTCAGGGCGGATCGCGGCGCTGGATACGCCTCACGCTCTGGTGATGGGCCGGGGCGTGGGGGCGCTCACCTACTCCTTTTTAGAAAACGGGTGGAAAAAACCGGCGAATGCCTTCTGTCAAAGACCGGTGAGGACAAGCGGCTTCAAGCCCTGATTAAGGCCGGCTGCTCACGGTTAACTCCGCCGAACCGAATATGAACGCCTCTAGGACCTATAAACTCCTCATACTCACGGCGGTTTTTGTCTTCTTCGGCCTTATGAGTCCGTTGGCGGCCAAGTATATGCCCCAGATGCTTGCCAGCGGGAATGCAAATTGAGCTCACGGAGTCCGACGCTGTGGACCCTTGGACGCAGTTTTTAAGAACATGTCTCAAATCGGGTTGGTCGTTTTGCTCCTTACCTTTAGCGGCATGCTGCCTTGCAAATACGCAAAAGGTATGCTGACAAATCTGCTGGCTAAGGGTTTATCCCGCAAAACCGTTGCCTTATCCAAGTTCAAAGCTGCGGCGGCACTCTGGACGGCCTGCTATCCGCTTGCCTTTATCGTCGCGTTAGGTTATACTATTTATTTCTAGGGGCCGAGCCCAATATATCCGGGCTGCTGTCCGCGGTATTTTGCCTCTGGCTGTTTGGAATGATGTTTTTATCCATCAAAATCGGGCGGGGCCCTGTTCAACTCCCTGTACGGTTCGCTGCCGTTTACCGGCGGTGTTCTATTAGTGCTTTTGCAGGTGGGCATGATTCCCGCGGCTCAAGGGTACAGCCCATTAAATCCCGCAACAGGCAATGTGTTAATTGCTGGTGGGCGGACCGCGATATCGGAATATGGGATCCCCGTTTTGTTGGGCATTCTTTTATCGGGAAGCTTTCTTACCCTTGGAATTTTTGTGTTTAAGAAAAAGGCCGTTTGAGGAAACACGATTAAAGATATGGAGGATAACGCGATGCGATTTAACGAGGCAACAGTACGTATTTTAGTTCGAAAAAATTATGGCGCCTGTTTTGATTTCTACACAGAAAAAATGGGTTTGGTGGCGGTTTGGGGAGATCGGAATGGCCCTTACACTTCCTTTGCCGCGAAAGAAGGAGAACCTCCGTGCTTTGCCATCTTCTCCGGTGCCAACATGACGATGTTTAAGGGTTATGAACAACCCAATGAAAGCGCGCAGTCCGACGCCGCTGTGGTGGTGATCCCCTCAGACGACTTAAATATGGACTACAAACGACTCAAAGACGCCGGCGTGCAGTTTCTGGGGGAACCGCAGTTAATCGAGGACTGGGGTATGCGTTGCACCTATTTTAGAGATCCGGAAGGCAATCTGTTTGAGCTGAATGACGCCGACAGCGTTTGATTGATTTGTACCTGCAGACTACTGTCATCTTAATTTGAAGAGGGTAGTGCTCCGCCCTGGAGTGGAATTTAAAGGACAGGGGGAGGTGTAAAGATGGCTTCGCGACAATCGGATTTCTATCGCTGCGCCGGTGAGAAAATAAAAAAGCTTACATCGTCAGAACAAAAGGGTGACATGGGGAAAGAGGATAGTGCCAATAGACATTCGCTTGGGAACACAAGAAGACCTTGATTAGCTGGAGCGGCTATATGACAGCCTGAATGACCACCTAACCAATTATCCTGGGCGGATCAGGGGCGTTTATCCGATAAGGGAAACTGCCGGAAGCGGCGTTTTGGAAGGCTGTCTATATGTTGCGCTTAACAAGGGCGTCATCGCAGGATCTGTCATTCTGCGGCACAAACCAGAGCCAGCCTACCAAAAAGCTAAGTGACAGGCTGACCTGCGGGATGAGGATATTCTGGTGATATACACATTGACGGTGCACCCGGACTATCTTTCGATGGGGATCGGCGCGGACTGATTGATTTTGCCGTCCAGAATGCCTGTTGTTCCAACGTAAAAGCCCTGCGCCTGGACGTCTATGAGAATAATCTGCCCTGCTATACGGCTCTATGAAAAATGCGGATTTCAATACATTGATACGGTTGACCTTGGTTTAAGTGAGTACGGACTGGATTGGTTCAGGCTGTATGAAAGACGTTTATAGGCATGATACGGATCGGGGTTTGAGCGGCTCTGCCGAGTATAAAAGACTGCTTGCAGCCGAAGATAATTTGAAAATGCGCCAACAATCATCCGTGGAGGTGACGGGCTATTGGGGTGAAAGACCCTGATTGTAATAATATTGGCCCTGCTCAATATGCTGGCGCAGCAAAGCGGATTTAGAGCGGCTGCTTCTTGTTTATACGGATTCTTTGACAGGTCACGGCCATATAAAGCCAAGGCAGAGAAAATGTGTGACGCGATAGTCAGCAGAGCGTGGCCGGCAGGCCGTGGAGAATAACGATTCCAGCCCGTATATACAAGCTCTTTTCGCGCTCCCGCAATATTTTTTTAAGCAACGCCGCTTAGATTCTTTTGACCCTTCCTATCAGATACCTCGTAACCGCGTGAGCTCGTCGCGCTGTTAACAGCTCTTGATGAGGGCAGCCGACGGCATACTAAAGCCATTTCCGGGACGCTATGGTAAAGATGAAAAGGAACTGGCTGTCGGTTTATAGTAAGGCCCGTCATTCAAATAAATATCGGGCCTTTTCCTGTGCGGGCATTTCATTGAAGTCATATGCTCACTTGGACCTTAGGTCACGTGAGGCTCCGGCCAATGAAATGGCTCGGATCGCAAACTATGAAAGCGAGGGGGTTAGACACCAGTTTGGCGAAGCGATTGCAGAGCCCGTGAAACGCGGCTGGTCGTCCCATTGCGTCGGATGGATATTCCATTGATAGCAAAACTGATGGGGTGCTGTACTCGGTATTGGGTGCATAACCGGCGATGGGCATGAAAAGAGCACCCGCCAAATGGACGTTTTCGGCGGAGAATGATATTCAGAATACGAACCCCCGTTACATCTCTGTTAACGGGATAGTAGGCATTATCCGTTACAGATGATACCTACCCGCGAGGCATTGTTCGTTGCGGGACTCTTTATGACCATTCTGTTTATAACATGTATTGTTTCCTCCTCTGGATACGAGATTGGTGGTATTATCGAAAAACTAAAAGCGTTGCAAATTATTATTAACTGCTGTAAGCTGAAGTTGAATGAAGGGATGTTACATGAAAAAATTATCTGCTTTACTGTTATGTTTTGGTATGCTCGTTTCTTTTGCAGCATGCACAAAGAACTCAATAACTTCAAAAATCGAAATACCGGATGCAACGCCAATGGTATTGGATAAAACCTACACACTGAAGGACTTGACATATAGAATCTCTTCATCCTTGGAAAGAAACGCCGATGATTCGGGTAATAGTTCATACGGAACGGAAGAAGGTTATATAGTTATAAGTATCATGGAATACAGTGATGATGTTACCCTTGACATAGCTGATAAAGAGAAAGCTAAGGAAATGCTTCAGGATTTTATTGATTTTTATGAACCTGTAATCAAAACTATTGATTTTGATATAATGGTTTCTAATAGGCCGGCAGTATTGTTTACAGGTGTCTATGATGATAAGGAAAGTATTAATTTGTATATAGCTGATGAATCGAGATTATACCTTTTGTATGTACGGGAGCCTTCAACCAGCGACGGGACTTTAAGGGCAACATTTTTAGACATTATAGACAGTGTTAAGATAAAATAGCGTTATGTAAGCATGTAAATCAGCCTGATTAAAAGGCTGATTTTTTGTATTTGAAACAGGAAAGAGTATAGCTAGTAATTGAGGCCCAATACGGCATTAATTCTAGTTCAATATTTATGTTCAATACGAAAAAGCCTAAGTATGAGTATAGGCCCCATACCGAATGGGCTCCATGCTAACGCTAAATTCTATTACATCAGGAATAATGGATATAGCTGCAAAAAACAAGCTTGCATTATCTTAAGTTACTTGGGCGGCCATATGATTTTTTGTATATATTCCACTTGCCAGTACAAGGAACGCCTTGGGCCTGCAGGTACTGTGACACAAAATTTGTATTGTCATCCTTCATATCAGGATGAGTTGCATAGGCTTTGTTAAGTATGTTTTTCTGCATAACCTTCTTTTTTGGTATTGCCGAGATTGCGCTTCCTAGAGGTATTATTACAGCTGGCTTCATGGATGAGATAAATAATATATTAGTTTTCAAGGTGCGAAAGGCTACACTTAACAGACCATCCAAGGCCGTATGTTTTGGATGGTTCGTTATTTATATTAAAGGGTTAGGTAGACAAAACTAAGGCAAAGGACAATAGACGCTTGTAACGATGGTGTCTGCAATGCGACATGATATATTTTCTTTCTCTAGCTTTGGAATGTTTATTCTAAATCATTTTATCAAAGCCGAACAAACGTGTCAATACTACTCGCAGATTTATCGATTATAGCTACATATCCTAAAAATCGACAAACAGCAGCGTTGCCAAATAGTGTAATACATACTATTTTCTTAATAAAACTATTGAATACATTCACATTTATGTTACAATTTATATGACAATTCTGGAGAGGGGAAAATAATAAGTGAAACGCAAATTGTGTGCTCTTTTGCTCATTGTCTGCCTTTTGACGGGCTGCTCGGCTACGGTCAGCAATCCAAATACCGCTCCAACGCTCGGCCCAACAGTTGATGTGAAACTAACCCCCGCTCCGAGTGCTGAAGCAGAGGATCCAACCGATAGTCCAAGCATAAGGCCCGCTTCTACACCGCGCATAAGTCCGTCAACAGAGACGTCATCAAGCGCCCATACGGAAAAACCCAGGCCCACGGCTAAGCCCACCGGCAGAGCAACACCTAAGCCGACAGCCACAGCCAAACCTACGCCCCGAACATATAATTCGGACGATACACTGGCCGACATGGATTCAAGGGACTATGAGGGCAAGTATGTAGGGAGCGCTGAATCGGATAAATATCATTATTCTAAGTGCAGACATGCACAGAGGATTCTTATACGAAACGCTATATGGTGGAATTCGGCAAGCGCAGCCCAATCGTCTGGTTATTCTCCCTGTGGGACATGTAATCCGCGATGAATGATTATAGAATGCTTTAAAATTTAATAGCGCGAATCTATAGTTATCCTGGTTTTATAGTTGCATTCGCACCCGAAAAGACGTAAATTGAGATATATACTCAGTTGAAACGGCGTTAGCAAACTGATATAATTACATTAAATGCATAGTAATTGATTGTGAAGATGTTTTTTGCATCAATTTACGTGTTTTTGCTGTCGCACCCCGTGTGGGGTGCGTGGATTGAAATACCAACCTCCGGTTGGGTACGGGGAGATGCGTGGTCGTCGCACCCCGTGTGGGGTGCGTGGATTGAAATTGGGCGGCGGCGGGCAGGGTTTTGCCGTCCCTTAGTCGCACCCCGTGTGGGGTGCGTGGATTGAAATACAAAGGGCGTCGGATGTAGAGTTGCGGTATAACCGTCGCACCCCGTGTGGGGTGCGTGGATTGAAATATTATTACTCTGGCTCGGATACCAACTGCCAAGGGTCGCACCCCGTGTGGGGTGCGTGGATTGAAATTTAAGCAATCCACGCCAACCCACACCGCTTGACAAGTCGCACCCCGTGTGGGGTGCGTGGATTGAAATTTGTTATTTTTTGTCCCATGTAACGGGGGATAGGTGTCGCACCCCGTGTGGGGTGCGTGGATTGAAATCTTGAGGATAAACACTCAAAAGACTCCGAGAGTGGTGTCGCACCCCGTGTGGGGTGCGTGGATTGAAATATTACGACACTCATGACGACAGAGTATTTTATAACGTCGCACCCCGTGTGGGGTGCGTGGATTGAAATTTACCGCCGACTACACCCTCTCCATGTGAAAGACGTCGCACCCCGTGTGGGGTGCGTGGATTGAAATATGCGGCAGGAAATTACCGCCTGTCTTGAAAACGCGTCGCACCCCGTGTGGGGTGCGTGGATTGAAATCGTATTGTGGGTTACAATCTCTTTTGCATTACGAGTCGCACCCCGTGTGGGGTGCGTGGATTGAAATTGCTTCCTTAATCAGAGCTTCGATGTCGGTTTCTGGTCGCACCCCGTGTGGGGTGCGTGGATTGAAATGATACCCAAAGTTGTAATAAGTGTCTGACATAGCGCGTCGCACCCCGTGTGGGGTGCGTGGATTGAAATTTGCCTGCTGCCGTCCCCGTTTACCGTAAGCTCGGTCGCACCCCGTGTGGGGTGCGTGGATTGAAATGATCAGGAGGGAGTATGAGATACAGGCTGACAAGTCGCACCCCGTGTGGGGTGCGTGGATTGAAATTTGCGCGGTCGATAGACAGTTACACCGGTCAAAGCCGTCGCACCCCGTGTGGGGTGCGTGGATTGAAATGAGCCCCGTGAACCGCAGGGTGGGGGGGATCCTAGTCGCACCCCGTGTGGGGTGCGTGGATTGAAATACATTTGTCAAACTTGCGGATGCATGGGAAGCTAGTCGCACCCCGTGTGGGGTGCGTGGATTGAAATTTTGTTTATCAACCGGAAGGCCAAGCGCCTTACCAGGTCGCACCCCGTGTGGGGTGCGTGGATTGAAATCAGCGGATCGCATCGTTGAAAAAAGCCAGATAGAGGTCGCACCCCGTGTGGGGTGCGTGGATTGAAATGAATATTTATCACGCGCGCCCATGAGGTCTTTATCGCGTCGCACCCCGTGTGGGGTGCGTGGATTGAAATTGCATATCATTGGCCGTGGTATGGTGTCATCCGCGCGTCGCACCCCGTGTGGGGTGCGTGGATTGAAATTGCCCCCTCTTTGGGGGCATATGCAAATACCTGATGTCGCACCCCGTGTGGGGTGCGTGGATTGAAATACTTGTATCTGTCCAGACAGGGAAAACTAAATCGCCGTCGCACCCCGTGTGGGGTGCGTGGATTGAAATCGCGGTTATACTCGGCGCGTGTCCAGCCGTTACGGCGTCGCACCCCGTGTGGGGTGCGTGGATTGAAATCTTTTCGACTTTTGAATTGTTTATTGACAACCCAGTCGCACCCCGTGTGGGGTGCGTGGATTGAAATAATAAGTACCACTAAAGCAAAGAGAATCAAGCTAGTCGCACCCCGTGTGGGGTGCGTGGATTGAAATCCTATCCGCGTACGCCATGTACACCATATACAGCGCACGTCGCACCCCGTGTGGGGTGCGTGGATTGAAATGCAGTAATAGCAGAAAGCCTCCTATCTTTAAAGGCGTCGCACCCCGTGTGGGGTGCGTGGATTGAAATTTGTAGTCTGATGATCCTGATGTAACGGTTGCGTGTCGCACCCCGTGTGGGGTGCGTGGATTGAAATCGGACACGATCCGGCCCGAAGCAGTGAAACAGCAGTCGCACCCCGTGTGGGGTGCGTGGATTGAAATGCGTAGCCCCAGTTGGAGGTGCCGTCATTGAGGGTCGCACCCCGTGTGGGGTGCGTGGATTGAAATGCGCCATTCAATATATTTTAACGCTGTTTTATGTTGTCGCACCCCGTGTGGGGTGCGTGGATTGAAATTAATACTACATGATAATTAGCTTGTCAATGCCAAAGTCGCACCCCGTGTGGGGTGCGTGGATTGAAATTTTGCATCCTTAAGGTAAAAACCTTTTTATCGGTGTCGCACCCCGTGTGGGGTGCGTGGATTGAAATTTGTAGCGCTGTACTTTTAAGTGCGCTATACTCAGTCGCACCCCGTGTGGGGTGCGTGGATTGAAATTTTGTTTCTTCCGGACAACAATGTCGATATATAACGGTCGCACCCCGTGTGGGGTGCGTGGATTGAAATGCACTGTACCTACCACAGCGCCCTCGGGTAAGAACCGTCGCACCCCGTGTGGGGTGCGTGGATTGAAATTCGAGGATACTCAGTCCCTCGTTGGCGATATAAAGTCGCACCCCGTGTGGGGTGCGTGGATTGAAATGCCTATGTTAACGGCCGATGGTTTTACCGCTCCGCCGTCGCACCCCGTGTGGGGTGCGTGGATTGAAATCTTGTGGCCTGTCTCCCCAATTTTAATGGTGTGACAGTCGCACCCCGTGTGGGGTGCGTGGATTGAAATACCTATATATCCATAGGCTTTTTGCATTTCCTTGTCGCACCCCGTGTGGGGTGCGTGGATTGAAATCGCCGCACCACGCCGTAAGCGCGATCAGCGCCACGTCGCACCCCGTGTGGGGTGCGTGGATTGAAATTATTTGGTACCATCCAGGACGGTGGATGGTACCCGTCGCACCCCGTGTGGGGTGCGTGGATTGAAATTATTGCGGAGGCCCTTGGATCGTCCACGGCCCAGTCGCACCCCGTGTGGGGTGCGTGGATTGAAATGCGAGCTGAAGCAAAAAGAAGGCGAATGCCTGAGTCGCACCCCGTGTGGGGTGCGTGGATTGAAATTCCCGTCCACTGAGATTAACGGTGAGAAAGAACTCGTCGCACCCCGTGTGGGGTGCGTGGATTGAAATTCCATGTTATCTTATATTGATCGCATATGCCTGTCTCGTCGCACCCCGTGTGGGGTGCGTGGATTGAAATTGGGAAGTTGTCCATCAGGTCAGAGGCTACATTTTCGTCGCACCCCGTGTGGGGTGCGTGGATTGAAATCGGCTCGTGCATTAGAGTTCTAGGCTATTTTGAAGTCGCACCCCGTGTGGGGTGCGTGGATTGAAATTCAAAAGGAGATAGCTGAAATTTGGTTGCAACAGAGTCGCACCCCGTGTGGGGTGCGTGGATTGAAATTTTATAAGTATGCCGGAGCCAACCGTATCACAGAGTCGCACCCCGTGTGGGGTGCGTGGATTGAAATTAATATAGTCTCCTGATAAACATATCTATCCTCCGTCGCACCCCGTGTGGGGTGCGTGGATTGAAATGTTAAAAAGATTGTGGCCGATTGGAATATCGGAGTCGCACCCCGTGTGGGGTGCGTGGATTGAAATCTGTTGTGATAATAGCCTCCGACGCTCTGCCGGACGTCGCACCCCGTGTGGGGTGCGTGGATTGAAATTATCTTGGCTGCGCCTGGTACTTGCGGCCATTGTGGTCGCACCCCGTGTGGGGTGCGTGGATTGAAATATATTAAGCCTCTTTCACCAAATCATCTATACATGTCGCACCCCGTGTGGGGTGCGTGGATTGAAATAGGAGATGAGAGCGAGCCGAATGGCTGGCAAATCCCGTCGCACCCCGTGTGGGGTGCGTGGATTGAAATTCTGTTACCGCCTTGAAGGCGCAGGGATTAGGCGGTCGCACCCCGTGTGGGGTGCGTGGATTGAAATATGCTGCCCGAGGTCACAGAGCAATATAGCGTTGGTCGCACCCCGTGTGGGGTGCGTGGATTGAAATGTTAACGCTGAAGGCAGAACATACAAGTTTTACCGGTCGCACCCCATGTGGGTGCGTGGATTGAAATTGGTCGCAACGGGATTGCGACCAGGAGAACTTATGTCGCACCCCATGTGGGTGCGTGGATTGAAATGTGACAGTTGTGACAGATTGTGACAGTCACAAAGCGTCGCACCCCATGTGGGTGCGTGGATTGAAATATATTTGGCAAGGCTGGATTTTGCGGCCTCCTGTCTGTCGCACCCCATGTGGGTGCGTGGATTGAAATTCAAGGATACTCAATCCCTCGTTAGCTATGTAAGTCGCACCCCATGTGGGTGCGTGGATTGAAATTGCCTGCGCTGGCGATTTAGCGGAGCGGTAAAACCGTCGCACCCCATGTGGGTGCGTGGATTGAAATGGCGCTTATCATTAAACTTGCGTCGGCCATTAGGTGTCGCACCCCATGTGGGTGCGTGGATTGAAATTCGGTGCGATCACTAAGACCTTATTAACGCTAAAGCGTCGCACCCCATGTGGGTGCGTGGATTGAAATCCGCCAAAAACACCTTATCCCCCGTGTTGGCCTCGTCGCACCCCATGTGGGTGCGTGGATTGAAATTGACAGGCGCGTAGATATCAACTACGCGCCCGCTGTCGCACCCCATGTGGGTGCGTGGATTGAAATCCATCGCATCAGCTTTGCGCATATCACTTAAATTGTCGCACCCCATGTGGGTGCGTGGATTGAAATTGGCAAAATATGCACCAGAGGGGCGAAAAACGCCCCGTCGCACCCCATGTGGGTGCGTGGATTGAAATTCAAAGCATTAGAGTGGCTGTCCACGATGAAAGGGGTCGCACCCCATGTGGGTGCGTGGATTGAAATGTCGAGTGACGCGGGGTAGCCGCAATACAGTGCGTGTCGCACCCCATGTGGGTGCGTGGATTGAAATCCATCGCATCAGCTTTGCGCATATCACTTAAATTGTCGCACCCCATGTGGGTGCGTGGATTGAAATTCGACGAGCTTGCCCCCATACGTGGGGATGCGCGTCGCACCCCATGTGGGTGCGTGGATTGAAATTTTTTGTCGATTGCATTAAGCCTGTATGTGTTGTTCTGTCGCACCCCGTGTGGGGTGCGTGGATTGAAATGGGACCCTATATCTATTATTCAAGCGGTCCAGAAGGTCGCACCCCGTGTGGGTGCGTGGATTGAAATGATTTGCAATCTCTAGAGGCATGTGATATAATCACCGTCGCACCCCGTGTGGGTGCATAGATTGAAATGCCTTGTACCAACTCCCGCGCCTGCTCCACGGGGATGGGTCGCACCCCATGTGGGTGCGTGGATTGAAATAGCATCTGACCAGCTATGCACGATATTGTACGCAAGGTCGCACCCCATGTGGGTGCGTGGATTGAAATGTAAATGTTTTTATGGCTAAGTCGGGGTTGTTGGGTCGCACCCCGTGTGGGTGCGTGGATTGAAATATCTCAGCCTGGCCGCAATGGTAAGGCTGAGTGCCGTCGCACCCCGTGTGGGGTGCGTGGATTGAAATTACCTCTGTAAAATCCAATTTAAGCCGATATCCTGTCGCACCTCGTGTGGGGTGCGTGGATTGAAATGCATTTGTCCATTACGGCCTCCCACGCGGCATGCCGGTCGCACCCCGTGTGGGGTGCGTGGATTGAAATTCGGGTACTATGCATGTCTTTTGGATTATGTCGCGCAGTCGCACCCCGTGTGGGGTGCGTGGATTGAAATAGCTAAAGATGAATCAATCGTTATATCTTTGCGGAGTCGCACCCCGTGTGGGGTGCGTGGATTGAAATAATTATGGGTATATTATGACACAACTATGGGTACAACGTCGCACCCCGTGTGGGGTGCGTGGATTGAAATACTGCGACTTGACATGCGTACGCCCGCATTGATGGTCGCACCCCGTGTGGGTGCGTGGATTGAAATCAGTCAGGTGCGTGGATTGAATAGGACGGCTCAAGTCGCACCCCGTGTGGGTGCGTGGATTGAAATATTGGCAGCAGCGGTAAAACGACAGTGACGAGTGGTCGCACCCCGTGTGGGGTGCGTGGATTGAAATATAAATCCAGATAAAACAATCTTAGCAAGGAGGGATTTGAACCCTCGCGCCAGTCCCCCTAGCCTACTCCCTTAGCAAGGGTGAATCAAACATTTATAATTAAAGGCTTTTGATCTTGCAAGTGGTAATAGAGTAGTAATAGCTGCGCAAGCTAAAGTTATTTTATAAAGGGCGAGTATGCCGCCCTTTCCTTATTCCATATGAAGCTCCTTTTTTAATGCCGTCTGAAGCACTGCTGAAACATTAATTCCCGCTTTTTCAGCCTCGACATTTAGCCAGGAGGGCAGAGGGATACATTTCGCCGTACTGTTCGCTGCTCGTTTGCACGCCTATACGCTGTTAAATCAATATCTATAATAGATACTATTTCATTCATTCCATAAAAAATCTGTGATAAGTCAGACGGTTCCGGAATGGGCTTATTATCATCCTCCATATCAATGCCCATAATACCAATGGCATCGCGCGCCATTTCGATCGCTTCCGCAAGGCCGTTACCTTGCGTATTTATTTCCAAGTCCGGCACATATGCCATATAGCCGTCATCAAGTCCAGTAAATACTACCGGATAAACTAACTTCATTTACTCATTGCCTCCTTGCTGTTTCCTATATTCATATTGTTTTGGGACGGGACTATTTCAAGCCCCGCCTTTTAATTATTGTTTTTGCAACCGCCTCCTTAATCTCTCTATGCCTTGATATTGGTTTACAATCTGTCCCGTTGGTATAGATGTCATGGCTGCCGCACTCCCGCTTGTGCCACCATCCGTTATTTTCAAGCAGCTTTATGGTTTGCGCCCTCCTTTTATTTTTATTATACACATTATCTGTGTATAGACCGGCAAAATTCTGACAATAAATAAAAAAGAGGGGGAGCGATCCCCCCCCCTTAAATTTTGTATCTATTCGGTTCTTCGCCTCTTGACCGGCCTGGGCATTTCGCTCATGGGTTTATGATTTGACCGCTCTTTGGCAGCTCCCTTCATTTCTACCTCTTCCTCTTCCTCTTCTTCAATGCACTCATCGGGAAAACAACCCCTAGTTTCTGTTGAAGAGGCGCTCTTGTCGTCCTCTGTATTTTCATCTTTAGCCATTGTGCTTTCGCATATATATTTGCAGAACCAATTCAAAGAGCTGCTTGATTCATCAATAAACTTGGGCGAACATCCTGTGCAGCTTCCCACATCTAGCTTGAGATAGTTCGAAAGATTTGGATTGCACCGGCATGCAATTTTCGTATCGTTTACTATTGTATAATCCGAAATTATGTCATTAGTGAAATGCAAGCGCTGAAAGTAAACCTTTTTCTCGTTCTTGTCATATTGCAGTGTACTGTAAATCGGCGAGCTAGTCTGATATAGGCCATAGTATTTTGTTTTGTCGTATTCGCCAATACACGTGTATATTATGTGCTCGTTTGCGCCTGTATTATTAAAATAACAATCCGTCGCCTTTACAAACTCCGGCCCTGGATGGCCAAACCCGTAGTTCCGTCCCGCGCTTATGGTTACGGCGCTGGGTTTATAGTTATCCAGAAATTCCCTGTAGATTCCCCAGTCGCCTTGATACTTGGTCTCCGGCGATGCTGATCTGATGAATTATCAGAGCCATGGTGCGGCGCTGTCATTATGGCGTTAGTGTGATTGTTTATATTGTCCAAATTATTCAAATGCATCATCGTATGCACAGTGGCGTCGCCTGGGAAGAGGTACTTTGTGTTCCCGATGGTCCACAGTGTAACGGCGGAAGTTGCATTTTTTTTATTGTAGTCTCTTGCTCTGTCAACTGGCAGTTTTTCTAGACTTTTACTATTAGATTTCCCTCTAACAGTACCGCATAACAGATCTATACTTACATAACCATTTTCAAATATGTTCTCTTTGTATTTATTGGTTGGAGCAATCCAATTTGTCGTTTTAGATAAATGCCATGAAAATTCTTTAGAAAAATCTGCCGCTTTTTTTGTGTATTCGTCCCCGCCTTTCAAAAAGTTTGTAATAAAAGGTTCAACTTTAGAACCCTTATTCAGTTCAGATTCAACATGTTCTTTTGTATAATTGATGTTATTTTGCAACATGTCAAAATAACATATAATTTGCGCATATTCATTTGGTACATTATCAATAATTTTTCCGTTCAACTTAATGACTTCACCATCTTTATTACAACTTCTTGTAAGTTTTACACTTCCATTTTCATAAATTAATTCGGTTTTAGTGCCAGTTTTTTGAAAAAATACTTTCATTATATAATTGTCAATAAACACAAAATATGAATATGATTGACCGCTTTTTTTATCATATTCCAATTTATATAGAATTTTATATTTAACCAGTGATTTTTCTATATTTTTTTCTTCCTCGCAATACAAACTTTTGTCGGTATTTTCAGTTGTGGGGTTTTTATAACACACGTATCCCTTAACGTGCTCAAACATTTTTTCCAGCAGGATCCAGTGGTCTCCATCCTGATGAGTCAGAATAAATAAATCCAAAAGCAGGTTGTATTTTATTTCTTGAGTGCTCCCAGCATTTTTTGTGCTATATAATCAAACGAAGCCTCAACATTTGATTTTAACCCTACGCTGTAGCCAGCAACACTAAACGCCTGTTCGTTAGTTTTATTCCCGCAATCCACCATGCCCAAAAAGACTAATTTATTTGAGTTATCATACACCTCAACCAGGTTGCAGGCGCCCTGGCCTATCGGCAGTACCGTCAGTACCGATTTGACATCGTTTTTTGGTGATTCCATTATATATACCATCCTTTCATTTCTATGGTACGGTATAATATGCAGGAGTCACTGTTAGCGTGTATATCGTGTCATTGATAAGGCCGTGCCGGTTGCTTTTAGCCTGAGCGCTTTCATGCTTTTTAAGCGAGACAACCATGCGAACGGCTTCATGATGTTGGCGTATCGAAGTGCGGTCATGAGGGTTTAACAAGCTGTTGGCAATAGCACGCAGTTTTACAAATTCTCACGCCATTTTTATTACCCGCCAAAGTATAACAAAAAACCCGCAAAGCCTTAAACTCTGCGGGTTGGCGGAGAAGGAGGGATTTGAACCCTCGCGCCAGTCACCCCAGCCTACTCCCTTAGCAGGGGAGCCCCTTCAGCCACTTGGGTACTTCTCCACGGTAAACCATCGATTCAATGTTTTTAATTGCGCGTCGTGGCAGAAATGGCGGAGAGAGAGGGATTCGAACCCCCGGTGCCTTGCGACATCACTGGTTTTCAAGACCAGCTCCATAAACCACTCGGACATCTCTCCACGCGGTTTGACTGCAACATTTGCATTATAGCAAAGCGAAATCACCGTGTCAATACTGAAACCGGCGTTTTTCTACACATGCTGTGGGATTACATATATGACGAAAAGAGAAGATGAATTTGCGCAAATCGGCTATTAAAGGTTTATGAAGGCAAAACAATGGCCCAAAGAAAGTGCAAATCCCTAAATGGCAGCCGCTGTAAAACAAGACATGAAGTACCGGCAATTCCCCGGTTGCTACACTCTGAAATATTGTATAATCAATTCCATTCGATTGCCGGCTTCGACGCAAAGGCCTGCTTGTGCATTTAAGCGCCTTCAATAACCGTCCCGTGCGTCCTTCAATATAACTCACCCTATGCTTTACTCCGTGCCCATAATGTCCAACCTGTAAAATGGAGCTGAGCAAAGACGAAACGCATCTAAAAGCCTAAAAGAATGCATCCGCAGCTCAAGAACGGTTAAAATACGATTTTGTTGACAAATATGATAAAATCATCATAAGGCACATTTCGCCAGGCCGATTGGAGGTAACTATGAATATTCTTCTTATTACTGGAAGCCCGCATAGAAGGGGTACGTCTTCTATGCTGGCGGATAGGTTTGCGCTGGGGGCGCGGGACGGGGGCCACAGCGTTCGCCGGTTTGACGCTGCATTTATGAATATAAAGCCATGCCTTGGCTGCGAAAGCTGCCCAAGGGCGGAGGGCTGCGGCTGTGTACATAAGGATGACATGCGGGAGATTGCGGACGCCCTCGTGAGCGCGGATATGGTAGCGTTCGTCACCCCATTATATTATTTTGGCATGTCAGCCCAGCTAAAGGCTGTAATAGACAGGTTTTACTCGGTTAACGCCCTGCTCAGGAGCACCCCGAAAAAAGCCGTACTGTTAGCAACCTGCGCGGACACGGATGAGTGGGCGATGGACAGCCTTAAGCTCCATTACAGCACTATGCTGAGATATCTAAAGTGGGAGGACCGCGGGCATATTTTGGCGTCGGGCATGTCGGTGCGCGCCGATATGGAGAACTCCAGATATCCGCAGGCGGCTTATGAGTTTGGCCGCAGTGTTTAAATCCCGGCCAGACGCGCTTAAGTATTGCCTTTATAGCATGCTGGAAAAGCCTATTCTAAAATTTTATAGATTTGGAGCGAATTTTCTAAAACGAATAGGATAAATCCATGTTATAATAATCATGTTACGTATTGGGGAAGGATTGCGCTATCATGGGCTATTAGAGCAGCGTCAAACTACTGCCTGACTCCAGGAAAGGAGCCGAATTGAACAAAAAGGCATACTACGCTCAATCACTATTGATCGTAGGGATAATCCTGCTTGCAGCCGCGCTAGTAATGGCGGCGGTTCTCATAATAAACGAAACCTCAGGCTCGGGCGGCGAGTTCGATCTGGCCGACGGGGTTGTAATCGACCCTGGCCACGGCGGAGCGGATCCAGGCGCCATAGCGCCAAATACAGGCGCGCTTGAATCGGATATGAACTTGAGAATGGCTCAGGCGCTTGTCGATGAATTAAACGCGCGCGGCATCCCCACAAAGATGACGCGCGCCGGATACGGGGCGATAGGGGACACAAAGGAAGAGGATATGGCCCAGCGGCGAACGCTGATTAACGGCAGCGGCTGCGCGGCCCTTGTAAGCATACATATGAACGCGTTCCCTGACGACAGCTCGGTATGGGGGCCCCAGGTGTTCTATCAGGAGGGTTCCCGGGTGTCAAAGGCGTTTGCTTCGCGGATTCAGGAGCAAATGAACGAGATTACGAGCGGCACGCGCCAGATCAGCAGCGACAGTCTGTATGTCCTAAGCGCCGCCCCAATGCCTGCCGTGCTAGTAGAATGCGGGTTCATAACAAACCCTGACGAAGAACTCCTGCTGCAAAGCAGCGACTACCATAAGACGCTGGCAACCGCGATTGCTGATGGAATATGCGATTATTTTGACTGGGAATGGGAATAAGCCATATTGAGGCGCCCGTAAAACCCCGCCTTGTTGCAACACACATCTCAATATGTTATTATAACGCAAGGATTTGCGGCATTTTTGCCTGAGCTGTGCAGCCGCGTTCCATCCGATGAACTTAAGGAGGCGTATATGCCCAGAAACAAATATGTTTTAGCCAGGCGCAGTGTATGGTACTTCCTCAAGTGCGCGCTGATGCTTGTATTTGTCGCTACGCTTGCCGTCGGAATTACGATTACCGCGCTTTATATAAGCAACATGTACATAGTCGTAACGGAGGGCATGGAGCTTCGCGCCGAATGCATACTGCAAAACGGGCCCAAGCTGGAGCTCACAAAATTTTTTACCGAAGATTATTTAAAGCAGGATGCGCTGTTGAACTATAATACCCAGGAGGAGCCGCTTGGAGGAAATCCATATGAGCCCTGGACAATTACAAATTACGACTATCGTCTATCGGTTGAAAGCGTCTTCGTGTTGCCATGGTCGAATAAGGGGTCTATGACCGTACTGGAAAGAATCCCTTCTATATCGGGAACCAGCAATGAGAGCGCGGACAGCAAGGAAGGCCCGCCCAAATGGATTGACGCCCGATATGAATTCACGCTTGAGTACATTGACGACCGCTGGCTGATCACCTCAATTAAGACCATTGAGGAAAACCCTCCGGTTGAGGAAAAGCCAACCCCGGATATGAGCATGCTTGGGGAAGAGTACGAAGGCGGCGCAACTGACGATTGACGCTCTATATAAGCCGTTATAAGGCGTTTGGCAAAATGGAGTTAACAAAAAACGACGACACACAATATATACAATGCTAGATTTCAACCGTTTCCCCATATTGCTGGCTCCGATGGCAGGCATTACAGACCTGCCTTTTCGTAAACTCTGCGCCGAGTTTGGGGCAGATTTTACTTATACCGAGATGATAAGCGCAAAGGGACTGTTTTACAATAGTAAAAACACCCGCGACCTTTTGGCGCTTTGTGATCTTGAAGCGCCGTGCGGCATTCAGCTTTTTGGAAGCGATCCGGAGATAATGGCAGGCATGGCTAAAGCCGTGTGCGGCGAATACCGCGGGCGGATCGCTCTGATAGACTTGAATATGGGCTGCCCAGCGCTCAAAATAGTTAAAAACGGCGAGGGCTGCGCGCTGATGCGCAAGCCCCTGCTGGCTGCCAAAATCATCGATAGCGTTAGGCGCGCGGCTGATGTGCCAATAACCGTGAAGTTTAGAAAAGGATGGGACAGCGGCTCTGTAAACGCTGTGGAGTTTGCCAAAATGGCTGAGCAAAGCGGCGCCTACGCGCTTACCATACACGGCAGGACGCGGGAACAGTTATACTCGGGCAGGGCTGATTGGGATATAGTGGCTTCAGTAAAAAAGGCCGTAAATATACCGGTAATCGGGAATGGGGATGTGTTTTGCGCAAAAGACGCCTTGATGCTGCGCGAAACTACGGGTTGCGACGGCGTCATGGTAGCGCGCGGCGCTCTGGGCAACCCCTTTATATTTGAAGAAATAAAGTCAGGGCTTTTAAAAAGGCCGTATACTCCACCCACGCCTGAGGAGAGAATACATGTAGCGATAGAGCATGCGAAACGGCATGTGGGCATTAAGGGAGAGCGCAGCATAATACAGCTGCGAAAGCATATGGTATGGTATATCAGGGGAATGCGCGGCGCGCCCGAGCTGAGGAGGATGGTAAACGCCTGCTCAAGCGTTGAGGAGCTTGAACGGGTGCTATTAAGCCATACCGTTACCATGACGTAATTGCCGGATTCCTGATCCGGACGCAAACGTTCAGCGTTATGTTCGCCGTTTTCCTTGACACGGGCGCCGCTGTTACATATAATGGCTTTACTTGAAAAAGCATCCGGAGGACGCACGGCGGCATGCCGCTGGGCGCCCCGGTATTTATTCTATCCAGAGCATAACATCCATAAGGAGGATTACATAGATGGAAGAGATCAGGCTCACGCCAGACGGACTGAAACAACTTGAATCCAGGCTCGAGTTTCTTAAAAACATGCGCCGCAGGGAGATTGCGCAGGAGCTGCAGGAGGCGCGTTCCCATGGCGACCTGAGCGAAAACGCCGAATACGACGCCGCGAAGGAAGCCCAGGAAAGAAACGAGATAGAGATAGCTGAGCTTGAATCCAAACTAAGGAACGTTGTTATAATTGACGAGGCAAGCGTCACCACCGACGTCGTCAGCGTGGGCACCACGGTAAGCGTTCATAACGAAAAGCTCTCACGTGATTTTGAGTACCATATCGTTGGCACCATGGAATCGGACCCTATAAATGGCTTTATATCCGACGCGTCACCCATAGGAAAGAGCCTCCTTGGGCACACGGTTGGAGAAACCGTGGAAGTAGAGACCCCAGGCGGTATTATTTCACTGAGCATATTGAGCATAGGCAAAACTGAAAAGAGAAGATAGACTTCAAAAGCAACGAAAGCAGGAGAATTATGGAGGATAACAGAAGCAACGGCATAACCAATGAGGAGCTTTCCGAGCTGCTTAAAGTAAGGCGCGATAAGCTCCAAACGCTGCGGGCCGAGGGAAGGGATCCCTTTGAAATTATGAGCTATGGAATAAGCCACCACAGCCGCGACATAATTGATGGTTTCGACGCGCTTGAGAACTCCGTAGTAAGCGTGGCGGGACGCATAATGTCAAAACGGATTATGGGAAAGGCGGCCTTTATCCATATACTCGATAAGAGCGGAACCATTCAGGCGTATGTTCGCCGCGACGCCGTAGGCGAGGACGAGTACGCCCGGTTTAAGACATATGATATAGGCGATATAGCCGGAGTTGAGGGTACGGTGTTTAAAACCCGCACAGGCGAGGTTTCGATAAACGCCGAATCGGTTACGCTTATGTGCAAATCGCTGCGCCCGCTTCCGGAGAAGTTTCACGGCCTCAAGGATCCTGAGCTGAGGTCGCGCCAGAGGTATCTGGATCTTATAGTTAACCCCGAGGTGCGCGATACGTTTGTAAAGCGGAGCATGATCCTTAGTGAAACACGGCGTTATCTTGATGAAAGGGGTTTTTTGGAGGTCGAGACCCCCGTGTTGAACACCACGGCGAGCGGCGCGTCGGCCAGGCCGTTCATTACGCATCATAACTCCCTGGATATAGACATGTATCTCAGGATCGCCCTGGAGCTGCGGCTTAAGATGCTTATAGTCGGTGGTATGGAGCGGGTATACGAGATAGGGCGAAACTTCCGCAACGAAGGAATGGACGCCACACATAATCCCGAATTCACCATGCTTGAGCTGTACCAGGCGTATACCGACTATAACGGCATGATGGAGCTGGCCGAGGGGCTTATCAGGCACCTGGCGAAAAAGGTTCTAGGCTCCTGCAGGCTGAATTACTGCGGACATGAAATCGATCTGGAGCCGGCGTTTGAAAGGCTTAGCATGAACGATGCGGTAAAGCGATACACTGGAGCTGACTTTTGCGCCTGCGGGGACGATAGCGAAGCAGTTGGGCTTGCAAAGAGCATAAGGTTAAACATGGAGGGCGTATCCCCCGTCAAGGGCAGGCTTCTTGCCGCGGCGTTCGACCAGTTTGTCGAGGATAAGCTTATATCCCCAACATTTATAATAGACTACCCCGTTGAGATATCGCCGCTTGCCAAACGCAAGCCAGGGACATCCGGAATCACGGAGCGATTTGAGCTGTTCATATGCGGCAGCGAATACGCAAACGCGTTTTCAGAGCTTAACGATCCCATTGACCAGCGCCAGCGGTTTATGCATCAGGCAATGGAGCGCGCCAAGGGCGATGATGAGGCGATGATGATCGACGAGGATTTCTGCCTCTCGCTTGAATACGGAATGCCGCCCACCGGCGGGATAGGCATTGGCATGGATCGCCTTGTGATGCTTCTGACGGGCGCTTCAACAATAAGGGACGTCCTGCTTTTCCCCACGATGCGGCCCAACTGATTTGCGAGCTTTAACGGCGGGCGGGTTTTCAGTTCATTATTTATATCAAAACCAATGGAAGCCGCCCTAATAAAAGGGCTGCGCAAAGGTGACATCACACCTATGCGCAGCCCGCTTTTTTATTGGCAATGGTATAAAGCGTCTTATATTTTCAAGGCTTTTGAATCGTTATATGCTCTTCATGGTCTAACGCCCTCTTGAGGATGCCCTTGCTTAAGCAAAACGCCAGTATTGCGGCCGCGGCCGCAATAAGCCCAAACAATGGATTGTACAGCTCAAACGCGGTGATCAACCCGCCGGATGTTCCTGAAACGAACCATATTATCAGGCTTAGCGCCAGGGAATACGCGATACCCGCAAATGCAAGGCGCATACGCTTGAGCACGGTTTCACGAAAAGCCTTCATTGCCGATGGCGCAGCCCTGCATATCTCCCTGTCCCTGCTTATAAATCTGGCTTTCGAAAGCGCCGTCAGGGCTATTACAACGCTCACGATGCACAGGAGTATGGATACCCCGCAGCATACGGGTGCATAAAACGTGCTGCTGCCAAGCAAAAACAGCGTTACGGCCGCTCCAATGCTGGCCCCTATACTGCATAAGATCTGGTTATTCACCCTGTACCCGGCTGAATTGAGCAGGTAAGCCTTTTGCTTTTCGTGTTCCACGCCTGCCCTGACGTCCTTATCCTTTATTATGCGCTCTCCCCGAAGTATTTCATCGGTCGTCACCCCAAATAGTTCGGCAAGCGCAGGAATCATGGTGATATCCGGATAGCCGTTTCCGGTTTCCCATTTGCTTACGGTCTTATCCGTGATTCCAAGGCTTTGCGCAACCTCCTGCTGGGTCATTCCCCTGCTCCTTCTTAAAGCTGCGATAAACATTCCGATTTTTGTAGCATCCATATCTCATCCTACCTTCCATGCGGCAATAACCTGCCCCTGTGCTGATTCTACATTCAATGGAGCTAAAAATCAAAGTATGCCCGGTAGAATTGCTCTACGGATGGTAGAGCCGCTTTTCACGGGCGGATTTGCAGCCAATAAAAGCGGCCGCCGTTAAGCCGGCTATGCCGCTTTCCTCCCAGCCGCCCCGGCCTGCCGAATGCGGTTGACGGCGCTACGCCATTGTTTCGGCCCTCTTTCTATCCTTCAATATGTCCGCAAGCGCTTCAATGCCGCAGGGCGGCTTACATGCCCCATCCCTGCACAGGTAGTATGTATTACGGCCCCCCTTTTCGGGCAGGGGATAGTTTGCGGTATATGGCGCGACAGCTGCAATCTCCCTTTCATTGAGCGGGTTCTTTACGGTTATGTTTATATTTGGAGTAACTGTCTTTAGCAAATCCCTTAAATCATCATCGACGTTCCCCTCCGCACAGGCGCATAGCAGGTCCCATGATGGATATGAAACCTCCATTGCCGCGAGCAGCGCAAAGGTATTCCCAGCCGGATAATCGCCCATAGCCCCATATATATAGTTCATATGCGCCTGCGATATATCAAGCCATGCGCTGTCCCCCGTGAGCCTCCACAGCCTGTTTAACACCAGCGCAGCTACGGAGTTTCCCGAGGGCATCGCCCCGTCATACGTCTCCTTGGGCCTGCTGATGAGCTGTTCGGCGCCCTTGGCGTATAGATAAAAGCCTCCGTCGTTTGCGTCATAAAACTCTGAAACCATACCTTTGGAAATGCTTACGGCCCTTGCCAGGTATTTCACATCATAGGTCGCCCGGTACAGCTCCAAAAGCGCCCATGCGTAAAACGCGTAGTCGTCCAAATGGCCGTCATATGCCGCTTCGCCGTCCCTCCACCTCAGGCGCAGCCTCCCTGCATCCGTGACAAAACGCTTTTCAAACATGGTCTGAGCCGATTTTGACGCATCAAGATAGCTTTCCCTGTCAAGCGTCACGGATGAACGCGCAAGCGACGCTATCATAAGCGCGTTCCAGGAGGCCAGCTCCTTGTCGTCCTTATGAAGGCTGGTCCGATTAAGCCGGTAATCATACAGCGCCTTTATAAGCGCGTCCATATCGCCATTACCCACGCGGTAATCCTGCCTGTCCAGCAGATTTGGTATAGACTTTCCCTCAAAATTGCCCCTGTTGGTTATTCCGTATAAGCTGCAGAAGCTTTTTCCACCCTCATTTCCAAGCGCTTCCTTGACTTCGCCTGGAGTAAAGAGGTAGTATTTACCCTCGCTTCCCTCGCTGTCCGCGTCCTGGGCACAGTAAAAGCCGCCCTCGCTGTCGGTCAATTCCCTTAAAACATAGTCAAAGGTACGGCAGGCGACGTCCCTATAAAACCCGTCGTTGGTTACGGCATAGGTTTCAGAATAGGCAAGACCTAACAGCGCGTTGTCGTAAAGCATTTTTTCAAAGTGCGGCACAAGCCAGCGCGCATCGGTTGAGTAGCGTGAAAATCCGCCGCCTATATGGTCAAATATGCCTCCGCGGTACATCTGCTCAAGCGTTTTAACGGCCATCTCAAGCGCGCGGCTGTCATTTTCAAGCTGATAATATTTTATGAGGAATAACAGCTGATGGGGCGTTGGGAACTTCGGCGCCACGCCGAAACCGCCGTTTTTTTCATCAAACATCGAGTTAAGCTGCCTGTATGCCGATTTAACAAACATTATGGGATCTTCGTTCCCATTTCCGCCCGTTTTGGTCCGCTCTTGGTTTAGATAGGCGCATATCTGATCCCCGATTGAGGTAAGGCCGTCCCTGTTATGCGTCCAGCGCTCCCAAATGGCCGGCAAAAGCTCCATCAGGCCCACGACTCCGAATTTGCTCCTTTTGGGTATATAAGTGCCGGCGAAAAACGGCCTTTGATCAGCGTCCATTATTATCGTAAGCGGCCACCCGCCGGATCCTGTCACCGCCTGGCATACGCTCATGTATACGGAATCCACGTCGGGCCGCTCCTCACGGTCAACCTTCACGCATATAAAGTATTCGTTGAGCAGCTTCGCAACTTCAACGTCCTCAAAGGATTCATGGGCCATTACATGACACCAATGACAGGTGCTGTACCCGATTGACACAAACACGGGCCTGTCAAACTGCCTTGCCCTTTCAAAGGCTTCAACGCCCCATGGATACCACTTGACAGGGTTATACGCATGCTGAAGCAGGTATGGGGATTTTTCATCTATCAGGCTGTTGGGTGTGTCATTATTATCCATAAAATCGCCTCCTTAAGTTTTCTGGACAGGGTTAAACCTGTTTATAGCTTTTCCACGCGCCTATCCCGCTATGCCGCCGGCGCTGTATTACAGTGATTTAGCATTAATCCGCGTGCTGTAAAGAATTGATAGCAGATAGGCGGCATGGATATTACCAAATCCTCGTCAGCATATATAGGCTATCCTCGCCTCAGGAAGCCTTTCGGCTATCCTTTCCTTTAAAAAGGCCTCGGCCGGCAGACGGGCATCCTTTTTATAACTATACTTGCCCCTGCCCTTGCCCGTCATAAGCTCCCCATCGTACAGGCTGGCCGCGTTTGGGAAGGCTTCGCTGTTTATCGCCCTGTGAACATAGCTATAGGTCATAAAGATTATCTCAATAAAGAGCTGCCGCTTTACCTTTTCGCTTAAACCCGTGCTGAGTACGTCTATAAGCTGGCCGTACTTGCCAACCCAGTCGTCGCACAGTATTACGGGGGCTATCAGTATTCCGCACGGATAGCCCGCGTCGCACATCTTATTTACCGCCTCGATGCGCTGGTTAAGCGAAGAGGTGCCAAGCTCAACATGGCCTATTATCCAATCCGGATTTACGCTCATTCGAAATACCGTTTTTTGCCGGTGGTCAAGAGTGAGCAGAGGGTCAACCATATCAAACTTTGTAGGAAACGTAATGCTGCCCGCGCCGTTTTTGGCAAACTCCGGTATGAGCCATTCCAGGTTGTTTGTTATTGTGTTTTCCAATATGAGATCGCTGTTGGAACCTACCTCGAATGTCGGCGGCACATTCGCTTTTTTGGACGTGCGTATAAGCCGCTCCAGCATCTGTTCACGGTTTACGAACAGCCTTAAATATGAGCATTTATTGTAATTGCATACCAGATAGCAGTACAGGCACATTGCCGTGCAGCCTGAGGATGTAAAGGGCACCAGATAATCGGATATCTTATGGTTCTCAATGTATTTATGGGTTTTTCTCGTGCCTATGATTAAATACCTTTTCATAGCGGGAAAATCCCTGTTGCTCCTTTGCGTCAGCTCGGGGATACGGTTATGGCTTTCCACAGGAATCCACGGGAGGTGCGCAAAATCCTTCCTAAGCTTTTTCCCCAAATCGTAATCAAGGCTGTGTGGTTCAAAATATACTTCTGTAAACTGCAAAATATCACCTCGCGAAATTAGTATTATCCTATTCCTGATAATTTAGTTGTTCTTATTTCGGCTATTTACTAATATCGGTCAACGATAGCGCCAGCGCCGCGCCGAAGAGGTTTGAGATATCTGCATGCGCGCCGCGCTTTTTGTTTGGCGGCATTTTACATGCGTGCTACTCTTTTTCACCCGAATGTCACAATGTACCCAGAAACGCGGTTTAAGCTTAACTATAATCGTTATACAATGAATTACAAACCTAAACTATAAAGATAGGGGCATTGCAAATGAGCATTCCAAAGCTGAAAAGCATGTTACTTCCCGAAAACACGGACGCTAAGGCCGTCAGTGAGCGCATAGGCGAACTTCAGGGCTATATTGAGATGCAGCAGATATATAAGGCCGGCATACGCGAGATTACAACAAAGCTTGAAATTTTGGATGAGGAATTTAACGTAAGGTATTCGCATAATCCGATACATAGGATAGAAAGCAGGCTTAAATCCCTGCCCAGCACCATAGAAAAGCTCAAACGCCGGCAGCTTCCGGTGACCATACGGTCTGTCAGGGAAAACCTCACGGATATTGCGGGCGTCAGGGTAGTGTGCAACTACATTGAGGATATATATGAAATTGCGCGGATGCTTACAAACCAGTCCGATATCAAGCTGCTGCGCATGAGCGACTATATCCGCGAACCTAAGCCAAACGGGTACAGAAGCCTCCATCTGGTTATGGATGTTCCGGTTTTCATGTCCGACAGGACGGAGCATGTGCCGGTTGAGATACAGATACGCACGATAGCCATGGATTTTTGGGCAAGCCTGGAGCACCAGCTGCGCTATAAGTCGGACTCGGACGTATCCGAAAAGCTGCGTGAACAGCTTAGGGAATGCGCGGAAAAGAGTGCCGAACTCGATCTGGAAATGCAGTCTATATATAAGAAGGTAAAGCGGGCCAATTCCCGACAGCACAAGTAGGCGTACGCTAAAGGCCTGTTGGCTTCGGGTCTTTACTCTGTTTCAGGTTAATGCTTGCGGGATAACAAATGCGTGCATGTGTAGAAAAACGCTGGTTTCTGTAGGATTGTCAAACATGTTGGACAGTATAGGCACGAAGAAAAGCATAGCGTGAGCTATCCTGTAAAGGACGCGCGTCACGGTTATTGGAGGCGGTTAAATACACAAGCGGGCTTGCGCGTCGAAGCCGGCAAACGGGTGGAACGTGAAAGAATTGCACAAGCGGCGCTGGTCATCGCGGCGGCCGCGTTCCGCCTTGCCGTTGCCGCGGGGCGCATATGGCCGGATGAGGTGGCGGCGGATTTCCAGTTGGGCAGCGGCTCGTTTAAATGGAGTAACCAGTTCTCAAGTGTAATGGTCGAAATGGTTGATGAATTCAAAACCATTATCCGTCTGCACACAGTCCTCCGTGAAATCCTGTTTTTTAAGAAGGCGCATGGCTTTTCAAAGTGGGGATGGCTTAAATGCCTCCAAGGCTGACTTATAAGCTAAACCCCTACGAACAGACGACCTGTCCAGTACAGCGTGTCCGGATAGATGTTAAGTTGCCCAGGCCTGCTTTCAAAACGGTAAGAAGCTGTATCAATACACCGCTATTGACGGGCTCACAAGGCTTTGGCATCTGGACGCTTACGGGGGCAAAGCACTCCTGCTCCTCGGCCCATTCGTTTGAGCACTCAATACGGGCTTTCGGGAAAGCTGGTATAGCCTCTGCTGCGCAGTTTAAATCACAATCGGCCAGGTCCAGCCCTGAATTCCTCGGCCGCGTATCCTATGCGTTTCAACTCAGCCCCGGCGTGCCCATTTGGATGGAAATGTGGGCGCTTGGACCGGCAAGCCAGGGATCCGATCATTCCACCGTATCTTGACAGCCACAAGCAAATGGTTGAACTCGCGCGGCTATACTTCCTGGATGCTTTGGTTATGCCATATTTCAGAGCGTAGCAAACGGGGGATTGCCGGTACTTCATGTCCTATGCTACAGCAGCGGCCATGAGGGTTTACACCTCCTTTGGGCCATTGCTTAGCTCCATAAACCTGCAATACCGATTGGCGCAAATCCTTCTTCTCTTTTCTTCATATACTGTAATCCTGCAGTTTCGTCTCTGCTCAGCCCTATTTATACTTGATATTTAAACCTTTAAGCCTTAAAATGGAAAGAAGGCGATTTTTAGATCGTTTATTTATGAAAGCGGCCGTTTGTCTATGAAAAAACTGATTGTACCGTCCTTAATACCTATGTTTGCGCTGATAGCCGCTGGAGCGGCGCTTTTGGCAGCCTACGGTCACTACATAATCGCGCTGGCATTTGTGGCGCTGGGAGCGGCTGCCGCGCTGGCGGCGCTCTTTGGCATAAAGCTTTACAGGCGGTCAATCGCCGACGAGTATGACGATATCTTCAACCAAAACTCCATAGCGTCCGCCAGGATAATAAACGACCTTAACGTACCATGCCTGATTTTCGGTAACGACGGGCGTATCATATGGAGCAACAGCTCGTTCAAGAGACTCTACAGCGGTTCCCGTATAACGGACATAGTTTCAGACCTCAATCCGCAGACGCCCAACCAGGCGCAGGTATGCGAGTATGGCGGCCGCAGCTTCCAGCTGTTCAACATACCCGTTGAACGGCGCAACTCAGGCCCGCGCAGGCTTACCTTTCAGTATTGGATAGACAGGACCGAGGCGCTGCACTATTCAAGGATCTTCGAAGAGCGCGTGCCGATAGTAGCGCTTATATATGTCGATAATTACGACGATCTTATCGCTGACAAGCAGTTCCGCAGGTCAGCCGTAATGGTGGAGGTTGAGCAGAAGATAGCTGAGTTTACACAAAGCGTCGAGGGCATATACCGCCGTTATGACAACACCAAGTTCATGATGGTGTTTGAATCCAGCTTTCTAAGGGAAGTAGAGAAAAACCGTTTTCCTATCCTTGAATCAATCCGCGATATCAACACAGGCACGCCGCTGCCGGTAACCCTTTCGATAGCGGTGGGCGAAGCGGATAGGATACTGGCCTCCGACGAATCGGCCAGGCTGGCGATGGAGCTTGCCCTTGGCCGCGGCGGAGACCAGGCTGTGGTAAAGCGCGGGGCGACGTATGCGTTTTACGGAGGCAAGCGGCAGGTTACTACAAAGAGTTCAAAGGTTAAGACCAGGCTGTTCGCTAAAGCGCTCCGCCAGATGATGGAGAACGCCACTGATATTTATATAATGGGACACCGCAATCCGGACATGGACTGCATGGGTGCGACGCTTGGACTCATGCGCTGCGCCAGGCATATAGACAAGCGCGCATACTTTGTGCTGGACGAATCAAACTCAATGATAGAGACCGCGCTCGTCACCATGCGCTCAACGCCGGCGTATAACGATCTTGTAAAAACGCCTGACAGGGCGATGGAGATGCTCAGGGAAGGCTCGGTGCTTATAGTGGTCGACACCCAGCGGGAGGGATCCGTTATGTCCTCCGAGCTCTTAAAGCGCGCGGGGAAAACCGTGGTTATCGACCATCACAGGCGCGCCGTGGACTCGATTGCCGACGCCACGCTCAACTATCTTGAGGCCGGAGCGTCGTCCGCGTGCGAAATGGTTACGGAAATAATGCAGTATTTCGACGAAAACCTGCGCCCAACCGCCTTTGAATGCGGCACTCTGCTTGCGGGGATCACTGTGGACACCAAGAGGTTCGCGTTCAACACCGGCTCGAGGACCTTTGACGCGGCGAGCTACCTCAGGCGCAATGGAGCGGATATAAGGGCTGTGAAGCTGATGTTCCAGGACGATATGAGCACCTATAAAGACCGCGCCAGGGTAGTTCAGAGCGCCGAGCTTCAAAAGGACGGCGTGGCAATATCAGTATGCCCCGAGGATGTGAAGAATGCGGGCCTTATAGCTGCGCAGGCGTCCGACGAGCTGATTTCAATAAAGGGAATCCGGGCGTCATTTGTCCTTTCATACGGGAAGGACGCCATAATAATAAGCGGCAGGAGCATTGGCAATATAAACGTGCAGCTCATCCTTGAAAAGCTGGGCGGCGGCGGGCATCTTACGGTTGCCGGCGCGCAGCTCAAGGGCGCTTCAATGACCGACGCTATTAAGGAGCTAAAGTCAAGCATTAACGAATATTTTAACGAAAACCCAATAGATAAATGATATACAGGTCAGCTCAAAACTCAAGGGAGCGGTCAGGGGCTTGACTCATATGTTAAACTACGATTACTATATTAAAGGAGGATACGCACAATGAAAGTTCTATTGCAGCAGGACGTCAAAGGCAGCGGCAAGGCGGGCGACATTGTAAACGTAAGCGATGGTTACGCCCGCAATTTCCTCATTCCAAAGGGCTTAGCCATCCCCGCCGACGCGCAGTCGATAAACGCGGCCAACATCAGCAAGCGTGCGGCCCAGCATAGAAAGGATATGCAGCGCAAGCGCGCGCGCGAACTTGCGGACGACATGAGCGGCCTGACCGTGAGGGTATATTCCAAGGCCGGTGAAAATGGACGCCTGTTTGGCTCCGTAACCAACAAGGAGATTTCAGAGGCATTAAAGGAACAGTTTGACATTGAAATCGACAAGAAGAAGATTTATCTTGACGAACCCATACGCAGCCTTGGCATTGTAAACGTTAGGGCGCACATGTATGAGGACGCGGCCGCGAAATTCAAGGTAGAGGTGCTTCCATCCAAGCCGGAGTAGAGGGATGCAAGCGCTTTGCTAAAGGGCTGCTGATTGAGCGGTTAACTTATTATAATGCAAGGGGCTTTACTTTAAGGGCTATCCTGTCAGGGATACCAAAAGGCGCCGCCGGCGCCTTTTCTGCCCTTTGGACGGCGCGGCGGACGCGGTTACGATATCCCATACCGATTGCATGAATTGGGACGCGGGCGGTTAGGCCGGCGCATTTTACGGAGGAATGAAGCATTGGAGCAGCAGGACGGCAGACAGGCGATACCATTCAGCATAGAGGCGGAAAAATCCGTGCTGGGCAGCATGATGCTTTCGCGCGAGGCGGTGGATCTGGCGGCGGAGACGCTGGGCGAGGATGATTTTTATCTGGCCCAGCACCGCCGGATCTTTTCAGCTATGGCTGCTATACAGAAAAAAAACGGGGTCGTGGACGTTGTAACCCTTATGGAGGAGCTGGACCGTCTTGGCCAGACCGAGAACGTGGGGGGGATAGAATACATAACCGAGTTGTCGCTGTTTACCCCCGCGTCCGCAAACGTGCAATATTATATAAAAATTGTTGAAGAGCGCAGCATTATGAGGCGCCTGATGTTTGCCGGAAGCGAGATAACAAAGGACGCGTCAGAAGGCAAGAAGGAAATTGAAGCGATGCTGGACGACGCGGAGCGGCGCATTTTCAACATATCCATGAGAAAGAACGCCGACACGCTTCTGCCGATACAGGCTACCGTACATGAAAGCTACAGCCGCATAGGCGAGATGATGCGTCTTAAGGGCAGCATAACCGGCGTCCCAACCGGATTTGTCGATTTGGACAAGCTCACGTCCGGAATGCAGAAGAGCGACCTTGTTATCGTTGCGGGCAGGCCTTCGATGGGAAAAACCGCCTTAGCGCTGAATATAGCTTCAAACGCGGCGCTTCGAGGTAACAAAACCGTGGTTATCTTCAGCCTTGAAATGTCGCGTGAGCAGCTTGTCATACGATTGATGAGCTCGGAGGCGCTGGTAGACATGCAGGCCCTGAGAAGGGGGGAAACGGGCGAGGATGAGCTCATCAGACTGGCGGAAACGCTTCTGCCGCTTTCCGACGCCAAGATCTTTATTGACGATACGGCCAACATATCCGTTGCCGAGATCCGTTCAAAATGCAGAAGGCTAAAGGCGCGCAGCGGCCTTGACATGGTTGTTATAGACTACCTCCAGCTTATGAAAACTAAAAAAGGAGGGGACAACCGCGTTCAGGAGATATCCGAGCTTACCAGGTCGCTCAAGATACTTGCGCGCGAGCTGGATGTTCCGATACTGCTGCTTTCCCAGCTGTCAAGGGCGGCGCACAAGGTAAAGCCCACTATGGCGCACCTGAGGGAGAGCGGCTCAATTGAACAGGACGCCGATATCGTAATGCTTATATACAGGGCCGCCGTATATGAGGAAACGGACGACAATACTGCGGAAATAATCTTAGCCAAGCACAGGAATGGTCCGACCGGAACGGTGGAACTGATATGGAGGGGCGAGTACACCAGGTTTGACAACAAGGCCGTGGAGGACAGGGAGTTTTGACGGTTTTTAAAACCAATACTGCACATGCTGATTTTCATGGATAAGCTTAAAAAGCCCTTCAAGCTAACAACAAAACGATATATTATTCTCAACCGCCTCTGCGCTGCGCCTTGGCGTCAATACTTTTTTACCAGTTCGCGGGGTTTCAGCTTAATCATATCATTATACTTGATTATAATCGGACTGTAAAAGATCAGCCCGCGCCCTGAAATCCGGCTCGCTCAGGCCAGTTTAAGCTGAAGCGGCCGCATTCAGCCAGTAGTTTTTTGTTTTTAAACCGTGCCAGAGTAAAACACGACTGCAGCGGATGTATGCGTGTATATGGTAAATGGAACGAAAGGGGGGTCTTAAAGCCTAGTTTTCGGTTATGCCGGTCTGGTTATGCTTCGCAGGCTTCAGCGCGCTTACTTTATACGATATGGCCGCTCCGGCGGCAAAGGCGGCAAGGCTGATGAGGCCGTCCATATTAAACGCAAACCCGGGGAAGATAAACACTATCGAACCGGCTACGAATCCCAGTATAACATAATACGTATATCCATAGAACCTGTCGAGCAGAAACTTTATCAGCTTTGAGATGAGCACTATACCTAATACGGCGCCTATGATAAAGGGTATCAGCACCGTAATGTTCAAAGAAGAAACCGCGTCGATCACAGCGTTATATACTCCAAGCATCATCATTATCATGGATCCGCTTATACCAGGCACCACCATGGCCGTAGCGGCTATCATTCCATATATTGCGATCAGCAGGAAATCCAGCAAAGACGTGCCAAAGGACTCCACCGATGTAATCGACTTTGATTGGGCGCTCAAATAGGCAAGCGTAAGCATTAATGCCAGCGTAACCAGAAAGCCGATTAAATATTTGCCGTTAAACCCCTTGTGATTGGCTTTTTTAAATATCAGCGGCAAGCTGCCGGCAATCAATCCCAAAAAACAGAACAGCGTTGGCATATAGTGGGATTCCAGGAGGTATTTAATAAGATTGCTAAGAAGAAGGATACCCGTAAGCGCACCCAAAATCACGGGCAGCAGAAAAAGCAGGTCCTTTTTGAGAACGCTCCATTTTCTTATATTCTTGAACAGGCCGCTTATTATGCCGATTATTCTTTCATATATTCCGGTTATAACGGCCATGGTTCCGCCGCTCACGCCGGGTATGATATTAGCCACGCCTACGACAGCGCCCTTTAAAAAATTCACAAGGAAAGTCATATTATTCTCCAATTAAAGCCAATAATCTATCAAGTATTATACATGATTTTTAGGACTAGTACATGTATTCAATAAAGTTTAACATTTGGGCGCTGTAAATCATAGCCCCTGCGTACGCGTGCAGGTCCTTAGCAGCCGTTTACGTGTCCAGACGGATTAGGGGGCGGCAACAAGAATTCAGCGTTAATTGCGCCAACAAAATGCTAAATTTTATTGACTAGCTGCCAGGAACCCGATATAATCAATAAGCGTCGGTTTGTGCCCACGCGCAGCTTAGCATGGAATGGGGCCGGGTTCTTTTGGAACACGCCCTTTTCATAGATCAACATAATTTGAAAACGAGGTGTGTCACAATGATTAATACCTATCAGCCTAAAAAAAGGCAGAGAAAAAAGGTTCACGGATTCCGTCAGCGCATGAAGACGAAAAACGGAAGGAACGTGCTTGCCCGCAGAAGGTTAAAGGGCAGGAAAAGGCTGTCCGCCTAGAATAAGCGTACAAGGCTTACGGCGCGAGGCCGCATTGTATGGGGAGGGCCGCCGGTGAACGGGATATTCAATAGCCGGCGGCATACGGAGGACTGCAGCCTTTCAGAACGCTTTTCCGAAACAACCGGCCTGTATTTTGCATATAATTCTTATGCTTATGCTGCCGCAAACTGGGGGTCAGTCGTTTGCGGGTGAAATTGCCGGGTTTTAGGCTGAGCTTCAGGCTATTAACAAAGGAACATTTTTGAAAGGATAAAGTGAAACGCTGTTTTTCTCTTAAGCGAAATAAGGAATTCCGTTATGTTTACCGTGCGGGCAGGTCACAGAAATGCCGCGCAATGGTACTGGTATGGCAACGTGCCCGTCACGGATCAATCCGCGTTGGGTTCTCAGTAAGCAAGAAAATTGGAAACAGCGTAACAAGAAACCGGGTTAAACGCCGGCTCAGGGAAGCCTTTGCTCCCATGCTGGACGAGCTAAAGCCCGGCTATAGCCTTATCTTCATTGCGCGCGACGCGGTTAAGGACATGGCGTTTGAGGACGTCAGGGCTTCGGTAAGATATCTGCTGGAGGGCGCGTCGTTGATTAAAGACGGCGGAGGCGGGGCTTGAGAGGAATCCTTTTAGGCCTGATTGAGGGCTACAGGCGGTTTATATCGCCGCTATTGCCGTCGTCATGCCGGTATATCCCCACATGTTCGCAGTACGCCATGGAGGCGATACGGCGATATGGCGCATGGAGAGGGCTTTTGCTTGGCGCTAGGCGAATACTCAGATGCAATCCCTTTATGTCGGGAGGATATGACCCAGTGCCGGACGAATGGCCGTATAAAAAGAAGAACAATAAAAAAAGCGATTGAAGCGGCTGGGGCCGGCTCAAGACGAATAAAACGAAAGCGAGGACGCATCCTTGGAGGGCGCATTTTTTCTTACAAACTGGTTTCTGGAAGGTATGAAATGGATATTTCAAAATGTTGCCTTTCAACATACCGTTCTTACCATAATTATCTGCACGCTGGTGCTTAAAGGCGTGACCCTGTTTTCGGACATAAAGACGCGCAAATCAACGGCGAAAATGTCGGCGCTGCAGCCGGAACTCGATAAAATCAACTCAAAATACAGGGATAATCCCCAAAAGCTTCAGATAGAGCAGCGTAAGCTCATGAAAACGGCGGGGGTCAGCATGTGGAGCAGCTGCCTTCCGATGCTTATCACGCTTCCATTGTTCATATGCTTCTTTAACGCGTTTCGCTATTGGGGACATGAGCAAATGGTAGAGCTGCTGCTTACGGCCAACTCGGATATGGACGCGGCGAAGGAGATGTTCCTAAGCTTCAAGTTCCTCTGGGTTAATAACATCTGGCAGGCTGACAACGGGATGTCCCCCGTCATCATGGGCGCGCAGTCGTTCCTGCAGACCGCCGACCTGCCGAGGCTGCTGTTATTTAAATCAAATCCCGAAATGCTTACGGTGTTTGAAAACCTGGGTATGGCGGTTAGAAGCAGCCTGGTGGTTGACGGGGAAGTTCAGACGGTGTGGAATTTCATTGCAAGCCAGGGCGCGATAGCTAAGTATAACGAGCTTACTGCCCCGCTTTCCGAACTCTACGCAGGGTATAATAACGGGTGGTTTCTGCTGCCGCTGCTTGCGGGAGGTTCGATGTTCCTGGCCTCAAAACTGACACAGCCTAATCAGAAGGCGGCGGGCCAGCCGGCGTCCCAGCAGCAGCAATCCGGAAAGATGATGATGTATATATTCCCAGTGATAAGCTTTATAGCGTGTCTCAGCAATAACGCGGCGTTTGCCATCTATTGGCTTTTGAGCAATGTAATAATGATAGCGATTAATTTGATACTCAATAAGAAATATCCGCGCGTTGCCATAGCGGATGTTAAAGGGGGCAAATAATGGATATGAAATCCATAGAGGTCAGCGGCAAAACCGTTGACGAGGCAATCTTCAAGGGGTTGCAGCAGCTTGAGATATCCATCGACGAGGTCGAGATACAGATAATAAAGCAGGAGACAAAGGGCATATTGGGCTTTGGAGCCAAACCCGCCATTGTAAGGCTTATCCAGAAGGCGGCCGAGGAAGTGGAGGTTCCGGACTTTTCCGTGTTGTCCCGCAGGGACGAGCGCGGCAGGCGCGATAGCAGGCCTTCTGAGCGCAGGGATGAGCCAAGAAGGAAGGAACCTGAGAGGCCAAAGCAGAATAAGGGCGGCACGGGCGCCGACACGGCTATACCGCCCCGACAATCTCATCCAAAGGCTGCCGAGCGGACTTTGGAGAACGCGCCGAATCCTGCGGGCGAACAGAACGTAAGGCCCGAGGAACGCAAACAGCCAAGGGAAAGCGTTGCCCAAGGCAATACCCAGTGCGCTGATAAGGGCGCTGAGCTTCAAAACAGCGGTGATGGGGCCGTTAAAAGCGTCAGGCCGTCCGGTCAAGACCGCAAAAATGAAAGAAGCAGGCCGGCTAACAGGAAGCCTGAAAGCAGCTTCGGCAATGCCGCTAATATCAATCCTGAAGAGCGTGAATACAGCGTAAAAGCCGCGCAGGATGAGCCGGGAGCGGTGTTTTTGGCTGAAACGGTAAGGTTAATGGGTATAGAGGGCGAACTGAGCGCTTATGCGGACGAGGAAGCCCTAATGATTCGCATAAACAGCGGCTCCAAGGGAGTTTTAATCGGTTACAGGGGCGAAACGCTGGACGCGCTTCAATATATCACGTCGCTTGTGACAAACAAGAACCGCCGTGAATCGGGTTACCGCAGGGTAACGGTTGATACGGAGGGGTATAGAAAAAAGCGGGAGGCAACGCTAACCGGGCTTGCCAGAAAAGTAGCCTCGCAGGTGAGGTCGTCAGGAAGGGCAAAAGCACTGGAACCTATGAATCCGTATGAGCGAAGGATATTGCATTCAGCCCTGCAAAACAACCCTCATGTAAGCACGCACAGCGAGGGCGAGGAGCCCAACAGGCGCGTTGTGGTAACGCCCAGAAGGCGCGCAACGGGAACGAGGAGCAAGGAACAAATATAATTGCGTGATTGAACCAATTTTTTTGCAGCAAAGGCATGGCGGCAGAGCCATGCCGTCTTTGTTTAAACATGCTGTTTAAATTTTACATAATGTCCATTGACTAAGTTATTACGCCTGTCAAATATTCAGTGCCGCTTCAGTGCCGCGAGAACACTGCAAACGGCCAACGGAACCATTACCCGTAATCCATGATTGCAGGCGCTGAATATCAAATAAAGACCGCTTAAACTAAACGCTCCCTTATTCGACAAATTTTGCGAGAACATTATGATTATATGTAATACATAACGTATTTACATTTACTGGCATGTATGTTAATCTTTGAATATACTCGGGGGTATGCAACAGGATTTGAGAAGCATTGCATATTTTCGCAATGCTCACGTCGATCTCGTTAAGGACAGCAAATAGGGGGGGTGATAGAAAGCAGGTTTTAATGCCAAACCTATTGGCAATTATATAGTGTTAGTTTGACTGAATAGAAAAAAGTATCAATTTGGATTCCAATGGACCCGGTTGCTGTAATGCGGGTTTTGGCAGTGACAATAACTGTTTTATTGTAAGGGCAATATCTCTGCATCAAGATTTTAACCGCACTTAGGTTTATCCTGTAAGCGTTCCCCAAAAAACAGAGGGAGGTGAAATAAGAAATGTTAAAGAAAAGGAAGCTGTTGGCTGTATTATTATGCCTTGCCATGCTGGTTTCTATGGCCCCGGCGGCCATGGCTAATCATTATGGCGGTCGTTTACGTTTCATGATTGAGGGCGACGCGAACCTCGACGGCACGCTTAATTCGGATGACGCGTTATTCATATTAAAGTATTTGAAGGGCGAAACTACCCTATTGTCCGATATTCACAAGAGCTATGCAGATGCTAATAATGATAGATGTATCACGATAGACGATGCTATCGCGATTCTAGAGGGTAATGTAGTTCGAAGACTGCGTGAGGGAATCTGGCTCGGCGATGTAAACATTGACGGCTTGATAACGGCCGCAGACGCAAGCCTGCTTCTGCAATATTGCAACGGCAGTGTGGAAGTCGGGGGAATCGCGCTTCCGCTTGCGGATTTTAACAACGACGACATAATAAACATGAGCGATGTATATGCGCTGCTGGATTATCTGGCGGCGTGATTTTGTATTTAAAGGAGGTAGATAACATGTTTAGGAAGAGAAATATCCTTATATTTGCACTCTGCATAGCAATCATTATATCCATTACGCCTGGCGCTGGCGCTGTTACGCCAATCTCGCAAGTATTGATAGCCGTAGGCGACGCAAATCTCGACGGTACGGTTAACTCGGACGACGCTCTGTTCATATTAAAATATTTGAAGGGCGAGGCTGCCCTGTTGTCCGATATTCATAAGACCCGTGCTGATGCAAATAATGACAGGATTATCACGATAAGCGATGCTATCGCGATTCTGGAGGGCAATATAGCTGCAACATTGCTTAAGCCAATCAAGGTTGGAGATGTGAACCTTGACGGTTTGGTCACCGCGGCAGACGCCAGCCTGCTATTGCAGTATTGCAACGGCAGTGTCGGGATAGGCGAAATCGCGCTCCCGCCGGCTGATTTTAACAACGACGGCGTAATAAACGTGAACGATGTATACGCGCTGCTGGATTATCTGGCGGCGTCGCGTCTTAATTAAAACAGGGGGAGAAGATGATTAGAAAACCACGAATTATAATAGCTTTGGCAATGTGCTTGCTGGCGGTGCTGTACATCATACCCTATTCCGGAGCAGCCGCCCAGGGCGTAACGGCCCCGTTTGGCACAAAGATGATATACAAGGGCGACGCTAACCTTGACGGAGTGATAGACGATGACGACGCGCTTTTTATTCTCAATTATCTAAGCGGGAGCGGAAGGTTCATTTCGGATACGCACCGCTCCATCGCTGACGCAAACTGGGATGGCGTAATCGATATCGACGACGCCGTTCTCATTCTTGAAGAGGGAGTAATTCAAAGATACCGCACAGCTTACCGTATCGGGGATGTAAACCTTGACGGAATAATTGACGCAAAGGATGCGAATCTACTTTTGTCGAATTTAAACGGACAAGCAAGCTGGCGGGGGAACTTTGCCATAACGCTTGCCGACTGCAATGCGGACGGCGTTATAGACATAAACGACGTTCTGGCCATACTGGACTACCTGTCGTCTTAACCAAGCCGTACGATGAACCAACCTTAAAAAGTGCCGGTGCGTGCGCAGCTGGCCGAACAGTTAAAGATGCATACCAGGTATAATTAATAATGGAGGTAACAAATATGTTTAGAAAGCTTAGATTTATATTAGCATTGATGATGGCGTGTCTCATGGTGCTGGCGTTTGCGCCCATTTCAAGCGCAAACAGCTCATCAAGCCCGTTTGGCTTGATGGTAATATACAGAGGTGACGTTAACTTTGACGGATACGTAAACGGTGACGACGCCCTATATATTCTCAAGTATATCAGGGGGGATTTGCAGTTCATCTCAAGCGCTCATGCCCAAATAGCCGACGTAACCGGCGATGGAACGGTGGATATTGACGACGCTATACTGATACTTGAGAATGGAGTAACGAATCCATTCCTTAGAGCCTATCTTATAGGCGACGTAAACCTTGACGGGGTGATAAACGCAAGCGACGCTAACCTGCTTTTGAGATATTGCAACGGCTCTGTCGCGGGAACAGCGCTTGCGCTTTGTCTGGCCGATTGCAATAGGGATGGAGCGGTTGATACTAACGACGTATTGGCCATACTGGATTATCTGTCATAAAAACAGCAAGATAATTTGCGGGAGAACATGAAGATGAAAAGAGTAAGAATAATTTTAGCGATTTTGCTGTGCATAGCGTTATCGGTACCTGTAATATCAAACGCTATTACAATCTATCCCTTTGGCTCAACGTATTTGTATACTGGCGACGCCAATCTGGATGGAAAGATAAATTCCGATGACGCACTGTTTATTCTCAAGTATCTAAGGGGCGACTTTGATATGATATCGCAAGGTCACATGGCGTTTGCTGACGCAAATCTGGATGGAAGTGTAAATATCGACGACGCCATCCTGATCCTTGGTGATAAAACGTTCAGGACATATAGAGTAACCTTGGCCATAGGCGACGTAAACCTGGACAACAGCATAACGGTGGAGGACGCAAACCTGCTCCTGCGCTATTGCAACGGTCTTGTCGGTGACGCAGGGCTGGCGCTTATACTTGCCGACTGCAACGGGGACGGAGCGGTGGATACAGACGACGTATTGGTCATACTGGATTTTCTGTCATAATTAAGCTAACGAGCTAAATTTTGAGCAAGGAGGACGTTTAACATGAAAAAAGCCAGGGTTTTATTAACCTTAGCCCTTGCTATCGCATTGTTTATATCAATTATCCCGGTATCGAACGCTGCCGAACCCTATTCCTTTGGCAGAGATTATATTTCGCAGGGAGACGCGAATCTGGACGGAAGAGTAAACAGCGGCGACGCGCTGTATATCCTAAAATATGTTCGCGGAGACTTTGATCTTATCTCTGATCTGCATAAGAACATTGCCGATGCTAACGGTGACGGCGTAATCGATATCAGTGACGCAATCGAGCTTCTGGAAGCTCCGTCTCTACCACCGCATGCTATATTAGCAGTTCCGGTTTATATAGGCGACGTGAACCTTGACGGGGTGATAAGCGCAAGCGACGCAAACCTGCTCCTGCGCTATTGCAACGGCCTTGCGAGCGATACTGAGCTGGCGCTGATACTTGCCGACTGCAACTGGGACGGAGTGGTGGATACAAACGACGTATTGGCCATACTGGATTATATATCATAAAGCGGCCTGAATCTCTCCCAAGCGGGTTCATCGGGCTAAAAACCGGTCGCTAAAACGGAAAATAAGGCTGCGGACTGCTCTCCGCGGCCTTATTTATTTTGGGACCGCGAAAGTTATCCTTGCTTAACATGGGGCCCCAATGTTCACATTTGCCTTAATTTATTGCTTGATTAAAAAAATGATGATTGTTATCCTTAATATGTTCGCAATTTAGGGCTTTTTGCAATATAAGGGCATTGTCCGCGACGCGTCTGTGCTAGGTCTTAATATCCAAAAGCCCCTATAAAATAAAAAAGGTTTTGACAGGCTGCGCGGGCGAACGTACAATGGAGAGCAAATGGAAAATATGATGATTTCTAAGTTGAATACGGGAAAGAAATCGGTTGTCGGAATAGATATTGGCTCTACTACCGCTAAAATCGTTCTTGTTCAGGATGGTATAATAACCTTTGAGCTATATGAACGGCACTTCTCGCATGTGAGGGAAAAAGCTGCCGAGCTATTGAGGCGCGCCGAGAAATATATTGGAGATGTTCCTGTCTATGTTGCGTGTTCGGGTTCCGCCGGACTTGGAGTCGCCAGGGCGGCGGGCATACCCTTTGTGCAGGAGGTATACGCCACAGCGGGAACCGTAAGGGAACTTGAGCCCGACACAAGCGTTGTAATCGAGCTTGGCGGAGAGGATGCGAAGGCCATATTTTTTCAGGGCGCCATTGACGAACGGATGAACGGAAGCTGCGCTGGAGGGACAGGGGCGTTTATAGATCAGATGGCTACGCTTATGGATGTAACCCCCCAGGAGCTTGATGAGCTGAGCATGGGCCACGAGCGGATCTATCCAATTGCGTCGCGTTGCGGGGTGTTCGCTAAGACGGATATACAGCCGTTGCTCAATCAGGGCGCGCGCAAGGAGGATGTCGCGGCAAGCATCTATCAGGCGGTGGTTGATCAAACGATAGCCGGCCTGGCGCAGGGCAGGAGCATACACGGCAAGGTAATGTTCCTTGGCGGCCCCCTATATTACAGCAGGGGACTCAGGGAACGCTTTGTAGACACGCTGAAGCTTAAAACCAAGGATGCGGTTTTCCCTGGTTACGGGTTATACGCCGTTGCGATAGGAGCCGCCCTGTATGCTTCGAAGCAGGATAAGCCTTATACGTTCGGCGCGCTTATGGCTGGCCTGGAGACGGCTGCGGCGACCAGTCGGCGAAAAGGGTGCATCGCGCCTTTGTTCAGAAGTGAAAGTGAGTATATGGATTTCAAACGCCGGCATTCGATGTCCACGGTAGCGGCGGTGCCGCCGGAAAAATACAGGGGAAGAGCATATCTGGGCGTCGACTGCGGAAGCACAACTACAAAACTGGCGCTGGTCTCAGAGGATGGGCGCATGATACATTCCTATTATGGTTCAAACAGGGGGACGCCGGTTGACATTGTAAAGTCCCAGCTTGAACGCGTTTATGAGCTGTGCGGGGATGATATTCAAATAGCGGGAAGCGCGGTTACGGGCTATGGCGAGGAGCTTATAAAGCGCGCGTTCCACATTGATGAAGGCGTCGTGGAGACTATGGCGCACTATACGGCGGCGCGTCATTTCAGCCCCGATGTGGATTTCATCCTTGATATAGGTGGGCAGGATATAAAATGCTTTAAGGTAAGGAACAATTCGATTGACAGCATAATGCTCAACGAAGCCTGTTCGTCGGGCTGCGGCTCCTTTATTGAAACGTTCGCGCGGTCCATGGGCTATGAAATAGGCGAATTTTCGCGGCTGGGCCTTATGGCGCGGGCGCCTGTGGATCTTGGTTCCAGATGTACGGTATTTATGAATTCGTCGGTAAAGCAGGCCCAAAAGGATGGCGCTGGCGTCGGGGACATATCGGCGGGATTGTCAAGAAGCGTGGTTAAAAACGCGATATATAAGGTTATAAGGGCTAATTCGGCTGATGAGCTTGGGGAAAACATCGTTGTTCAGGGCGGGACTTTCCTAAGCGACGCTGTGCTGAGGTGCTTTGAGCTTGAGCTTGGGCGGAATGTGGTACGTCCCGAAATCGCGGGGCTGATGGGCGCTTACGGCGCGGCGCTTCACGCTCGGTCGCTGGGGCTTGGAAAAACGTCGCTGCTTGACAGGGATAAACTGCGGAACTTTACCCACGCCGCAAAGGCGGGGGTATGCGCAGGATGCACAAACCGCTGCAAGCTTACGGTAAACATATTCAACGGTTTAGAGCGGTATATTTCCGGTAACCAATGCGCAAAAGGCGCGGGTGAAACCGCGGATGAAGGCGACTTAGGCCCCATGCCGAACCTGTACCAATTCAAGCGTGATAAGCTTGGCTCGCTCAAGCCAGGGGACGGAGAAAGAGGGGTTATCGGCATACCGCTTGCCCTGGGCATGTATGAGCTTGCCCCGCTTTGGCACGGGATATTTGAAGAGCTTGGTTTCAGCGTCGTATTTTCGGGAATGTCCAGCAGGGAAATATATTCAAAGGGCCAGTTCAGCATACCATCGGATACGGCCTGTTATCCCGCAAAACTCATGCACGGTCATATAGAAACCCTGATTGAGCGCGGCGTGGACGCAATATTCTATCCCTGCCTCACCTATAATGTGAATGAAAGGACCGGAACCAACCATTACAACTGTCCGGTGGTAGCATACTATCCGGAGCTTCTAAACGCGAATATGGAATCGCTGAAAAACGTCAGGTTCCTGTTCCCATATTTAAATATTAACAACCGGAGGGAACTTTCAAAGGAGCTGCGCCTCCTATTTAGAGATCAGCTTGGCATAAATATAACCAGACAGCAGGCGGCAAGAGCGGTAAGCGCGGGCTTTTGGGCCTATAAAGCATGGATGGATGATATATGCGCCGAGGGAGAGAGGGCTGTCAGGTTTGCCCAATCCCATAAAAAGCGTATAATGATCCTCGCAGGCAGGCCGTATCACGCGGATCCCGAAATATGCCATGGGATCGACAGGCTTGCCGCGTCGCTTGGGTTTGTGGTTGTCAGCGAGGACAGCGTGCGCCGCCTTGCCAAGCCGGCCAGGGTGGACGTCCTCAACCAGTGGACCTATCATTCGCGGCTGTACCGCGCGGCCAGGTTTGCGGCGGGCAGGAGCGACTGCGAGCTGGTGCAGCTGGTGTCGTTTGGGTGCGGTATAGACGCGGTTACGACCGATGAGGTAAGGTCCATCCTTGAAGGTAGCGGCAAGCTGTATACTCAGATCAAGATCGATGAGATAACAAACCTGGGAGCGGTAAAAATCCGGCTGCGCAGCCTTATAGGCGCGCTGGAAGAAAGGGAAAGCGCAAATGAAAAACAGGAGCGAACGCGTTATATTTACAAGAGCCATGAAGAAGGAGTACACGATCCTCGTGCCCACGATGCTTCCGTTTCATTTTAGGATGGTCATAAACATTCTAAACGCCTATGGCTATAAGGCGGATCTTCTAGAAAACAGCGGCAGGGGAGTGACCGATAAGGGCCTTAAATATGTTCATAATGATTCGTGCTATCCCGCCCTGCTCGTTATAGGGCAGATGATAGACGCGCTTGAAAGCGGCGCGTACGACCCGCGTAAAACGGCCCTGCTGATTTCGCAGACCGGCGGGGGGTGCAGGGCTTCAAACTATATTTTTCTATTGAGAAAGGCGCTGGAAAGGGCTGGATACGGCTTTGTGCCGGTTATATCCTTTAACGTTCTTGGCATGGAAAGAAATCCAGGCTTCAAGCTTACCCTGTCTATGCTGCACAGGATGCTCTATGCGGTCACCTACGGCGACCTTATCATGGCGCTTAAAAACCAGTGCAGGCCATATGAGCTAAACCCCGGCGACAGCGACAGGCTTACGGAGGAATGGACTAGGAGACTCACCGACGGCATGAGGGAGGTAAGGGTGTTAAGCTACCGCCGGATAAAGCAAAACTATATGGATATAATCCGCGGTTTTGCTTCAATCCCGAGAAGAAACGAACGAAGGGCAAAGGTAGGCGTGGTAGGCGAGATTTTTGTGAAATATTCGCCGCTTGGCAACAATAACCTAGAGGATTTCCTGGTTTCTGAGGGCGCCGAAGTAGTGGTTCCAGGGCTTTTGGACTTTTGCCTGTACTGCGTCGACGGGAGCATAATTGAGAACAAGCTGTATGGAATAAAGAAGATAAAGGCGTTTTTTTCAAGGTTCGCGCACAATTTCCTGGTAAAGAAGCAAAACGATATCATTGACATGATAACGCGGGAGGGGACGTTTGACCCGCCCTCATCATTTCAAAACGCGCCCAAGCTGGCGGAGGAGTATATTGGACTTGGGGCAAAGATGGGGGAGGGCTGGCTGCTTACGGCCGAAATGCTGGAGCTTATCAAGCAGGGGGTTAATAATATCATATGCACGCAGCCGTTTGGATGTCTGCCGAATCATATAGTGGGGAAGGGGATGATGAAGCCGATAAAGGAAAGGCATCCCGACGCGAACATAGTGGCGATAGACTATGACGCGGGCGCGTCGGCAATAAATCAGGAGAACCGTATAAAGCTGATGCTGGCAAACGCGCAGGCCGCGCTGAGCTGAAGGCGGTCAAGCCAAACGCGCCGGCCGCGGCGGGGCGGATACTGCTTAAAGGCGCGGGTCAATCACAATAACGCCGCGCCTTTAAACGCTTTATAAAAGTGATTTATCAGCCCAAGGCTACATCCAGTATCATCATTATCAAAAATCCAGCCATAACGCCCAGCGTTCCAGTATTGGAGTGATTGCCAAGGCGGGCTTCCGGTATTAGTTCCTCAACCACCACATACATCATCGCGCCCGCTGCAAAGGAGAGCAGCCAGGGCATCAGGGGCCTTACGCTTGAGGCGAGCAGCACTACTATAACGCCGAATATGGGCTCCACTGCTCCGGACAGGCTTCCGCAGGCAAACGCCCTTCCCGCAGGCATGCCCTCCTGCCTGAGCGGCAGCGATATGGCGGCGCCCTCGGGGAAATTTTGTATTCCAATTCCCAATGCCAGCGCCAGTGCCGAAGCGAAGAGCGCCGGCTCCGAGCCGCCCTGGGCTGCCAGCGCGAACGATAAGCCTACGGCCATGCCCTCAGGAATGTTATGCAGGGTAACGGCGGTTACAAGCAGCGTTGTGCGCTTCCATGAGGCCGGCAGGCCCTCGGTCCTATTTGCCGTAAGGTGGAGGTGGGGCAAAAGCGAATCCATAAGCATCAAAAATCCTACGCCCAAAATAAATCCGCCTGCAGCCGGAAGAAAGCCGGGTATACCAGAGGCCTCCGCTTCCTCTATAGCGGGTATAAGAAGGCTCCATACCGACGCGGCGATCATCACCCCGGCGGCAAATCCCAGAAAGATGCGCTGTATATTTTCATTGATCCTCTTACGGAATAAAAACACCACCGACGCCCCAAGCGAGGTCATCAAAAATGTAAAGCCGGTGCCTGCGGCTGCCCATAATAACGCGTCCTTCATCCCTCAAATCCCCCTTTACTCAAAACTGATAGCTATATTGTACGCTAACCCATAATAATCAGCAAGAACTAACCGACCGGCTCCCCTCAAAAACGACTCGGCTATGCAACGCTTTGTCAAATAAGAGCGGGCCAAATGTCGATCCTATGGCCGTTCAGCATAGGCTAAGCATACGGGCGTTATATATATGCGCATGCCAGGTCGATGAAGTTGTGAAAGCCAAGGTTCATAAACATTTCACTTTATACTTTCGCATATAAATAGTATAATCAGTTCTTAGAAATAAAATCGGTGGATTATGTCCGCCGTCCATTGACCGAAAGGAGTTGCTATGTGCGGAATTGTTGGATACGTTGGCGGAAGCGCCGCCGCGCCAATACTCATTGACGCGCTTGAAAAGCTTGAATACCGGGGCTATGACTCAGCCGGCCTTGCGCTTGTTACGGAGGACGGCCTTGACGTCGCAAAATCAAGAGGACGGCTGAACGCGCTGCGCGAGTTAACCCAAAACGGCGCGTTGATGAAGGGGACGGCCGGGATAGGCCATACAAGATGGGCAACGCATGGGGAGCCTTCGGATATAAACTCGCATCCGCATCTTTCGGGCAGCGGCAGGGTGGCCGTGGTGCACAACGGGATTATAGAGAACTATATTGAGCTTAAGCAATTTCTTGAGCAGCATGGCTATACGTTTGCGTCAGATACCGATACCGAGATAATCTCACAGCTGGTGGACTTCTTTTACGCGGGCGATCCGTTATCAGCGGTTCATAAGGCGGTAAGGCATCTTGAGGGCTCATACGCCCTGGGCATACTGTTCAGCGATTTTCCTGACCGGATGATTGCGCTTACCAAGGATAGCCCGCTGATAGTAGGCATTGGGGAGGGAGAAAACCTGATTGCTTCAGATGTAACCGCCATGCTCAAATATACACGCCGCATATTCAGAATGAGCGAAGGCGAGATTGCGGTTATAGAGGCTGACCATATAGAGGTATATAATGAATATGAGGAGCTGATTGAAAAGGAAATCCAGCACGTTACCTGGGACGTCAAGGCGGCCGAGAAGGGCGGTCATGAGCACTTCATGATGAAGGAAATACTTGAGCAGCCCGATGTTATCAAAAGCACCTCGTCGTCATGCATACGAGAGGGCGACATAGCGCTGCCCCTGGAAAATATAACGGACGACGACCTGAGGGATATCGACCGCGTATATATTGTAGCGTGCGGCTCGGCCTATCATGCGGGCGCTGTAGGCCGTCCGCTGATTGAGCGGCTTGCGGGCGTGCCGGTATCGGTAGAGCTGGCGAGCGAGTTTCGTTACAGCAAACATTTTATCACCGGAAAAACGCTTGCCATAGTGATAAGCCAGTCCGGCGAAACCCTTGATACGCTTTACGCCTTGAGAGAGGCGCGTTCGCACGGGGCGCGCGTAATCTCAATAGTTAATGTCGTAGGGAGCACGATTGCCATGGAGAGCGAAGACGTTCTCTACACCCGCGCCGGTCCTGAAATCGCCGTGGCGACGACAAAGGCGTACTCCGCGCAGATACTCGTATTGTATTTTCTTGCGCTGCATATTTCTAAGTGCAAAGGCACGCTTGACCAGGATGTTCTCAACGGCGCAATAATGCAGTTCAACGCGCTGCCTGACGCCGTGCAGGCTTTGCTGAGCAACCGTGAGCAGATTCAGTACCTTGCGTCGCTGTATTTCAACAGCAAGGATATCTTCTTTATCGGCAGAAATATAGATTATGCCCTTGCCCTGGAGGGATCGCTAAAATTAAAGGAGATATCCTATATACACTCCGAGGCGTACGCGGCCGGCGAACTCAAGCACGGCACCATTTCACTCATTGAGGACGGCACGCTTGTGGTAGCGCTGTGTACCTATGCGCCGCTTGTGGAAAAGATGCTGTCGAACATAAGGGAGGTCAGGGCAAGGGGCGCGGTGGTGATAGCCCTTTGCAGAGAATGCGACAAATCCGTGGCAGAGGCGGCGGACCACACGGTATTCCTGCCCGACTGGGGCCAGATGACGCTGCCGTCGCTCACGATAATACCGCTTCAGCTTTTCGCCTACTATGTAGCGTCCTTAAAAGGCTGCGATATTGATAAGCCGAGAAATCTCGCAAAATCGGTAACGGTGGAGTGAGCTATATTAATTCGACAAAAGGCACTGCACCTAAGCTATAATGATAGAACTGCATAATAGGCAGTTGTGTGCAACTCATTGGAAACAGGGCGTAAGCGCCGTATGCTTACGCCCTTCCATAACTTCCATAATTTTTAATGCGGCTTTGATGAGTTCCGTTAAAGTAAATTAGGATAGGTCCCGTCTTTTGCCTGCATTACTTACAACCAAAATGACGAAAAAATTCCAGAGGAAATATTCTAAACAGTATCAGGCAAGCGGACTCCAGGCGTCCGTAAATACACTAAGCATTCGGCCATACCTTTTAAGTAACGTAAAAATGATCCAGGACAGCTCAAAGCGCGGTACTTTTTTCGCCGCTTAATCCCTAGGGCTTCTAAACGACCGAAGGCTCAAACATCATTTCGCCGCGCTCAAAACGCTTGAGCGACAGCTTGCTTATGTCAACGGTAGGCTCCTCGCCAAGGATAAGCTCGCTCATCACAACTCCCGTCATGGGTCCGAACATGAAGCCGTGTCCTGAGAATCCTACCGCCATATAAAATCCGCTGACCTCCTCAGAGCTTTCATAGATAGGCTGCCTGTCGGGCGTTATGTTATAAAGCCCCGCCCACTGGCGCACCAGCCTTAGTTTGCCTATAGGAGGAAGCACCCGGCAGACGGTAGCCGCCATCCCGTCAAGGAAATGCCATGACGAAGTTACGCGGCCGTCCCTTGGCTCGCCATCGTCTCCGCGCCCCATTATGAAAGAACCGTGCGGCGACTGCTGCACGTATAGGTTCATGCCAAAAGACATTACCATCGGCCCCTGAATAGACTCTACGGGCTCCGTTACCAGTATCTGATGCCGCTCCTTGTATACCGGCAGGGTTACTCCGGCCATAGCCGCGATTTCCTTTGAAAAACCGCCCGCCGCGTTTACTACGCGGTTTGACGCTATAAACCCTTTATCGGTAAGCACCCCTGTTACGCGGCCGTTTTCAACCGCTATATCCGTTACGGTCGTATTGGTATGGAATTCAACACCCATGCGCCGCGCGGCCCTGTAAAACGCGTCGGTGGTTAAAAACGGGTTTAAAAAGCCGTCCTTTTCACAGAACGCGGCGCCCTTTAAAATATCGGTGTTGAGATGGGGTACGAGTTCCTTAGCCTCCTTCAGCGTGACCATGCGCGAAGGTATGCCGCACTCATGCTGTACCTCAATGTTCTTTTCAAATTGGGCCAGCTCGCGCTCATCGTCTGATATAAGCAGATAGCCTGACTGCCTGAATTCGATATCCCCGTCGTATTCGAGCGTTTCATTCGCCTTTTGATATAATTCTATACTGAACTTTGAAAAGCGGCAGTTCATCTCGGTGCCCCACTGCATGCGCACCCCTGCGCCGCACGCTCCGGTGGAACCGCCGCATATGAACCGCTTTTCCAAAACGACAATATCCTTCACGCCTTTTTTGGCAAGGTTGTAGGCGATGGAACAGCCGGAGATTCCGCCGCCGACGATAATCACCTCAGCGCTCTTACGCATGCCCCTCAGCCTCCCTTGCTATAAGCTCCAATCGTATACCGGAAGCGGGAGGCCTCACCGTCTGGGAAGCCTGCCCGTCGATTCCAACGCCTGTCATTGCCGCTATCTCGCGCATAACGAGCAGGGAGCAGGTTTTCCCTTGACAGGGCCCCATACCCAGCCGCGTTATCCGCTTTATCTCGTCCATGGACGTATAACCCTGGGAAATCAGCTCCCTCACGCGCCCCAGCGTAACGTCGGAGCATCTGCAAATGATGGTTTCATCCATATCCCTCACGCCTCCAATGCTATATTGCGCACGCTGTACATATGCCCGCGCGGAACTCTTATACATATAACCGGCGTTCTGTCAAAAGCAGCCGGATTTTTAACGTCCACCACCGTAGCCATGCACACAAAAGCTCCGGCACGGTCAAGGGCGCGAACCGTTTCACCCTTTTCCGGAAGGGGCAGAAACTCGTATGGTATTTGTATATCAACGCTTTGCGGGTCAGCGCTGCCGTCAACTATCATGATAGCCAGGCCTGGACAGCGGCTTACGCACAGCCCGCAGCCTGTGCAGGCCTCAGCGTTCAGCTCTGGGATATTGTTTATATCGCTTCCAACCTCTATGGCGCCGAACCTGCACGCGGTTTGACAGGGGTTGCACGGGATGCGTTTATAACACTCCACTACGGCAACCTTACCCCGGTTTATGCGTTCGACCGTTGGAAACTTTCGCATTATCATTTCGGCGCTGGGCACGCCAGTTTGTTCAAACATATCGGTCTCCTATGCGCAGCGGCAAAACGCCGCATATAGTTTAATTATTTAAATCTAAGACGGTTGCGGCCATTTTACAGAGCGGCCTGTTCTATTCCTCTTTTTATATGCTCGCCCGCAGGGCCTGAGCGCAGCGAATCCATCTGGCGCCTGTATTCGTCAATGGCTTCATCATGTCCGCTGATTCGGTACCCAAGCTTGGATGCGGCGCACAGGCCCGCTATATAGCCCTCGACCATGGCGGCCGAGGCCTCCTCAACCCCCGACGAATCGCCCGCCACGAACAGGTTTTCAACGGTGGTTTCATACTCGGCGTTCCTTAACGGCACTAGACCCCCAAGGGTGGGAACGTACCTCATTTTGGCGCCAGCCATCGAAATCAGCTCGCACAGCGGCGTAAGCCCTATGGAAACGCACAGGGTGTCGGCATTGATTACGAACTCGGAGCCTGGGATTTCATTAAAGCGTTCGTCCAGCTTTACCACCTCAACCGCTTCAAGGCAATCGTTTCCTATGGCGCGCTTAACCGTATGCCCGATGAGTATGGGTACGCCCATTCGCGCAACCTTTGAAGCATGTACAAGGTAGCCGCCTATTTTCTGTGCGGCGTCGAGTATGCATTTTACCTCTATGCCCGCCTGCATAAGCTGATAGCTTACGATAAGTCCAATGTTGCCCGCGCCAAGCATAACCACGCTCTTGCCAGGAACCACCCCGTATACGTTCATAAGCGTCTGCACCGCTCCCGCGCCATATATTCCGGGGAGATCGTTGTTTATAAAGGCCAGGTTTTTTTCAGACGCGCCGGCTGCTATTATTACCGCCTTTGGTTTCAGCTTGATGTAACGCTCCTCTTTATATAGAGCTGTAACCACGCCGTCCTCATAGATGCCGGTACATACGGTGTCAGTCAACACCTCGACACGGTCTTTATATGCGTTAAGCGCATCGACGAGTATCGGGGCGATATCCACGCCCCGCGTGGACGCGTACTGCTCCTTTGCGCCAAAAAACATATGCGTCTGCTTTACCAGCTGCCCGCCAAGGCGGGGACTGCGCTCTAAAAGCGTCACGCTAGCGCCTGCCCTCGCGGCGTTAATAGCAGCGCACAGGCCGGCGGGGCCTCCTCCGACGATGAGAAGTTCACATTCCTTCATACGATTACTCCCTTACCTTCCTGAAGCTCAACCCTCATGCCGTCCCTGACCTCGGTAACGCACGTCTTGACATTGGGGACACCGTCCACAACCATCATGCACGAAGAGCAGTTGCCTATAGCGCAGTAAAAGCCGCGGGGGCGGCGCAGGTTCTGGCTGTAGCCCAAAACCTTAACTCCGGCCGCGTGCAGGGCGGCGGCTATCGACTCGCCCTCATAGGCGCTTATCGGCTTGCCGTTATAAGTAAATGTAACGCGTTTACCCCTGTTAAAATCCAGAATCGGATGATTTTCAATCCTCACGGGCGTATCTCCCTATGTATAGTTCTTATCACAAGGATGATAGCACAAAATGAATCATATGCAAAGATAAAATTTATATGGAATCCAATATATAAATGCTGAAAACCCAATATGCATAATTGAGAAGCGGACCTTTACAAAGCCATATCAACATTACGGCACGGCGCCTTTTATAGGTATTTACAGCCCTTTCTATGTTATAATGTACAAAAAACAGGAGGTTAACATGCGATTGTTTGTTGCCATAGAACTGCCTGGTCAGATGCGCGCCGAGCTTGCGAGGATTCAGAGCGCGCTTAAGCAGCTAAGCTGCGGCGGCAGGTTTGTACCGGCGCGGAACATGCACCTTACGCTGCATTTTATAGGTGAAACATCGGACCTGCACGGGGCCGTGAGCGCCGTGCAGAAAAGCGTGCGGGGCATACGTCCCTTTGAACTGCATCTAGGGAGATATAACTGCTTTCAAAGAGGCGGTTCCAGGACCTCGATTGTTGAGGTAAAGGGCGGCCTCAGCGAACTCAACGCCCTGTACGAATCCCTCCAGTACGCAATGTCGGACAATGGTTTTCCCAGGGAGCGCAAGGGTTATGTTCCGCATATTACTCTCGGGCGAAACGTTTCGCATGACGATCTTGTTGAAGCGGAGCTTAGGGATGAACCGCTTAACGCGTCGATGCGGGTGAATTCGATTACACTGTTTGAAAGCGCGCGTTTGAACGGGGAGATGGTATACTCGGTTCTTCACAGGGAGAAATTTTTATAATACGATTTGATCTTACTAGCTGTATAATCGTTTATTAGCTTCTTACGGAGGGTTTTTAAATGTCCATTTCCCTTGAATTTATCGCGGGCAGGGCTGGTTCGCGCAAGACGGCGCTGCTGTTTAGCCGAATCCGCGGGCTGCTGGATAAAGGTGAACGCGCGGTGCTGATTGTACCCGAGCAGTTTACATTTGAAAGCGAGCGGCGTCTTGCCGAGTCGCTTGAAAGCGGCTTGCTTGACGCTGTTGTCTTTTCGTTTACAACCCTGGCGTCAAAGGTGCTGCGAGAAACCGGGGACAACCGCGTGTTCTTGTCGCACCAGGGAAAGCTGATGATGATCCGCAAGGCTCTGGAGGAGCGCAAACCGGATCTTAAGGTATATGGCCGCATTGCTGGAAAGCCGGGGTTTACCGCCGAATGCGACAGGTTGTTTACCAGGCTCAAGCGGTTCCTTATCACGCCGGACGCGCTGAGGTCTGCGGCGGAATACAGCGGCGCGCCAGACGCTCTAAGCGCCAAGCTCCGCGATTTAGCGCTTTTATACGAGTGCGTGGAGGACCATCTCGCGGCCCGCTATATGGATGGCGAGGACATTGTAAACTCGCTCATAGACAGGATGGGGCGGTCCAGTCTTTGCGGGGCCCATGTGTTTGTGGACGGCTTTGAGTTCCTTACCGAGCAAAAATACCGCGTGCTGGCGCGGCTTATGGAGGTTGCGGCGTCTATGACGGTAACCGTTTGCGTTGATTTTAACGGGAGCTGCAGGGATAGGGGCCTTTTTATACCAGGGTTGACCTCGTATCAGCGGCTTCGTGAGATTGGAGAGGAGCAGGGCTGCAGAATCAGCATGGTAAATATGGAAAGGAACGGTTCCGAGGGATATTCGGCCGAGCTTTCGCATATGGAGAGGGAGCTTTTCGCGCAGCCGCCCGCGCCGTATTCGGGTAGCGGAGGCTGCGTTTCGGTGTTTACCGCGTCCGGACTCCGCGCTGAAGCGGAGGCTGTATGCAACGCGATAGTCCGGGCTGCGCAGGAGGGTACGCGTTACAGGGACATGGCTGTAATAGTTTCCGATATGGAAACATACGCTCCGCTGTTGAATAGGACTATGCGCAGGTATAGGATACCGTTTTTCATGGATCTGAAAAGGCCGCTTGACAGGCATCCGATTTCAGTTTTGCTTTTAAGCGCTTTAAAATGCATAGTTAACGGGTTTTCACAGCCCGACGTTTTGGAACTGCTCAAGTGCGGCCTTCTAAACATCGACAGGGATTCGGCCGAACTGTTTGAGAACCATATTCTAAAATTCGGTTTAAAGGGGACGAGGCTGTTTGAACCCATTGAGGCCGCGGATGTAAAGGCCGGTATAGAGCGTGTGCGCTCATCGCTGATCGACCCGCTGCTGAGGCTGCGCCGGTCGTTATCCGACGCCGCCAGTGCTATGGAGAAAACGAGGGCGCTGTACTCGTATATGTGCGAAATGGACGTATACGGATCGCTAAACGCAGCAGTCGGGTCGCTGAGGGAGGACGGGGAGCTTGAGCTTGCCGAGGAAACCGCGCAGGCCTGGGACGCGGTAATAGAGCTGCTGGACCAGCTCTACGCTATCATGGGCGACGTAAGGGTCAGCACGAGGCGCTATATGGCGGTGCTTGAAGAGGGGCTTTCAGCATACAAGGTGGGCGTAATCCCCACCACCGCCGACCAAGTGCTCGTGGGCGATGTCGACAGGACCTGCGCCACGGCGGTCAGCAGGCTGTTTGTAGTTGGCTGTTGCGAGGGCCTGTTCCCTAAAAAACCCTCTGAAGACGGCGTTATAAACGACTCCGAGCTTGTATTTCTGCGCTCGGCAGGCCTTCCTACATGGGAAACAAGCACGGAACGCGCGTCGGGCAACGTATTTGGAATATATAGCGCCTTGAGCAAGGCGAAGAACCGGCTGTGGCTGTCCTATACCGCGTCGGCCGGAGTAAACGGCGGCATACCGTCTTCGGCGATTGACAGGCTTAGGGAACTGTTTACTGTTGACGAGCAGACGGACGTAGGCGGAGGGATGGTCCCAAGCCATCCGCAGGCCGGCCTGGCTATGCTGGCCAAGGAAATGCGCCGCCTGGCGGATACGGGTTCAAGCTCAAAGAGCCGCGGAGGCCTTTACGCCTGGTTTAAGGCAAGCCCAGAATACCGGAGCGCTGTAGACAGCATGGAAAAGGCGCTTTTCTTTTCACCCCATGTCGAGCCGTTTGGCAGGGATATGGCAAGGCTTTTGTACGGCTCGGGAATGCAGGGAAGCGCCACAAGGTTTGAAACGTTCAACTCATGCCCCTTCAGGCACTTCATGCGCTTTGGAATGCGGGCCTATGTGCGCGAGGAATTTAAGGAGCGTTCGGCGGATAAGGGCGTTTTCTACCATGAAGCGCTTGATGGTTTCATGCGGCTTGTCATCGACCGCGGCATTGATCCTAGTGCTCTAACGTATGAGGATGTTGAAAGCCTGCTCGCGGAGGTATTTGACGTCCTGATACCCTCTCACAACAGGGGCGTGCTCGTTTCGTCGCCAAGGGCGGAGGCGGAATGCGCGGTAATGATGCGCACGGTCAAAGCGACCGCCTGGGCGGCTGTACAACAGATGAAACGCGGCGGGTTCATACCGGAGAAAAGCGAGGTGACCTTTGGATTGGGAGGGACGTACCCGCCTTTGGAACTAAGGCTTGACGACGGCACGGTTTTTCTGGTAACGGGCAAGATAGACCGCATGGACGTCTCAAGGGACGGCGGGCGGTATATTCGCGTGATTGATTATAAGACCGGCGGCATGGCATTTGACTACGGGGAACTCTTTTTAGGGTTAAAGCTGCAGCTCCCGCTGTATGTGGCTGCCATAATGGCGGCAGGCTGCGCGGCTGATATCGCCGGAATGTATTATATGCCTGTAACCGAACCCAAGCTTGAGGACGCACAGTCGGAGGAAAAACTGGAGGAGCTGCTGCTAAAGGCGTTTCGACTCAGCGGCATAACGGTGAACGAGCTTGACGTGATAGGGCTTACCGATAATTTTGAAGGCGCTTCCTCAATCATTGAAGCGAGACGGAATAAGGACGGCGTCCTCACCGGCAGGGGATTGGTTCCTTCAAGCGGCATGCGCGCTGTAGTCGATTTTTCAAAGCGCCGCGCCGTAGAGACGCTGCGGGATATCATGGACGGCCACGCGGATGCGGCTCCCTACAGCTATGGCAACAACAAAAGCGCCTGCGACTGGTGCGACTATGCCGGCGTCTGCATGTTCGACGCAAAATTCCGCGGCTGTTCCATGCGGAAAATAGTAAAGATGGACAAAACAGGGTTTTTTCACGGGATAGGAGGGAACGAGGGCGATAGGTGACCAGGAGGACATTGCGCAGCTGCGAAAGACCATAACCAAGCGGTATTTAACGTCTTCAAGGCTATAAAATGATGGATGACAGGTTTCTGTCCTTGATGGCGATAAATACGCTGAAGTATGTTCACATGATTTTTTAGCAGGACTCTATCTGGCTAACGTATAGTTCCTCATTCAGGGAGGATATACGGCAAAACATTACATGAAAAGGATATAAAAGTATTATACGGGTTAAACTTTGGTTTCATACGGGATTTATATGAACCGATATCAGTTTTTAGACATATAAAAGCTTATTTAAACAATTTTCGATATATGGAAGACTATTTAAAATATTTGTTGACAGCCTATATTATGTGACGTATAATAACGCTAAAATAAAACCTTGGAGGCCCTTATGCTTAAACACCGGAGGTATACGCTGTTGGATTACATATGGCTGCCGCTTAGGGCAACGCCGGTTCCAACGCTGCTTTATATCATCAAGGTTATAATTCAGTCCTTCATACCAGCCGTCACAGCGCTTGTAACAGCCCAATTCGTAAATACGGCCATATCCATAGCCGGCGGCTCGGCGGGCATGGATAAGATTGTCTTGCCCATAGCAATGATAGTTTTTATAACCTCGTTTAACGTTCTTGGCAAGCGGCTCACTGATTTTTGCAAGGTTCGCATAATAAACGGTTTGCGTTCAAAGCTTCGCCCGGATATGCTTGAAAAGCGGGCAAGGCTTGAATATGCCTGTATTGAGGATCCTGAGAAGTGGGACCTTGTAGAGCGGGTAACAGCCCCCAAGAACCAGAGGACGCCTGAGGACAGGGTGTTTATGGGCTTTGCGGACACCCTGAGATTCATGTGCATGATCGTGAGCTTTATAAGCGTCATCAGCCTAATCATAGCTCAGGTATGGTGGGCCGGCCTGCTGATAATCGCCGCCATAGTTCCCGTTGTCATCACAAGCATGAAGGGCGGCAACAAAACCTATGAAGCCCAGAAGCTGGTATCAAAGGAGCAGAGGCGCTACAAATATCTTAACGACGTGCTGGCAAAACGCGATAATGCCGCGGAGCGCGCGGTGTTCGACTTTACCGGCGAGGTAAGCAAGGAATGTAGGGATGAGTACGAGCGGGCCCGCAAAATAGAGTTTGACGAGCAGCGGAAGTGGTTTTTCCGTATGAACCTTAGCGGGATAATAGTGGCCGCGGTATCGGCGGTTTGCGCGCTGGTGCTGCTCATTCCAACCATTCAGGGGCTTATAACCGTTGGTATGTTCATGGGCCTTTTTACAGCTATGAGCGATATGGTGGGGGACATGCGGTGGCTGCTGGCCCAGAATACGACAGACGTGGTCCTCAACTCAAAGTACGCAAAGGATCTCACGGAATTCATGGCCATGCCCGAGCAGGAGGGCGCTGAACTTATGCCGGACCGCAGCGTTCCCGCGTTTGAACGCCTTGAGTTCAAAAACGTCTCGTTCGCCTATCCTGGAAGCGGCGCCAACGTGCTCAACGGACTGTCGTTTACCCTGGAAAAGGGAAGACATTATTCATTTGTAGGTGCGAACGGGGCTGGGAAAACCACCATTACAAAGCTGCTCTTAGGCATGTACCAAAATTACGAAGGGGAGATACTGATAAACGGCAAAGAACTGCGCACCTACAGCATTGCGCAGCTCAAAGCGCTGTTTATCTGCGTATTTCAGGACTTTTCAAGATATCAGCTTACCATGCGTGAAAACATTGAACTTGGCAATATAGGCGGAACGAACAATGGGAATATAGAGCGGGCAGTCGAGCTGTCCGGACTTTCAAAATTAAAGGAACGGATAGGCTTTGACGCTCACATAGGAAAGCTTGACGAGGACGGGGTAGACGTGTCCGGCGGAGAGTGGCAGCGAATCGCTATGGCAAGGGCCATTATAAGCCAATCCGAGATCAAAATCCTTGACGAGCCTACCGCCGCGCTTGATCCGATAGCGGAACGCGACGTATATGAGAACTTCAGGGATATAAGCCGCGGAAACACAACGGTGTTTATAAGCCACAGGTTAGGCTCAACCAAGCTTGCCGACATCATTTACGTGCTTGACGGCGGCCGCGTTATCGAAAGCGGGGACCATGAAAAGCTGATGGAGGAGGACGGTCTCTATGCAGAGATGTTTGAAAGCCAGCGAAGCTGGTATGCGGAAAGCGCCTGATTCTTCGTACTTAACAATCCATATGAATGTTTGTGGAGGTAATATATGAAAACTGCCGCGGATCAAAAAAACGTATCGGTATACAAGGTTATAAAAAGCTTTACCCCATACCTTTTTAAGGAAAACAAGAAGGTTACGTTTTCTATAATGCTTGTAACGCTGCTGATGATGGCTTTGATGGTTGGACAGACAATTCTAACGGCGAATTTGTTTACATCCGTTGAAATGGCTGTAGGAAGCGGCAGCTACACAGAGCCAATCCTGTGGTTCCTTGGCGTGCTTGCCATTGTTCTCGCAACGCCGTTACTAAATGGGGCTGTTAACCTGTGGCTGCCGGACCTGTGGAGAAGGTGTGAAAGCTCCATACTGCCCCACATCCATAAAAAGGTGAAAAAGCTGCCGGTGACCGCCTTTGAGGATCCGTCCATGCTGGACGCGATAAATAAGGCTGAAGTCGGCGCGACGAACGGTTCGGTCCTTGTTGTACTGTTGCTGTTGGTGGTATTCGGCTATCTGCCCTATTTTATATTGATGGGCGCATACCTGTATACGCTTAAGCCAATACTGGGGATTGCGCCAATAATAGTATTCATTCCCGTGCTCCTTGGCCAGATAGTCAAGGTTAAAGCGTTTTCCGAGCTGGAGGAAAAATCCGCCCCTTCGCGCAGGCGCGTCGAGCACTATGAAAAATGTGTTGGGGACAGGCAATTTTTCAAGGAAACACGGCTGTTAGGAGCATTCACCTTTTATAGAAAGCTATACAGGGAAAGCATAGGGCTGCTGAATAAGGAGAAATGGCGCGCCGAGCGCAAATCGGGCATAATTGAGCTGTTGATGAAGGCGCTCACCCTTATCGCCTACGGCTTTCTGCTCTACCTGCTGGTCACTGCGCTGCTATCAGGAGACATTGCGGCCGGCCAGTTCGCCGCGGTATTTGCCAGCATAGGATGGCTTTTCGGCATGATGGAGGAGATGATCGTGCAGAACGTGGGTTCCGCCCTCCAGGAAAAGGGCGCCGCGGTAAACCTTATCAGGCTGCTGGAGATGCAGGAGAGGGAGGGCGATAAGAAGGTCGAGGTTGATCGTGGGATTGAGCTGAAGGATGTGAGGTTTACATATCCAGGCAGTGAGAAGGAGAGCATAAGAGGCGTCAGCCTGACAATACGCCCAGGAGAGACGCTTGCGGTCGTAGGCACAAACGGAGCGGGGAAATCCACGCTTGTAAAGCTGCTGATGGGCCTTTACACGCCGACGTCAGGAGCTGTAAGCATCGGCGGGGTGGATTCCAGGGAAGCGGACCCCAACGCTATGTTTAAAAATACTTCCGCGGTATTCCAGGACTTTGGAAGATATAAGATGACGCTTGAGCGAAATATACATATAGCGGACCTGAGAAAGGCGGAAGGGATTGAGAAAGCGGCGGAGCAGGGCGACGTTGACATACAGGGGGAAAGCTATCCAAAAGGCCTTGATACGATGCTTTCAAAGGAATTTGACGGCGTGGATGTATCGGGAGGCCAATGGCAGAGGATTGCGATTGCGCGGGGCCTGTTCAGAAACCATGACCTTATCGTGCTGGATGAGCCTACCGCGGCGATCGATCCGCTGGAGGAGACCAGGGTGTATAAAAAGTTTGCTGAGATAGCCAAAGAGAATACCGCCATAATAGTTACCCACAGACTGGGATCGTGCCGCATAGCCGACAGGATTGCCGTAATGGATTCAGGGGAGCTGGCGGAGCTGGGGACGCATGATGAGCTTATGCAGAATAACGGCCTTTACCGCGAGATGTGGGACGCTCAGTCCGAGTGGCTCAATGGCAGCGGATCTGAGAGGTGCGCCTGATACTGGGCGGCCGAACAGGAGCAAGGACGCATTATTATTTTGATACGAAAATATTTATGAGGGGCCGCACGCTTGCGCCCCTTTTTACTATGATCCTGCAGGCAAATGAGCTATCATGAAGAAAGCCATAGCGCAGTTTTGGGGTGAGCATTATAGCTTTGGTCATGCGCGCCTTTTAATATGGACGGAGCTTATGATAAAACAGTAATGAAAAATTTGCCTGTAAACGCACGATTGAATAACTTTCCTTCATGATTTAGGCTGTTTCGACTCCAATACGGGTTAGGCGGGCGCCTTTTCAGCATACCCAGCAAGGCCAGATTCGGCTTGAAGGCGGATGCGTACGCAACGAACAGAAGGCGCCATGATTTCATGATATGGATTATCTGGTTAATTCGTAACTTAAGGGATATAAGAAAACATTACCCTCGTCAACTGAGGGTAGCATAATAAATTAAATCAGATCAAACGCCGCTTGTATACCTTTTAGGCTCTATAAGGTTTTTACCCATAAAATAAAAACCCCCGGAGCGTCCGGGGGATGGATATTGAAGCTAAACCAAAATTTGATTTATACCATATAGGAATGTACCAAACTAGAGAATAGTCCGTCCTTTGGGATGTAAAAAGCTTAGCAGAGTCCATCAGGACCGATTAAACCTCATCCCATGGGCGGGTTTACTTCAATATTATCCGTTGAGCATACCATCAAGCGGTGTTAACGGCATACTGGCTTTGAAACCATATCGTCCTCACGCGCAGAACGCCGCAATCGTCCGAATTAAGTTAAGATCAACAGACAAATTCCAAACATGGAAAGATCCATGTATCAATATCAGCTCAGCCAAACTGTCATAATTATCGCCGTATATCTGGCTCCTATATGCTCAGTTGGGTGTTATTAGTCGTTAGCTCCGCCTGTGGGTGAAGCATCGGGAGTGGCCGATGTGTCAGGTGTGGCCGAAGCATCAGCGTCGGGTGTAGCTGATGTTGCAGGCGTTGCTGACGTTACAGGAGCCTTCGTCGGGGTTGCCGCCGGCGTGGTGGCCTTAGGCGTAGCAATCGGAGTAGGCGTAGCCGGCTTTGCCGACGGGCTTGCGCTGGGGCCGTCGTCGCATGCGCAGCCGGTGATGCAAAGAGCTACCAGTACTGCCATAGCTAATACAAGACTGATTATTCTGGTTTTACGATTGAGTTTCATTGTTTACCTCCAAGTAGTTAATGATATTTTTTGATATCAATATTGTTTTTATATTTGACTTAAAGTATTCTTACTTCCGTAAGTGCAGGTTGGCTATTGCTGATTTTGGAATATACGAACTCTATATCTTTACGCGGGTCTTATAGAACCACCTCCGTACAATTTGGTATTTTACGGCATCCGCCACCGCATGCATCATTATAGCGGATAGATCCGGTTATTGCAAGATAAATAACAACTATAATTAGGCACTTTCTACAACAATATATAAAATAATCTAATATTTGCTAAAACAGTATTTAAAACGAAATAAACATCGCGATCCAAAGCCAGAAAACCATGCGGGTCAAGGCTTCAGCATCATACTGATAATAAAGCCGGAATTTGAAGCTGACGGTTAAAAGACACGATTTTTATCAAAAATTACATTTTTACCTTGTCGATGTCATTAGCAATAGACAAAAGGCAAAGTGTAAAGTTTTTGTTAACATATGGATTTTGCGGTAAAATCATGCCTTAATGTCCTTATAACGATTAGTAGAAGTCCGCAAAGACCGGCTCTTTAATAAAAAGCGCAGCTCTGCGCGGCAGGTTAGGCGTTTGCCCTGCGCCATACCGAGCTTCGGCGGCTGGGATTTAAAATGGGAATTGTGTTCGGATAATCAAAGACTGAAGCGCGGCAAGATTAAAAAGGGATTATTTCGCAAGCATACCCTCAAACTGGGATAGCAGCTCGTCAACGGTTGGGTTTTTGGTTTTGAGTTCTGAATCAAAACTCTCGTCCCATGTTACCCTGCCCGAATCGTCTACCTGAAACAAACCCTGTCTTTCCGCGCCAAGGACGCAGTTCCTTACTATGCCCAATTTTGCTGCTTCCTCGTCAAGGACGCTGTCAATAGTGGCTAAGGCTAGAACGTAACGTTGACCTTCCTCAAACCTGGTCGGAACTGAATACATCTGCATTATGTTAATTATATTGGTTTTGGGGTTAGCCGTCCTGATCGTGTCCCCGTCCAAGCCTTTTATACATTTTTCAACACGAAACTCAATCGTATCTCCAGCTTCCTGTTCCAATATTACCTTTCCCGCTACGCCATAAACGATAAGATCCGCGTTTTTGACAAGGTCGTCAAGGCTTTTCTGCTTATCCCCGTATACTGCGGAACCCTGGCTCGTCTGTCCGCCGTCCTCTTCAGGGGAATTCGAAGGACTGGCCGTGCATCCAAATATGCTCATAGCCAATAAGAGAATGGCGATAAGCATGCAACATGTTTTGAAAATAACCTTTGAGTTCATTATGGTTGCCTCCTAACTTATTATATTAATATTCAATTTCACTAAAATCTGTCATAGATCTGGCCGAGATGGTTGAATTCCTTTGTGCTGGGCCGGGATTGGATATCTTCAAAATATTGCGTCATCACGTATCCGCCGTTAAAGTGGCCTGTATAGCCCAAAGCATGCCCTATTTCGTGTACGGCCACCTTCCGCCATTCCGATTCGCTGTTCATGGAGTTTTCAATAAAAAGCACATTAACCCTGGCCGCGAACTTTCTTATGGTATAGTTTTTTCCGTTATATACGCCTATATCTACGTATGTTGTATTGGCGGGAAGAACCGCGGCATATGCGTAAAGAGAAACGCCACGTCCGATAGCCGTTGCCCTGGATACCCCGTCAATCAGTATATCGGCCGAGGTCGGACTTGTGGTTTCAGCAATACTAAATCCTGTGGCGCTGCCCCATTGGATAAAACCGGCCCTGCAATAGTTCTTGATCCTTTCGGCTGTGAGAAGGCTGTCGCTTACCGCGGATTTGTAGCACATTACCGGTTGACTTTGGTGATAAAAGACTTCGTTTACGTCGCTCCACCAGCAGTTCAGATAAACCGAACGCGCGGCGTTTCCATCTTCGGCAAGAACATATGGCATTGTGAATAGAAACATTATCACAGTACCATTAGAAACAATCGTCGCATTTGAACTTGCATAGTTATTACCTCCTATTACTATAAAGTATATATAAACAATATCATAATATATAACTTTAATCAATACAATGGACCTTAATTTTAACAGATCATCATTGAAAACAATGTCGAATACCACGAATAAAAAATTATTTGTTAAGCCGCCGTTTTCCCTTAAAATAAAACGTTATCAAGTTTGATGGAACTATGATATTATAATGCAAGGCTAAATGCAAGATCATATGCTTAAGGGAGGAATATTGTGCTTATATACAACACCATGACGCGCAGAAAAGAGGAACTGACCCCCATAAAGCAGGGTGAGATCAGCATGTATGTATGCGGGCCGACGGTTTACAATTTCATACACGTTGGAAACGCCAGACCGCTGATTGTATTTGATACTTTGAGGAGGTATCTTGAGTACAGGGGATATAAGGTGACCTTCGTTCAGAACTTTACGGATATAGACGATAAACTGATACGCAGGGCCGCCGAGGAGGGCTGCTCGGTTCAAGCTGTGGCGGACAGATATATAGCGGAATATTATACGGACGCGAGGGCCCTTCACGTGAGCGACGCCACATTCAGCCCGCATGCCACGGAGCATATAGGCGATATCATCGGCCTGATACAGCGCTTAATCGATATGGGCTATGCCTATGCGGCTGATAACGGCGACGTATACTTTTCTGTCCGCAGCTATCCCTCATATGGGAGGCTGACCGGCCAGTCGATAGAGTCGCTTGAGAGCGGCGCGCGCATAGACCCCTCCGAGCAAAAGCGCGACCCGCTGGACTTTGCCCTGTGGAAGGGGCGCAAGCCTGGGGAGCCGTATTGGGAGGCGCCGTGGGGCGAAGGGCGGCCTGGCTGGCACATAGAATGCTCGGCGATGAGCATGCGGCTTTTAGGGGAGACCTTTGACATACACGCGGGCGGACAGGACCTTATGTTTCCGCATCACGAAAACGAAATAGCCCAAAGCGAAGCCGCTACCGGAAGGCCGTTTGCGCGTTACTGGATGCATAACGGCTATATAAACGTCAATAATCAAAAGATGTCGAAGAGCCTTGGCAACTTCAGGACTGTTCGCGACATAGTATCCGAATTCGAACCGGACGCATTGAGGCTGTTTATGCTTTCGGCTCATTACAGAAGCCCGATTAACTTCTCACGCGAGCTTATGGAACAGGCCGAGACCGCTTGCGCGAGAATACGCACGGCAAGGGAGCGGCTGGCCGAGGCGCGCGTTTCGGATGCGCCGGACACGAAAGCCGAAGGCGCCTTTATTGATTCGCTGAATGTCTTTAGCGAGGCGTTTATCAGGGCCATGGACGACGATCTCAATACAGCCGACGCGATCGGAACGCTGTTTGAGCTGATACGGGCCTGCAACACCTTTGTAACCGAGCCTAGGAGCGCAGGGGCCGTTAAAAGGGCGCAAGAGCTGTTTGATGAGCTTGCGGGCGTATTGGGGATAGAGACAAAAACGCGGGCCGAGTTTCCGGAGGCCGCGCTCAACCTGCTCAACGAGCGCGCCGCCGCGAGGCGCGCAAGGGATTGGGCTAGGGCGGACGCGATACGCGACGAGCTTAAAGCCATGGGCTTTGCTGTTGAGGACTCGCCGCAGGGTGCAAAGTTAAAGCCGCTTGCGTGAACTTAAGACGTCAAGTCGGCGATTAAGGGTTTTCACTAGTTTTACAGAAGAAGGAGGCGTAAAAATGGGCGTTGTGCTATTTATCTTGGTTGCCGTTTATCTGCTGTATCTGGCTATAAAGGGCAAGGGGAAAATATACTCGCTGGAGCGGATTTATGAGGATAAGGTTAAGCTGCATGTAAAGCAGGTGCGGATTTTGCTGTTTATTGACGCTGCGATGCTTCTGGGAGTAAGCGCATTGGAGCTTTTGGGGATATTTGAGGATATGGTGTGGCTCAGATTTGTGCTGGGCGCTGTTATTATCGCTCCATTGATAGCCATACCGGCGCTTACTTACAAGCACACCGACCCGGAAAAGCGGTTCCAGCCCGTGCCGTCGCGCTACAGCGACGAAGCCAGGAACAAAGAAAAGGCAAATCCAGGCCATGACGGCGACGAAGAACAAAGGGCGGCGAAAACCCCTGCAAAGCCGCGGACAGAATCGGGCGTGGACGACGGCAGCGCTGAAAATCCGTTTTACGATCCTGACCCCGAGGACTTTGAGTAAGTCGATAGATAAGCGTGATTAAAGCCATATCGGTTTATTAAGCTTTTACCGGCGCTTTAGGGTCGCACATAATAAATCCCCATAGGCATCCTTCGGGGATATCCAAAGACTTATCAAAGGGCGCGGCAGGCGCCCTTTGATAAGTCTTTCAGGGTGGGTTAACGCGCCCAAGGGTCCAACCAAAGCGGGCGGCTATTGCTGAACGCTGGGATGGGGCCAGGATCACTCATGAAAACACATAACGGCCCTATCAATCACAGATCCGTTTAAGCACCCCGTTTATAACCTCATAGCGCCGGTTTTCATTTTTAGCTATCTTTTTTAGTATCTCTTCCTCAAGATTTATGCCGAGCATTTGGGATAAACCCATAAGATAGATAGCTATGTCCGCAAGCTCTTCGCCTATGCCGTCCTCACCATTTTTATATGCTTCAAAGGCTTCCGCCACCTCGCCGTACAGCAGGCAGAATTCAGTGTTGATATCTGTAGTGTTAAAGCCTTTGCTGAGCTTGTTTTGAAATACGCTGTTTTGAAGCTTTGTAATATCTACCATGATCTATCCCCAACCTCTCTATCAATATACTTATTTTAAATAAAGTCTATTCTATTGCCCGCCGCTTCCGGTTACCCTTATAGCCTTGAGCCCGCTCTCCATGATGAGCTTGCGCACCGCGGGCCAATACATAAACGGCAGCTTCAGCGCCTTGAGCCTTAGCTTCATCCGAATTGGCAGTGTCTTTGACCTATACGCGAGGTTTGGCGATCTATGCCCCGAGTTTAAAACATCCGCCAGCAGGTGGGCGCTGTTTATGGCGAAGCTGACGCCCTCCAGGGAACTCGGGCTGATAAAGCCCGCCGCCTCTCCGATTAAAAACGCTCCTCCGCCCCCGCAGCAGAACCTGTCCGTAAGCGAGGGCCTGAGCACAACGCACGCCTCCGTCCTTATCGGCTCCCCAAAGCGGAAACCAAACTCCCGTTTCAGCTTGCTCTTTTGGGCCTCAAAGCGGCCCCGGGGGTCGTCCGGAGGAAATGCCCCGCCGAATATAAATACATTGTCCTTGGAAATGGACCATGAACAGCAGTCGCTTGTATCGGGATCGAATATACAGGAATAGAACGGGCTGCTGTGCGTTTCTTTAAACCATTGCTGGATCGAAATATAGTGGCGTATTCTCGAATTAGGATAAAGAGACCTTCTTAGCAGCGAATTGGCCCCATCAGCGCCAACGACATATTTCGCCGTCAGGCAGCCCTCCATACCGGCTTCATCATATCGGATCAAAAAGCCGCGGCCGGTTCGCTTTACCGATGTACAGCGGCAATCCGCCAGTATTTTAACCCTGTCGGGAATCATGCCGGTAAGCCACCTGTCAAACTTATCCCTATCCAGATTTATGTAAAAGCGCTGATAGTGCCGAACCAGCCTTGAACGCAGGTCTATGGTCTTTACGGCGAATATTTGCGGATCAACCAGCACGTCCTTTGGCAGCGTAAGATCGAAGCGCGCCAGCGCCTTTTGCGCGTCCCTGGATAAAAGACCCCCGCACGGCTTTTTAAAACCGCTTCCGGCGTCCGCACGCTTTTTATCAAGCGCTATAACCCTAAAGTTTTGGCTTAAAAGCCTGGCCAGCGTTGCTCCGGCAGGCCCCAAACCCATGATGGCTATATCATAATCAGGCAGTTTATCGGCCATAGATTCGTTTTAGACTCTCCAACTTTATTTTATGCGGTAAAAAACACCGGCTGGGATAACATGCGCGAATGGTCAAGACCACGGGCATTCTTTAATTTTATTCATACTTTCTTATGGGAATTCCGGCCAACCTGAATATTTCTAAGGAAAACTCGTCGGGATAGCCCTCTCCATATATAACCTGCGCTATTCCCGCGTTCACTATCATTTTGGCGCAGATCACGCACGGCTGGTGAGTACAGTACAGGGTAGCCGCTTCGATGCTTACTCCGAGCTTTGCCGCCTGGATTATGGCGTTTTGTTCAGCGTGTATTCCATAGCATAATTCATGCTGGGTGCCGGAGGGTATTCCCAACCTGTCGCGCATGCATTCACAGCGTTCAACGCAACTGGCTACGCCTGAAGGAGCGCCATTGTATCCTGTTGTTAGTATTCTCTTATTTTTTACTATTACAGCGCCTATTTTGCGCCCCTCCCTATAGCAGCTTGACCACCCCGCAATGGTTCTCGCCATTTCCATAAACCGTGAGTCCCATTTAGTCCACATTGAGTACCACCTCCAGCCACAATTATAGCATTTATGCCCGTCTGTGTAAAATCATCATTAAAAATAGTAAGAAAACTCAAGCAATTTTGAGTAAAAGTTATCTAAAATGGATTATTCTTCTTAAATTGGTTATAATTCAAAATGAATGCGGTTAACCCGCCTTGCCATGAGGACGATCATAAACTATGATATCCCTGTTAGCACTCAAAAAAGACGAGTGCTAACATTGTGAGGATAATACCACCAAAAGGAGGAATAAACCATGACGCTAAAACCATTGGCAGACCGCGTCGTAATCAAGAGCCTTGAGGTTGAGGAAACCAGCAAAGGCGGAATAATACTTACAGGAACGGCTAAGGAAAAGCCCCAGATGGCCGAAGTTATCGCCGTAGGCCCCGGCGGCAACGTAGACGGCAAGGAAGTTACCATGCATGTCAGCGTGGGAGACAGGGTTATCTATTCAAAGTATGCCGGAACGGAAGTTAAGCTCGACGGCGTAGAGTACATTGTTGTACGCCAGAACGATATTCTGGCAATAGTAGAGTGAGGAGGAATCAAAAATGGCAAAACAGATCAAATTCGGCGAAGACGCCCGCAAAGCCCTTGAGGCAGGCATAAACACCCTTGCCAACACCGTAAAGATCACACTTGGTCCAAAGGGCAGGAACGTTGTTTTGGACAAAAAATTTGGTTCTCCCATGATCACAAACGACGGCGTTACTATAGCTAAGGATATTGAACTCGAAGATCCATTTGAAAACATGGGCGCGCAGCTTGTAAAGGAAGTAGCGACAAAGACAAACGACGTAGCAGGCGACGGAACCACCACCGCTACGCTTTTGGCTCAGGCGATAGTACGCGAGGGCCTTAGGAACGTGGCGGCCGGCGCTAACCCGATGGGCATAAAGCGCGGCATTGAGTACGCTGTTGAGGAGGCTGTAAAGGAACTTAAAGAGATAAGCAAGCCCGTTGAGAACAAGCAGTCCATAGCTCAGGTAGCCGCTATATCCGCGGGCGACGAACGTATAGGTTCCCTTATCTCGGACGCAATGGAGAAGGTGGGTAACGACGGCGTAATCACCGTTGAGGAGAGCAAAACCATAGAAACCACCCTTTCAATCGTAGAGGGCATGCAGTTCGATCGCGGCTATGCTTCATCGTATATGGTGACGGATCCGGATAAGATGGAAGCCATCCTTGACAATCCGCTGATCCTTATCACGGATAAAAAGATTTCAAGCATCCAGGAAATACTCCCGATACTGGAGCCCGTCGCCCAGCAGCAGCGCAAACTGCTTATAATCGCCGAGGACGTAGAGGGTGAAGCCCTTGCAACCCTTGTGGTAAATAAACTGCGCGGGATGCTTCAGGTTGTGGCTGTAAAGGCTCCGGGCTTTGGAGACAGGCGCAAGGAAATGCTCAAGGATATAGCCACCCTTACAGGCGGCGAAGTAATTTCAAGCGAGCTTGGAATGGAGCTTCGTGACGCTACGCTGGAGCAGCTGGGTTCAGCGCGCCAGGTAAAGGTTGATAAGGACAATACAACGATCGTAGAGGGAAGCGGGGAGCCGGCCGAGATCAAGGCGCGCATCAATTCAATCCGCAGCCAGATCGCCGAATCCACATCCGAATATGACCGCGAAAAGCTCCAGGAGCGCCTGGCCAAGCTGGCTGGCGGCGTAGCCGTAATCGCTGTGGGCGCGGCCACCGAGGTGGAGATGAAGGAAGCCAAGATGCGCATCGAAGACGCCCTTGCCGCTACGCGTGCAGCAGTAGAAGAGGGCATCGTCCCAGGCGGCGGAGTGGCGTTGCTCAACGTGTGCGACAGCATCCGCAGGATTGCGCTGGACGCAGCCGGCGATAAGCGCACGGGTATAGAGATCGTGCTTCGCGCAATGGAAGAGCCGGTAAGGCAGATAGCCTATAACGCGGGACTGGAAGGTTCCGTAATCGTATCTAACATCCGTTCTGCCAACAAACCCGGCTATGGCTTTGACGCGGCCAAGGACGATTATGGAATGATGACTGAAAAGGGCATCATCGACCCGACCAAGGTGGCGAGAAGCGCTTTGCAAAACGCGGCTTCCATAGCGGCGATGGCGCTTACGACCGAAAGCCTTGTGTGCGACATCCCGGCTCCGGAACCTCCGGCGCCGATGGGCGGAGCGCCTGGAATGTATTAATCCATAAGGATTGGATCAAAGCGGAGCGCTCCGGCCACTATAACGGCTTGAGCGCTCATGCTGTCAAAAAACCCAGGGATTGTAAAGGGTAAAAGCTATGGCTTTAGTTCTTTGTCCATATTGCCTCCGGCGGCTTAGAACCTTTTTTGCAAAAAAGGTTCTAAGAACTCTAAAAAATGTACAGGGGATAGTATAGGCCTGGGAACATTACCCTAATTTTACAATCCATCAAAGATCAGCGAGGATAACTTGGATACATCCCCCAAAAACTATAATCCATCAAAAGCCGGCGGCATGTGCGCCGGCCTTTTGATACCTTGAGAGTGAAATCCAGTCTGATAGTTGCTTGCTATCGAAGGCTGACTTTTGCGGGTTAAGCTCGCGATGCGCTGATCAAGGCATCACGAAAGGCCTATGGCGATAAACGGAGGCATTGCATATGTTGGTTGACGGATTAAATATTTAAAAACTACGCCTATTATTGCGGTCAAACCGCAAATTAATGCCGTTGAGCCTTCTGCAATCCATTCATTCGTCATATCCTTTATGTAGTATAAGCCTTGGAATTTATTATAAATAAGTCCAGGCTTGCCAATACGCGCTTTGCGGATATATTATGTTATCCCCGGAGGAAACGATGGAGCGTTTAAAACAGGACAAGAAAAAACTTATCGTCTACGCATCCGCAGCGGCGATTCTTGTATTAGCGGCGCTTGTTCTTGCTATTGAAAACAATGACGTGGCGGCCGTGTTCAGCAATGAGCCGGAGGAGCGAAGCTATATAAAATGGGTTGATTTCAATCCCACTGCCGAGATATTAAACCGTGCTATCAAGTATGATACAGAGTCATATGGCTCTCAGGTTCATCTGAACTTTATAGAGCTTCTTGCCTATACCGCGGCAAAATGCGGGGGCGACTTTTCAGGTAAGGGCGCTGCCGCTGAAATGGATAAGCTTGTGGAGCGGCTTAACGCAGGCGAGCTGATGAAGGATATTGCCGATGGATTAAAATATTATGATTATTATATAACCGCTTATGGGGCGGTGCTTAACGGCTTTTTGGGCGAGTACAGCATTGAGGTGGAGGACGAGGCATCCCCTTCTGGCAAGCGCTGGGAGGATGGATATGGCCTTACGGTATTTTCTCCGATTGCAAAGGGCTACGGGTTTTCGCACTATAAGGATTTTGGCAATGAGCGAACCTATGGATATAAGCGAAAGCACCAGGGAAACGACCTGATGGGCTATGTCGGCATGCCCATTGTAGCAATAGAAAGCGGGTATATAGAGGAGCTTGGGTGGAACAGATTCGGTGGCTGGCGCATAGGTATACGTAGCTTTGATAACCTCCGTTACTATTACTATGCTCATATGCAGAAGGACCATCCCTATGTGAAGACCCTAAAGGAGGGCGATGTGGTGATGGCTGGGGACGTTATAGGATACATGGGGTTAACGGGCTACAGCAACACCGAAAACGTAAACCAGCTCAAGCGCCCGCATCTTCACCTGGGACTCCAGCTTATATTTGAGGAGATACAGAAGGAGGGCAGCAATCAAATATGGATTGACGTATATCATCTGGTTGAGGTGCTGCAAAAAAACAAGAGCGAGGTAGTAAAGGATGAGGAAACCGGAGACTATAAGCGCAAATATGGATTCAGGCTTCGCGGCGACGAGGTGATAAACAGTGAAGGCGGTAATTGACAAGCGCTTAGTTGGGAAGATCGCGGTTACGCTTTCGTATGTTATATTGGTAATGGGATTGGCAGTCATATTTTCGCTGCCCGCTGATAACATGCCGGCGGACGCTTCACCCGCAGAGGGCATTGAGGTTCCCATATTGATGTACCACAGGGTTTTGAAGGATTCGGAAAAGATAAATACGTATACCGTTACTCCCGAGACGTTTAGAGATGATATGATCTATCTAATGGAACGGGGTTATGAAACCGTGTTTACGAGGGATATCATAGACTACGCCATGGGGGGCGCTCCGCTGCCTGCCAAGCCCGTGGTAATAACCTTCGACGACGGGTATTATAACAACTACACGTATGTGCTACCTATTCTTGAGGAATTAGGTATAAAGGCGTCCATAGCCGCCGTGGGCGAATTTACCGATACCTTTACTGACAATATGGATATGAACGCGAATTATTCGCATTTAACCTGGGGATTGCTCAAAGAGCTTGAGGAGTCCGGCCATGTTGAAATACTGAACCATTCCTATTATATGCATAAGCAGGGAAAGCGTAACGGCGTGAAGCGCAGAAAGGGAGAAGACGAGGAGGAGTACCGCAGCGCGCTTACCTTCGACGTTATGAAGATGCAGGAACAGCTTAGGGTAAAGGCAGGGATTACCCCGCAGACCTTTGTATACCCCTATGGGCTGTACACCGATGACAGCGAGGAGCTTTTAAAGGAGCTGGGCTTTAAGGCCACGCTCATATGCGAGGAACGCATCAACTTTATTACAGGCCCCGAAAGCCTGTATAAGCTTGGGCGCTTTAACCGTACGGGAAAGATGAGCACTGAAAGGTTTATGGCTAAGATGGGCATAAAGTAAGCTTTACGCGTACATACCCGCATGCGTGAAACTCGTATATTAAAAAACGCGCTGTATAAAGGGCGCAGCCCCTAAACGTCCCAGATAGAGTCAATGAGATTATGCCATTATCCGCTATAACTTGAAGAAACAGGCCCGCGGCTGTAGCTTGGGGCCCGTTTAACTTATGATGCTTATACGGTATCATAGCCTGTTTGACATAGAAACTTATTCGCTGTCAAGCTCATCCTGCCGTCTTAAAAATATATCAAACACAGCGTTCAGCGTAGCTGAGTCGTCAATTCCGCGATAGCTGGAACCCGCATCGCCCTTATCCGCGAGCAGTATTACCACCTCCGACCCATCGGAGCCTTCCTCAACGGGCAGCAAAACGACATATTCAGCATCCAGATATTCAACCCTGTCCAGAAGCTCAAATTCACACTCGTTTCCATCCTGATCGATAAGTGTGATTATACCGCCAAATTCCTCCATAATACCGTTCCTTTCAAAAGCTTTTTATGCTTTGCCGTTGCATCCGAGCACATTTACGAGCTTGTGCCTGACCATTTCCTTTATGGCCGCGCGCGCCGGTTTGAGATACTGGCGCGGGTCGAAGTGGGAGGGGTTTTCAGCAAAATACTTGCGTATGGTTCCCGTCATAGCAAGCCTTAGATCGCTGTCTATATTTATCTTGCACACCGCCATTGACGCCGCCTGCCTGAGCATTGGCTCTGGAACCCCGATGGCGTCGGGCATATTGCCGCCGTATTTGTTTATCATCTCCACGAATTCGGGCACAACCGAGCTTGCGCCGTGAAGCACTATGGGGAAGCCGGGAAGCCGCCTGGACACCTCCTCAAGTATGTCAAAGCGGAGGCGGGGAGTGGTGCCTGGCTTGAACTTATAGGCGCCGTGGCTTGTGCCGATGGCTATTGCCAGGCTGTCCACGCCGGTACGGTTTACGAACTCCTGAACCTGGTCCGGATCGGTGTAAGAGGCGTCCTTGTCGGAAACGTCAACCGCATCCTCAATTCCGGCAAGCCTGCCAAGCTCTCCCTCAACGACGACACCCCTGTCGTGGGCGTATTCTACTACGCGTTTTGTCAAAGCGATGTTCTCGTCAAAGGGCAGGTGTGAACCGTCGATCATAACCGAGGTAAACCCGCCGTCTATGCAGCTTTTGCACAGTTCAAACGTATCGCCGTGATCCAGGTGAACGCATATGGGAAGGTCTGTTTCGATCACCGCGGCCTCAATCAGCTTCATCAGATAGGTGTGGTTGGCGTACTTTCTCGCTCCAGATGATACTTGAAGAATAAGCGGAGCATTTTCCTCCTTGGCAGCCTCTGTAATGCCCTGTATTATCTCCATATTGTTTACGTTGAACGCGCCTATGGCATAGCCGCCGTCATAGGCCTTCTTGAACATTTCCGTGCTGGTTACAAGCGCCATCTGTGATACCTCCTACACTTTGATATTTTAATGTAAACGCAGCCTAAGTAAATTATACATCCAACTTCGTGTTTTGCAACAAATATGCTGTTATTTGCCATAAAATATGGGTTTTGGCCATTCATGGATTGTCCAACCGGGGTTAAAGAGTTATAATATAGCTGGAAGCAGTTCCTATTAAAGCACAGGAGGCAAATAAAATGCCCGAAAAGTTTTTATCGCTCATAGTACCCGTGTTCAACGAGCAGGAGGTCGTCGGCGTATCCTTTGAGCGGATGGACGCCGTGATGAAGGGGATGGGCTATCCTTATGAGATAATATATGTAAACGATGGAAGCCGCGACGATACGATGAAGCAGCTAAGAAAGATCGCCAAGGCGAACCCGCAGGTAAAGGTCCGCTCGTTCTCGCGCAATTTCGGCCATCAGCTTGCGGTGACCGCGGGAATGGATATAGCCAGGGGCGACGCGCTTATCATAATAGACGCGGATCTGCAGGATCCCCCCGAGGTAATTCCAGAGCTTGTTAAGGCCTGGGAGAACGGGGCCGACATAGCCTATGGCAAGCGAGCGAAGCGTCAGGGCGAGACCATATTTAAAAAGTTTACGGCCTTTTGCTATTACAGGCTGTTAAGGTCCATGAGCGCTTATCCGATACCGTTGGATACCGGGGATTTCAGGCTTATTGACAAAAAAGTAGCGGAAGTATTTCTAAATATGCGCGAACACAACAGATTTCTGCGCGGAATGAGCGCGTGGATGGGTTATGAAACCGTACCTGTGGAATACGTAAGGCATGAGCGCTATGCTGGTAAGACCAAGTACACCATGAAGAAGATGCTTAAGCTTGCCATGGACGGCATAACGGGTTTTTCAAACAAGCCGCTCGCTATAGCCGGCAAGGCGGGCGTGGCGGTGTGCATGCTCTCAGGTATGGGGCTTATCGCGCTGATAGTGCTTGCGTGCACCGTGGGAGTGCCGGCATGGCTGTGGGCTGTTGACGGCCTGGTGCTTCTTAACGGCATCACCATGATGTTTATGGGCGTTCAGGGAGCTTATATGAACCGCATGTATGACGAGCTCAAGGGCAGGCCGCTGTATATCGTAGGCGAGGAACTCAACGTATAGAGGGTTATGCTGTTTAACAACGGACTGATTTGCCGTCAGTCCGTTTTAATTATAATGCCGTTTTCCATCATGGCGCATTAGCCTTATAAACTGTTTGCACCCATAGTTGTTCTTGTGCGCCCCGTCGTAATTCCGCTTAGGCGGCGCCTAGATAGCCGCGCTAACTGAAAAACTTTACCCTGTCTTTGAATACCCTTTTAAGGGCTTCGCTGAGCAGCGAATCATCCCTTCCCGTCAGATTGTATACCGTTATGCGTTCGGGTGATAATCCGATCAGCACATTCATAACGCTGTCGTCGCTGCAGGACTCGCAGTCAATCCGCGAATCGCTGTCATCCGTAAGCGTACAGCTTCCGTCAGGATGCAGTATTATGCTTATCTCCCTTATACACGGAGGACGCATCCTCACATAGGCGCTTAACACGCTCATCAGCTCAAGATACTCTGATCTTAACAATATTTCCTCGGCGGCCCGATCCACGCACAGGGAAAACCCCTCGAGCACATCCTTCATCCTGAAGCGCATGAAGCCCTCAAGGTTAAGATGCTCATGCTCATCGAAGTGTTCGCGCAGCGAACGAAGTATGCGCGATTCAGCGTTAAAGGATCTGGCGCTTCGAATTGCCTCGGGCAAAGCCATCTGCTTTTGGGCAAGCGTAAGCGGCAGCTCGTTTATAAGCCGCGCCATTTCAAAATGCGCCATATCTTTAAGCAAAAGCCTGCCTATCGCCATTATCCACGCGGACAGCTCTTCGGATGAATCCACCTCCGCGCTTACGACCTGCTCGTCTCCAAACGATACGGCCAGGTCGGGCTCCCAGCCAGCCTGCCTAAGGCGCCGTTTCAACAGCTTTTCTATATCGACATCATATTCCTGAGTGCCTATTGATAGTATATTCATGCCGTTTTACTCCCTCATGGACGGTTAAGCGCCCATACGGTATGATATGCACGGACGCGCTAAGCCGTGCGAAGCGTACGACGTGCGTCCGCCCTTCTATTATGTGCAGAGAAAGGATTTACCTGCGTTGAAATAAATAGCAGTAAATAAGGATATTATTGGAGCAAAGGAGAATCCTGCAATATTAGAAGCTGGTTCCAGGGCCAGCTCAGCGTTAGAGCAAATCATGCTATCCGCTTCAAAAAACGATTCAAGGTTAAAATAGAACCGTTTAGAATAGCTGTGGCACGCATAATATTTTTTGACTTGTTATATCCTCTGATCCGGTCCGCACCATGGGATGGAATAACAAAACTTGGAAATTTATTGGGGAATAGTTAAGCGCTTGCCGGCTGAAAGCGATTTCCATTTTGTCAAATGTATGCTATGATATAAAAAATCACAGGAAGGAGACGGTTATGGAGTTGATATTGGCGTCCGCGTCCCCCCGCCGCAAGGCGCTGATGGAGATGGTGGGCCTTCGGTTTTTTGTAATCCCCAGCGATGCGGATGAGGATATAGGATCCTGCCCGCCGGGCGAAATGGTTGAAAAGCTTGCGCTTCTCAAGGCTGCGTCCGTAAAGGAGGGCAGACGGAACTGTTGTGTGATCGGATGTGACACAGTTGTTGTAATAGACGGAAAGGTGCTTGGAAAGCCATCGGACGGCGAATGCGCTGTTAAGACCCTCAGCCTGCTTCAGGGAAGAACCCATGAGGTGTATACCGGCCTGTGCTTAATAACCGACGACAGGCAGCTTGTATGCCACGACGTGGCGAACGTAACCTTTTCTCCCATGAGCGGGCGTGAGATAAGGTCATACGTTAAAACGGGGGAGCCCATGGATAAGGCGGGGGCGTATGGGATACAGGGGATAGGCGGCATATTCGTTGAAAGAATTGAAGGAAGCTATTTTACGGTGGTCGGACTCCCCCTTCATATGCTCGGCAGAATGCTTGGGGAGCTTGGAGTAAGCGTACTGGATTTGATACAGGAATAAGCGCAAGGGGCTGTATTTTTATTGGGTGCGTGGATTGAAATAAGACATCTAAGAAAAGGCTCGCCGCTTTTACCCGCCGCACCTCATGCAGGTATTTTTTGAGAAGCATTGATCAGATAGTTCCATTTAAAAAATAGTTTAAAATAATTGGTATTTTTTTTGTTAAAGCGCTTGACAATACTATAATTAAGATTATAATAAGATTAATAATAGTTATTATTATTAAGGAGATGGTATGGCGATATATTCAAGACAGCGTGACGTAATAATGTCGGCACTGAAGTCGGCGCTTTATCATCCCACTGCCGACGAGCTGTACGCTTATCTCAGGCCGTCCAATCCGTCGCTCAGCCTTGCGACAGTATATAGAAATCTAAGGCTCATGGCTGAGAGCGGCGAAATAATGAGGCTGAGCATCCCGGGAGAGGCCGACAGGTTTGATCCGGTAAACGACGGGCATTACCACATGGTCTGTATCAGTTGCGCAGGGATTACCGATATAGACCGAAGCTCAATTCCTGACATAAGGAAGGCTGCCGGCGACTCATGCGGTTGCCGTGTAACGGGCGCGAGCATACTGTTTTATGGGGTGTGCAGGGAGTGCGCCGAGAAGCGGAATGAATTCAAAGGATCTTAATTAAAAAAGACAATATGGAAGGAGAAACATTATGAAAGAACTTAAAGGAACTAAAACCGAGGCTAACCTCATGGCGGCGTTTGCCGGGGAATCCCAGGCGAGGAACAAGTACACCTACTATGCTTCGGCGGCTAAAAAGGAGGGGTATGTCCAGATAGGCAATCTGTTTGAGGAAACGGCGAATAACGAGAAGGAACACGCGAAGATATGGTTCAAGCTGCTTCATGGCGGCCAGGTGCCTGGAACCATGGAGAACCTGAAGGATGCCGCCGCGGGTGAGAACTACGAGTGGACCGATATGTACGCCACCTTTGCAAAGGAAGCGCGCGAAGAGGGATTTGACAGCATTGCGTTCCTGTTTGACGGCGTTGCGCGTATAGAGAAGGAGCACGAGGAAAGGTACCTTAAGCTGCTCGCCAACATTGAAAACGGCATGGTATTCAAGCGCGACAACGCAGTTGTATGGAAGTGCGCCAACTGCGGCCATATACACGTAGGCACCGACGCTCCGGAGGTATGTCCGGTGTGCGCCCACCCCAAGGCATATTTTGAGCTTAAGGCAGAAAACTATTAAGCGTTGAGTAAGGCATAAGCGATAATCCGATTGTATTTGATATTTTGATATAATGAGCAGGGCCGGAATATACTTATGACCGGCTCTGCTATTTTTAATCCACGTGGGATTGGTATTGCGTACTAATATAGGTGAGGTGAGTTTAATGGATCTGAGGATTGAGGCTATTGGCGCTGCCAACAGGCGGCTTCTGGAGGGCATGGCCGTGGCCCCTGGGCAGGAGAATAATATTGAGCCGATAGAATGCTGTATGTCCGAGGCGGAAAGGAACCCTGCATGGCGCCCCGTAGTTATTCTGGCTGACGGAATGCCGGCGGGTTTTGCAATGTATGGTTTTTTTGCGGATGAGGGCAGCTTTGGCCGCGTATGGCTTGACAGGCTGATGGTTGACCAAAATTTTCAGGGGCATGGAATCGGCTCGGCGGCCTTAAACGCAATGATAGACAGGCTGGTGGAGGAATATGGCTGCAATGAAATATATCTCAGCGTTTATGAAAGCAATACGAGGGCAATTTCAATGTATAAGAGGCGTGGTTTTGAGTTCAATGGAGAGCTGGACGCTAAGGGCGAGCTGGTAATGGTGTTGAAAACGGATAACAACGCTTAGACATAACAAATTGAGGAAAGATGTGTCTGACACAAAGGATGCGTCCCGCGGGAGCGTCCCTGGCGTGAAGGCCGTGATTATGGCCGGCTGAGGGCTGCGCCCGCTTTTTTTCTTCTGCTGAAATTGGTTTCCGCTAAGAATCAAGTGGGATTGGCGGTCCAATAATGTATTTAATGCCTGCAACCTAATATAACGGCAATCAGGTCCGTTTGTTAAGTGCGGTTGGCTGATATTATAGATACAATATGGCATAATTAAGTTATAAGGGGTGTGAAAAGTAGGATGATATCCGCTAACTTGAGCTATCTGCGAAGGGAAAGGGGCCTTTCCCAGGAGGAAGTGGCCGAGAGGATAGGCGTGTCACGGCAGGCGGTGGCCAAATGGGAAACCGGCGCCACCACGCCCGACCTGGAAAACAGCATTGCCCTCGCCGAGTTTTATGGCGTTACCCTGGACAATCTTGTTAAGTTTGACGCGAAGAAGAGCGGGATTCCAATACCGCCCAAGGGCAAACACTTTTTTGGAATCGTAGCGGTAGGCGACAGGGGTCAGATAGTTATACCTAAGAAAGCAAGGGATATATTTAACATACGGCCCGGCGACAGCTTGGCCGTTCTGGGCGACGAGGATCAGGGAATCGCCATATTAAAGAGCGAGTTCTTATTAAGCCTTGCCAACGAGATAATGTCTAAAAGGGGTAAGGATGGATGAATGCGATAGAAACCCACGGCCTTACTAAGGCATATAAGGGAGTTAACGCCGTCAATTCCCTAAACCTGTCCGTTGAAAGAGGGGAGCTCTTCTCGCTGCTGGGAATAAACGGGGCGGGTAAGACCACGACGATAAAGCTGCTTTCATGCCTAATTCGTCCTACGTGCGGCGACGCCGCGCTGATGGGGAACAGCATTGTGCGTTCGCCAAACAAGGTCAAAGCAATTATAAACGTCTCGCCGCAGGAAACCGCGGTAGCTCCCAATTTGACGGCTGAGGAAAACCTTCGCCTCATATGCGGCATTTACGGCTATACAAAGAGGGCGGCTAAAGAGAAGGCCGATGCCGCTATTGCCAGGTTTGGACTGGAAAGGATAGCCAGGAGCAGGGCTAAAATCCTTTCCGGCGGATGGCAGAGGCGGCTGTCAATAGCGATGGCGCTGATTTCCGAGCCTGAGGTGCTGTTTCTCGACGAACCAACGCTTGGCCTTGACGTTTTGGCAAGGCGGGAGCTGTGGGGCGTGATAGATAGCCTTAAAGGAAAAACAACCATAATGCTTACCACGCACTACCTTGAGGAAGCGGAAGCGCTTTCGAGCCGCATCGGAATAATGTCCGATGGGAATCTGGCGGCTGTAGGCACTGCGTACGAACTCATGAAGGCGGCCGGCAGGGATAGTTTTGAGGACGCCTTCGTGGAACTCTGTACAAAAAGGGGGCGTGTATCGTGAAAATGCTGTCGTTTGCCTCAAGAAACTCAAAGGAAATACTGAGGGACAGGCTGAACCTGGCCTTTGGAATCGGCTTTCCCATTGTGCTGCTGTTGCTGCTCTCTTTGATTCAGTCGAATATTCCAGTCGAGCTGTTTGCCATTGAAAAGCTGTCGCCAGGGGTGGCGGTGTTCGGGCTGTCCTTCATATCGCTGTTTTCCGGCATGGTAATAGCCAGGGACAGGACGAGTTCGTTTATGCTCAGGCTGTTTGCGTCCCCCATGACAGCGGCCGACTTTATACTCGGGTATACCTTGCCCCTGCTTCCCATGGCGGCGGCGCAGATGGCTGTATGCTATGCCGCGGCTTTGCTTTTGGGACTCGGCTTCAGCTTTAATATCCTTGTGGCAATAGCGGCGTCAATCCCAGCGGCGGTCCTGTTCATCGGCCTGGGCCTGCTTTGCGGGAGCCTTTTTAGCGATAAGCAGGTGGGCGGGATATGCGGGGCCCTGCTTACAAATCTAAGCGCGTGGCTGTCCGGCACATGGTTTGACCTCAATCTGGTGGGCGGCGCGTTTAAGGCCATTGCGGATATGCTTCCGTTTTCGCATGCGGTAAATGCGGCGCGGTGCGCGCTAGCCGGGGATTACGCGGGCATAATGCCGGAACTGATATGGGTTATCGTATATGCGATTATGGTTATGCTGGCCGCCGTATTGGCGTTTACGGGCAGGATGCGCGGAGGCAGGGCGTAAATAAGAACATGGGAACAGTACATTCTGATCACAATATTACATAAGACGAACTTTCAGTTGACTATTAAAGCATATTACTATATTATGGGAATGTAAGATCGTAGAAATAAAGAGCTTTTGCATCGCTTTTGTATGAATGTGCGCGTACTGTACAAAAAAATCAAGTGAGCAGCTGGCGCAGCAATATATTTACAGCAAGTCTGTACATTAGATATTAAGCAGATAATTCAAGGAGGATCCAACCATGAATAAAAGGTTCTTTTTAATACCATTGGTAATATTAATATGTTTAACGTCTATGGCTGTTATTGCGTCGGACGGCGCGATAAACAAAGAGGATATCCAATCAAACAGCGCGGAGGACGGTTTTGGCTATTATGTGCTGGACGAGAAGCTTGGGGAATCCATAACCATCAGCTTCAAGGATTCGCTTAGAAGCATTCAATATACGGAAACGCTGAATTTAAAGGAAAAGAAATTATCCGACAGGCACGACGCCTATGGTACGGTTGACCTGTATAACGACAATGAAGACAATATATATATGTTTATCAGCGGCACTGATATAATGTGCGCCTATTTGGAGGATGAAATATACTTTGATACAAATGAGCTAAGCGGTTATGTGGAGGAAGAGGACGAGTCCGGTTCCATTGATATACCGTTTAGCATCAACGCTCTGCAGGCGGCTGAAGCGGCCGACAGCTTTATGAGCAGTTGTTTCAGCGGTTATCCCTATAAGTATAAGGGAATTGAGGTAGGCGAGCAGGAGGGCGTATTTGTCGTTTCCTATTGTTTCTATGTAGGCAATAAGATGACTGATGATATATGCAATGTCTTTGTAAGGGCCTCTGACGGGAGTATCGGAGCATACTCCGCTATGAACCACATGCGGTATAACGATCTTCAGGATAAAACTATACAGCTTGACACGGAATCAGAATATTACAGCGCTGTATCGGATCAAATAAGCCCTACCGCCAAATTGGAGGATATCTTCCTTACGTATAATGACGACGGCCAGCTTGTATTCCAGGCGTACATATATGATTCCGACGCAGGCGAATTATTATCATACGAGATTCCCGCTATAGTAACTGAAAGCGGGGCGAATTAAAATGCGCTGGTCAAGGATAGCTTATAAAACAAAGCTGGTGGCATTGCTCCTTCCGTGCCTGCTTCTAATGTCGTGCTCGCTCAGGAATAACAGCATACCCAAGCCCGAGGAGGTTGAAAGCGCGGAAATTATGATCGGGAACCTGTCCATTGATACAATGACATACGAAAGCATTGAAATCCTTATGGACGGCAGTTCGGCTTCTGAAGCGGTGGAGTTTCATAACAGGGTATCTAATTACAGATCAAATCCGAATATTAACAGCGAAGCTTGGACCGTTGATATAACCTATACTCTGGTTGACGGAAGCATAGTTGAGGACAGTATGCGTAAGATAGGCGGCGCAGAGCTGCTGATCAAATTTGTGCAGACGCATGAGGCGTTCATAGTCAGCAAAACGGAGCAGGCTCCGGTGGAATGAGTTTACAGGCCTAAGCTTCCAGGCAGATAAGGCTCCGTATCGGGGATAGGCATAGCTTCCTCCCCTGGTACGGGGCCTTATTCATCTATGGTCTATAAAAAAGCTATGATATAATGATCCAAAAACAGGTAAGATGGGAAAATGCAAAGTGCAAAAGTAGAGCTTATCAGGATATTTACCGAGTTGGAAAATGGGAATATGGCGGAAGCGACCCAGCTCAATGAATTAAAAGGCGGTTTCGCCTCCGGCGGCTTAGAACCTTTTTTGCAAAAAAGGTTCTAAGGACTCCAAAAAATGCACAGGGTATAGTATAGGCTTGGGAACATTACCCTAATTTACAATCCATCAAAGATCAGAGCAGATAACTTGGATACATTCTCAAAAAGTATAATCCATCAAAAGCCGGCGGCGTGTACGCCGGTCTTTTGATAC
>UQXE01000002.1 GCA_900544965.1 uncultured Eubacteriales bacterium | reverse complement strand
TCACCGCTTTCCATTCGGTTTCCGGCGCCTGCAGCGAACCAAGGTTCAATAACGCAACAACCGCGTATACCGCCGTTAGCCCTATACAAAACAGCTTGTCCCGCTTTGTCAGCCGCAGTTTATTGTCAGTAGGCTCCGGAAGGACCTTGGTTTCGTTTATTTCATCCTCGTTTTTTAAGTTTTCCTCTATCGTTTTGACTTTTTTTTTATCCTTATCCTTTTTTATGGATATTGCGGACTTAAACCTCTTTCTAACCATGATGTCCGTGCACACGTATGCAAAGTACGCAAAAGTGGCGACGTTCATAAAGGAGCCAACTCCGGTCATGATATCATAGGTAAGGCCTCTTGCCTGCTGGTTATCAATAATAACGAATGCGGCCAGCGCATTGAAAAGAAGCCCTGCGCTGAACCATCCAAACGCGACCAAAAGCCGCTTATCGTTATACATTACAAAAGCAATTATTAGCAGCGACAGCGCTGGGAAAAGGTACCGCTCGTGCATGTAATGTCCTGTGGTAAACAGGGCCGCGAACAGGAGAGCGGCGCATAGGACAAGGCAATACTGATTGCTCTTTCTCCCTTTAATATATAGAAACGCGCTGTAAAGGCATGAAAGGGCTATAAATATCGTTCCCCATGTACCATATGAGAACAAAAGGAAGGTGTTATCAATTTTAGCCCAGTTGCCGCCGAAAAGGGAGAACAGGTTAAACGCTTCTACGCTGGCATATCCATACGAGGTAGCCGTGTTTACATACTTGTCCAGAAACCAAAACAGGTCCTGGTTTCCCTTGAAAGGAAGCGTTGCAGCAAAAATCAGCGCAACCGCGGATACTACCGCCAGCGCGGTTTTTGCAAGGGAGCGCTTCCAATCCTTGCCGCTGTCAATTATATATACTACATAGGCTACGGCAAAAAGAGGGCCAACCATCAAGGCCTGTGGCTTCAGCAAAATCGCCAGCCCGTATACGGCCCCTGCCGCCACCCGTCTGTTCGTCATAAACAAGTACGCCGCGGCAAACACTGAAATCCCCAAAAGCTGGTCAATCTGGCCCCAGCCGCCGCTTATGAAAGCAAACGCCAGGTTTAAGGCCGTTATTGCAGTAAGAGCTATTGTAACGTTTCTTGAAAACCTCTTAGCCGCAAGCCTGTACACAATATAGGCAAGCGCAAGATCAGCCAGTATTGACGGGAGCTTAAGCAAAATTATATATAGTGGCGAGCCGGTTGACAAGCCAAGCAAACCGCCGACCTTGCCCACAATCCACAGGATGTACATATATCCGGGAGGATAATCGCAAAAGCTCGTCGTGGTATAGAAGCTGCCCATTCCGACCCGTGCCAGAGTATCCGACCATGAAGTAAAGCATGCGATATCGGTTGAATGCCCGACAAATATCAGCGACAAAATTACTCTCAGGACAAATGCCGACCCGAGAATGGCTATAATGGCCGATTTGCTCGTATTATTAACTTCCAGTCCTTTTGTTGGGCGCGTTATAATAAACCTATAGGTCAGGATGAATAGTATGCCTGACAGCAGAACGGCTAGTATCATAGCGCCCATATAGGGTACTACGCCCTTTTCGGGTTCTTTTTCCTCCGTCTTTGTTTCCATGGGTTTAAAATCCGCTATTATCCCTGACGGAGCCTTATCAAGCGCCTCAATCGTAAAGTTATCAAACCATGCCTCACCTAAGGACAGCATACCATATCCGCCCAATCTTACCGCAACAATCAATTCCTTCTGATCTGACGCTGTCTTTCCAACAAGTTCAACGCGCTGCCACTGTGTCGTTCCGGTTATTGCGGCTGACGACGCGGATGAGTCGATAATGGAAATATTAGCGCCAGCTCCGCCTGATACGTTCGATGTCTTTACATCGCAGGAAATCCTGTAATACGCATTTGGATTAACGCGAACAGATTGGCACAGTCTGTAGTCATTGGCAATAAAATTGGTAATATGTGCGCATGAATCCCGTCCATCGACTGATTGTACGTCAACCGCTGAATCCTGCACGGTTGTATTCCAGCCATCGGCGTACCATTCGTTGGGAAGGTTCGCGTTCCCAGTATCAAATCCCCCGTTCTTTATCTCAGGGTTTTCTACTGTGAGCGTATCGCAACCTGTAAACAATATCGCCGACAGAAGAGCAAAGATAAGAAATACTACAACATGTTTGCGCAAGTTATCACTTCCATTCTGTCCGTAATATATGTAATAATAGCATATATTTGCCTTTAAGCAAAGGAATTGTTTAAATTATGTCTCAAAAGCGTCTGCGATGTGAGTTATTTTGTTGTTTCTCAGATCCACTTCCACCACGTCAAATCGAACCTTTCGTTCATATAAGCCATTTATATATATATAATTCTCAGCAGCCGCTATGATATTTGCCTGCTTTCTCCAGCCGACCGCTTCCCTCCCCAGGCCGAATTTATCGCTTTTTCTGGTTTTTACCTCAACGAATACTACGCATCCGCCCGCATCCTCCATAATGAGATCAATTTCATAGCGGCCGGCGCGAAAATTCCTCTGTTTTGGCACAAACCCCTTTTTCAACAGATATTTAAATGCGATTTCTTCTCCGAACCTTCCTAATGATGACCGGCTCATATCACACGTCACCTATAATTTTCTTAATAAAGCTTTTGCGGTGTATTGGACAGGGACCGTATTTGATTAGGGCGTCCATATGTTCTTTTGTCCCGTATCCTTTGTTTCGGCTAAATCCATATTGTGGATAAAGCTCATCCATTTTGATCATAAACGAATCCCTCTCCACCTTTGCTACGATTGACGCCGCGGCTATTAAATAGCTGACCTTATCCCCATGTATTATAGCTATCTGCTCAACAGGTACGTCTATGCCCTTGACAGCGTCTATGAGCACAGCATCGGGAATAAAGCTGGGCATCATATTATTATACGCCCTTGAAAACGCAAGCTTTGTAGCATTTAAAATATTTAATTCATCTATCTCCTGTTCGTTAGACTTTCCAATTCCATATGCTATAGCATTTTTACGTATTAATGTATTTAACGCTTCCCGTTTAACTACGGTAAGTTTTTTTGAGTCGTCAACACCTTCGATCAGGTCGGCGCAAGGCATTACTACGCATGCCGCCATCACCGGTCCAGCAAGCGGGCCGCGTCCGACTTCGTCCATTCCAGCGACCTGCTGCCCCTTGTCCCAAAAAGTTTTTTCATATATTGTCAGTTTGGACAACCTCTGGCGTTCATCTGGTTTCTTCATGCTGTGTTTCATCTGTTTCTGGAAGTTCAAGGGTTACACGCGCTATCTTCCCCGACCGGAACTCGTCAAGTACTGTTCTGGCCGCTCTTACTGTATCATATCCCCCTCCAGATAAAACAAATCCGCGGGCTTTGCATACGCTGTCCAGAGGATCGTCGCAGGTGTCTATGCCGCTGTAACGCTGGTTAAGTGAATTTGGGCATATTCGCATAAGCTCTTCAAGAAGTTCCCTTGCCAATGCCTCGGTATCCAAAATATCGTCGTTAATCGAACCAATAAATGCCAGGTGATGCGCATAAAGCTCATTATCCAACTTAGGCCACAGCAGGCCAGGAGTGTCCATGATTTCCAGATAAGGAGTAATCTTTACCCACTGCTTCCCCTTTGTCACCCCTGGCCTGTCGCCTACCATGGCTCTGGACTTTCCTGCTATACAATTAATAAACGTAGATTTTCCTACGTTTGGTATACCAACTATCATGGCGCGCACCGTCTTATTCACCCCTTTAGCTTTCATACGCATTACCATCTCTCGTGCCGCATTCTCAATGATGGCGGCCGCGGACTTTCTGAAAGAGATATTGGTTGAAACGAATTCGGCCGCCGCCATTCCGTTTGCGTTAAACCGCTCAATCCATTGCTTTGACGCCGATGAATCGGCCAAGTCGCTTTTATTCAATATTACCGTACGCTTTTTCCCCTTAAACAGCTCTTCAAAATCAGGATTTCTAGTAGCAAGGGGAGTCCTAGCGTCTACGATTTCCACAACAACATCAATAAGCTTTAAGTTTTCTATAAGCATGCGGCGCGCCTTCGCCATATGTCCAGGATACCACTGTACTTGCAATTCGCTTACCTCCAAAACAGCAGTCAAATTATTATATATACCTATAATAAGCCCCCATTGCCTGAGCATGGGGGCGTTAGTGGAAAACCGCTTATTTTTCTACTATTCGTTCCGCTACCTTAGCTGCCTTACCGACGCGGTCCCTTAGATAATAGAGCTTTGCCCTGCGCACTTTACCGTGGCGCACAACTTCAATGCGGCCAATACGGGGGCTGTTGTATGGGAACGTTCTCTCTACGCCTATTCCGTATGACAATCTGCGAACGGTAAAGGTCTTCCTTATTCCACCGCCCTGCATCTTAATAACCGTTCCCTCAAAGTTTTGAAGCCTCTCACGCGAGCCCTCTATAACCTTCACAAATACGCGTACAGTGTCGCCTATCTCCAGCTTGGGAAGATCGGTACGCAGCTGTTCCTTTTCAAGTTCACGAATGATATCAGACATTTTAATTCTCCTTCCTCATGCGCGTTCATACGCTATCCAAGCGCAGCGGACCGCACATTGTCTAAATTTAATTATAACATGTGCCATTTTTATGTTCAAGCTATTCGGGCAATCTATATCGTGCAAGATTTAGACGACCGCTATTCTTGAAACTGTTCTAAAAATTTTCTATCTTTATCAGATAGCTCAGCCGTCCTCAGCAGCTCGGGCCTGCGCCTCAGCGTCATGAGCAACGATTGCTCCCTGCGCCACCTGTTTATAGCCGCATGGTTACCGTTGAGCAATACGTCGGGCACCCTTTGGCCGCGGTATTCGGCCGGCCTTGTATACTGCGGGTATTCAAGCAGTCCATAGGAAAATGATTCGTCCTCCGTCGATTCTTCGGACCCCAACACCCCCGGTATTAATCGTGAAACGCAGTCTACGATGACCATGGCTGGAATCTCGCCTCCGGTTAATACATAATCCCCTACGGATATCTCGTCATCAAACATGGACATCGCGCGCTCATCTATTCCCTCATAATGGCCGCATAATATAACAAGCCTTTTTTCTCCAGACAGCTCCCTGGCTATGCGTTGGTTTAAAACCCTGCCTCTGGGAGTGGTGCATATTAAGCGCGCCGAATCTCCGTCTTCAAGTATGGTATCCAGACAATCAAATATAGGCTGGGGCATCATCACCATCCCCACTCCGCCGCCAAACGAATAATCGTCCGTATTTCTATGCTTTGAAGCCGAATAATCCCGGATATTATGAAGCCTGAAATCCATTATACCAGCGTTTAAAGCGCGTTTAAGAATACTTGAGTTAAGCACGCCATGAAACATTTCGGGGAACAGGGTGAGTATATCAATCCTCAAATAACCCCACCTCCGATAGCGTATGGCTGTCCAAGATTATGCGCTTATTGGCAATATCTACTGATTTAAGCAGCTTCTTCAGCGCCGGAACCAATAATCTCCGACTGCCTTCTATTACATATACGTCATTGGCGCCTGTCTCCAACACGTCTGTCAGCCTGCCAAGGTCATTACCGTCGCTGTCGAACACATCGCATCCGGTCAGGTCCGCTATAAAGTAACGTCCTTCTGGGAGCCGTACGGCATGAATGCGGTCGACACACAGGTATAGGTTTCTCAACCTTTCGGCGTTCTCAATCGACTTGGAGCATGAAAGCGTGACAAACGCCGCATCGGGCTGAACCCTTGCATTGCTCACCAAAACGGGTTCATACGCTCCATTGTTTTCAATGAACGCTTCCTTTAGATCGCGAAATCTTTCCGGATTATCCGTAAGAGGTATCACCTTCACATCGCCATGGACTCCATGCGGGCGCGTTATCAAGCCAACTCTCAGGTAGTTCATTCTACATTATATTGAGCACGTAGTGCCTTCCCTGCTTGACGGCGGCTGCCTTCACGATAGCCCGCACCGCTTTAGCGATCCTGCCCTGCTTTCCAATTACCTTTCCCGTATCCTCCTGAGCAACTGTGAGCTCTATTATGGTTGTACGCTCTGCGATGGATGAGGTAATCTTAACGGCGTCTGGATTGTCAACAAGGTTTCTGGCAATATGCCCGACCAGCGCAATAATCTGATCAAGATCCCTTTTAACTTCAGCCGGATCGTTAGAAACGGACGAAACCCGTGTGTCAGCATCTACCATAACATTGGATTGGCCTTCAATGGGTTCCCTAAGCGAGTCTGTCATTGCAAAACACCGCTCTTTTTGAGCAACGCCCTGACGGTATCTGTGGGCTGCGCTCCGTTTTTCAGCCACTTGGCCGCGCTTTCGGCGTCGACCTTTATCTCTGCCGGATCGGTAAGCGGATTATAATATCCTATCTCCTCAATGAACGCTCCATCACGCGGCGCGCGCGAATCCGCTACTACTATCCTGTAGAAGGGAGCCTTCTTCGCTCCCATCCTGCGAAGTCTGATCTTAACCATCTTATTTCCTCCTAATACAATAAAAAAATATCTAAAACGGATATCCGTTACTAGCTAGAATCCAAAGGGCAGGCCTTTTCCCTTTCTGCCCTTCCCTTTTCTGATTTTGCCGCCGGTAAGCTGCTTCATCATCTTGCGGGTACTGTTAAATTGGTTCAGCAGCCGGTTTACATCCTGAATGGTAGTTCCGCTGCCAGCCGCTATGCGCCTTCTCCGGCTTGCGTTTAATATATCCGGCTTGCGCCTTTCAAACGGGGTCATCGCACGTATTATCGCTTCGTTTCTGGCTACCTGCCGCTCGTCTATCTCCGCGTTTTGAAGCTGAGCGGGATTAACGCCCATCATAGACAGGATCTCCTGATATGAACCCATATCCTTTACCTGCTCAAATTGCTCAAGAAAATCGTCCAGCGTGAATTCATCCTTGCGGAGTTTAGCCTCGAGTTCCATAGCCTTCTTTTCATCGAACGCAGCCTGAGCCTTTTCGATAAGGGTCAGCATATCGCCCATGCCAAGTATACGAGAGGCCATACGCTCTGGGTGAAACGGCTCAATATCCGTGAGCTTTTCACCGGTTCCTGAGAATTTAATCGGCTTGCCCGTGACGGACCGCACCGAAAGCGCCGCCCCTCCCCTGGTATCTCCGTCAAGCTTTGTTAATATAACGCCCGTAAGCTCAAGACGCTCATTAAAGCTCTTTGCCACGTTTACAGCGTCCTGGCCTGTCATTGCGTCCACTACAAGCAACACCTCGGCAGGGCGGACAGCCTCCCTTAAAGCCGCGATCTCGTCCATCATGGACTCGTCTATATGAAGTCTGCCGGCTGTATCGATTATTACTACGTCATAAAGGTGACGCTTTGCATGTTCTATCGCGTCCAGCGCAATCTTAACGGGTTCGCTCTGCCCCTGTTCATATACGGGTATATCAAGCTTTTCGCCCAAAATCTGAAGCTGCTTAATCGCCGCGGGGCGGTATATATCGCAAGCCACCATGAGGGGAGATTTGCCATACTGCTTTTTCAAGTATCCGGCAAGCTTTCCAGACATCGTCGTCTTTCCCGCTCCTTGCAAACCCGCCATTAATATTACGGCCGGTTTGGACGGCCCAAATTCTATCTTGGCGTTAATTCCGCCCATAAGCGCAGTAAGTTCGTCGTTTACTATTTTTATGACCTGCTGGCCAGGCGTAAGGCTTTCCATTACTTCAGCGCCTACGGCGCGGTCCGTTACGCTTTTGATAAAAGTTTTTACAACGTTGAAGTTGACATCGGCCTCTAAAAGCGCAAGCTTAACTTCACGCATCGCCTCTTTGAGATCCTTTTCGCTAAGCTTGCCCCTGCCGGTTAATTTTTTAAATACGTTCTGCAGTTTTGAGGCAATGCCTTCAAATGCCATTTTTACTCCTCCAAAATCCGCCTGATTCGGCGCAAATCCCTCTCAATAGCCTCACGCTGTCCGGCAGGTATATTCCCAATGCTCTTTTCAATAGATTCCAATATATCCGAAATCTCTCTAAATCTGCCGGCAACCCTTATCATACGTTCATAAAAGCGCAGCTGCTCCTCAGCTTTTCTCAAGGCATCCCTCACTCCCTGGCGGGATATCCCTTCGCGCTCCGCAATTTCGGATAAAGAGCAGTCCTCGTTTACTGTTTGATCCATGATGCAAAGCTGGCGTTTTGTCAAAAGCGGTCCATAAAAGTCCAACAATATTCCCAGCTCTACATGATCCATGCTGCACCACCCGTCTGTAAAGTTGTTTGCTTTACAGATAACAATTATACACTAAAAACGGAGGCAGTCAAGCTAATTAACCAAATCTGCCTCCGTTTTAGCAAATATATTATTCCCTTCAGATCAGCGCCCTGGCAAATTCATCAGCGTCAAAAGGCTGCAGGTCGCATACGCCTTCGCCTACGCCCACGAAACGAACGGGCAGACCGAGCTCATGCTTTACAGCTACGGCCACCCCTCCCTTTGCGGTTCCGTCAAGCTTAGTGATTATGATCCCCGTCAGTCCTGCCGATTCGCCGAACGCCTTTGCCTGAGCTATCGCGTTTTGCCCCGTGGTAGCGTCAAGAACCAGCAGTACCTCGCATGGCGTCCCAGGCAATTCCCTGTCTATTACCCTGCGTATCTTGCTAAGCTCATTCATTAGGTTTTTCTTGTTATGCAGCCTGCCAGCCGTATCGCAGATCAGCATATCCAGCCCTTTCGCCTTGTAAGACGCTATCGCGTCAAACACTACGGCCGCCGGATCCGCCCCCTCCCCATGCTTTACAATAGGGGTACCGGTGCGCTCGGCCCATATGGTGAGCTGTTCCGCGGCGGCAGCTCTGAAGGTGTCTGCGGCGGCCATAATAGGCTTTCTTCCCATATCGGAATAATAACTTGCAAGCTTGCCTATTGAGGTCGTCTTTCCCACCCCGTTTACTCCAACGATAAGCAATATGGCGCCGGAGGCGTCATTTGCTTCTAAAAACGCGTTATCGGGCCTCATCGCGTCGGCAATAATACGTATTATGGCTTCCTTCGCATCGGTTCGGTTTTTTATTTTAGACGCTTTAAGCTCCTGCCTTAGTTTGTCAAGAACGAGGTTAGTGGTTTCAAATCCCATATCCGCAACAATCATCGCCTCTTCCAGTTCGTCGAAAAATTCGTCGTCAATCTTATCGTCGCTGCCTGAAAAAAGGCCCGCAAACAGCGTGTTTCTTGTCTTTGACAAACCCTCTCTCAGCCTGGAGAACAGGCCGCCCTTCCTCTCAGGTTTCTGTTCTTTTGGCTGAGGCGCCGCGTTCTCCTGATCATCGGCTTCTGATAAGCGGTCCTTGTTGGACTCTTCCATTTGAACAGCATACGGCTCGTCAGGATCGTCAATTACTTCGGCGGCTTTTACTTCCTCCTTGATTACCTCATCCGTTTTCTTCCTATCTTTATCTTTTCCCTTTTTGTTCTTCTTGCCAAATAAAAACATATAATCCCCCTTTTGTTTATCAACCAGCTTCATCAAAACGCGCTGATACTATTTTTGATACTCCCTTTTCCTCCATTGTAACGCCATATAAAGCGTTGCAAACAGCCATGCTGCCCTTTCTGTGCGTTATGAGTATAAACTGCGTGTCACTCGAATAGTTGCCAAGGTATTCAGCAAAGTTGGAAACGTTGACCTCGTCGAGCGACGTCTCGATTTCGTCCAAAATGCAAAACGCCGTGGGCTTTAGCTTTAGTATCGCAAACAGCAGGGCAATCGCAGTAAGCGCACGCTCTCCCCCTGACAACAGGGAGAGGAGCTGCAATTTCTTCCCCGGCGGCTGCGCTATTATATCTATATCGCAGTTAAGTATATCCGCACCGTCGGAAAGAACAAGGTCCGCTTTGCCTCCCCTGAACAGCTCTGAAAAAACGCTTGTAAAGTTAGATCTTATCAATTCAAACTGGCGTCTGAACTCCAGTTTCATGCTCTCCAGAAGCTCTGTTATAAGCTGTCTAAGATCAGATTCCGCCATTTCCAGATCACCGTACTGGGCCTTCAAAGAATCATATCGCTCTTTTACAAGGTCGTATTCCTCGATAGCGCCGACCCTGACGTCGCCCAGGCTTCTCATCTCTTTTCTTATATCGTCGGCCAGCAGATGCTCTGCCGCGGCCGTAGCCCCGCGCCTGTAGGGGGTTATATTGTCATAAGTAAGATTGTAGTCGTTCCAAACCCTTTCCTGAATTCCGGAAAGCTCAAGCTCCGCCTTGTTGAGGCTGAGTTCGGCTCGGTGTCTCCTATCCCTGAGCGCTTCAATTGCGCTGGAAAGTTCGCCTCTTCTTACGCGCAGTTCCTTGAGTTTGTCAATGCGCTTGTCTTGCTCCGCCTCTAGGCCGTTAATCCTGTCTTCGAGCGACTCTGCCTCAGTCCTTTTTAAACATACGCTCGCGTCCGTTTGTATAATCTGCAAGTCAAGCTGGGCCATAGACTCATTCAGTGAGTTTACGGCCTGTTCCTTATCGCCTATATCGGCCGACAATCGGGCCGCGTCGGAATCTACTCGGTTCAGCTCCCCATTCAGCGCTGCCAGTTCTTTATTTTCAGCCATAAGCTGTACCTTAAGCGAGGTGATTTCTGAATTTTTCCTCTCCTGCTCCAAACGCATTGCATTAAGCTCGTTTTGCAGCCTGGTAATATCCTCCTGCGTGGCCGTATTGCTGTCCTCAATACTTCCCTGAGCCGTCTCCGATTCTCCCAGCTTTGACTCTACGTCCGCCAAGCTGTCCTGAAGGCGGCCCCTCTCCTCATATTGCGTCTCCAATTCAAACTTGGCTGCGCTGATATATTTTTGAATTATATCGATTTTTTCTAACTGTTTGGCAGTACTGATTTCTATGTTATGAATCCGTTCTCTAAACATTTCCGAGCTTTGGCCTAGTTCGCTCAAAAGCCTCTCGCCTGCTTCGGCCCTTTTTGATATATCGTCCAGTTCCAGTCTCTGGGACTTTAGCCGGTTTTCCAGTTCAGTCATCTCACGCTGGCGGCCAAGCAGGCTGAATTCACGCCTTTGTGTGCTTCCGCCTGTAATAGAACCCCCTGGATTTATGATATCGCCTTTTACTGTGGCGATACGAAAAGCTGACTTTGATTTTGCGTTTATCTTTATCCCTGTATCCAGATCACGTACTATAACCGTTCGGCCAAGCAGATTTTCAATTACATTTTTATAGCGTGGACCGTAACCCACAAGGTCAGACGCAATGCCTATCACCCCGTCAGATTGTATCATGCATTTTTCATCGTTGTTTAAAGTCCGCGGTTTCATAGATGATACCGGCAAAAATGTTGCCCTGCCGTAATTATTAGCTCTTAAATGTTCTATTACAAGCTTTGCGTCCTCATCCGTAGGCGTTACAATGTTTTGCAGTGAGGAACCCAGCGCCATCTCTATAGCGGTTTCAAATTCAGCAGGAACGTGTATAAGCTCAGCAAGGGCGCCTTCCACCGCTTCGCCAAGCCGTGTATCCCGCTTCGAATCCCTCAGCACATTTCTTACGCTTGAGTAATAACCCTCATGGGCCTGATTCATTTCCTTCAGCACCTTGAGCCTTGAAAGTCCCGACTCAAGGGCTTGCTCGGATTTTCTCATAGCTTTTTTAAGTTCAACCAGGTCGCCTGACGTGGCGTTGCGTTTCTCTTCAACGCTGATTCGATCGTTATCAAGCCTGTTTTTTTCTTCCCTCAAACCTTTAAGCTGAGCGTTAGCTTCTATAAGCTCTTTATCCAACCCCGATAGTTCGCCGCCTCTTTGGCTGATTTCATCATTAATGGATTTGAGGCTGGCTTCAAGGTTGACCTTCATCGTTTCAAGACGCGTCCTCAAGCTCTTTGCGTCCGACAGCCGGTTCATGGCTTCAATTATGCTCGACTTACAACGATCGATCGTGCCGGCCTTTTCATCAAGATCGTATGTATATCTTTTAAACTTTTCTTCTAAGTCCTCAAGACTTTGCCGCAGTTTGCTTATTAGCTTAGACTTGCCCGCTATGCTGTCGGATATGGAGAGCTTTCTCTCCGACAGTCCCTTAAGCGTTTCTTGAGCGCCGCACATCGCGTTCACTGCGCTGTCCCGCTCCTTTTGGGCGTTCATCCTGCGCTCCTGAAGTACGCGGGCTTCTCCAAGGGTTGATTGAATACCGGCTGTATATGTCAAAAGGTTGCTCTTTAAGCCGCTTATCTCGGAGTTTATGGTCCTCTCAAGCGCTTCCTCGGCCTCATACTCCTTTGCTAATCCGCTTTCAAGCGCCTCGTTATCCGCAATTTCGTTGCAGATTTGTTCAATCAGGGCATTCGTTTCTGTCAATCGTTCATTAAGTTTATCATATTGTATTAAAAACAGATTGAGTTCCGCCTTTTTAAGCTCATCACGAAGCTCAATATACCTCTTCGCCGCTATGCACTGTTCATGCAAAGGACCTACGCGTACTTCCAATTCAGTCAAAATGTCATTTATCCTTATTAGATTCTTACGGGTGTTTTCAAGCTTTCTTTCAGCCTCTTCCTTTCTGGCACGATAGCGCATTACCCCGGCTGCCTCCTCGAATATAGCCCTTCTGTCGCCTGACCTGTTAGAAAGTATTTCGTCAACTCGTCCCTGCCCAATTATGGAATAGCCCTCTTTTCCTATTCCGGTATCCCTGAACAGCTCCTGTATATCCTTTAACCTGCACTGTTTTCCGTTTAGGAGATATTCTCCTTCATTTGAACGATACACGCGCCTTGTTACGCTAACCTCGGTATAATCTATATTTAATAGGCCATCCGCATTATCAAATACAAGGGTGACTTCACAATAGGATAGAGGGCGTCTCTGCTCGGTACCGTTGAATATCACGTCCTCCATACGCGCGCCGCGCAGCGCCTTTGCGCTCTGCTCGCCCAAGACCCATCTTATTGCATCGGCTATATTGCTCTTGCCGCTTCCGTTTGGTCCTATTATAGCAGTAATACCGTCATTGAATTCTATGACGGTTTTTTGAGCGAACGATTTAAAGCCTACTATTTCCAGCCTTGCAAGTTTCAATCAACAAATCCATCCTTGCCGTCGTTTTTGGGCGAATCTACGGGAGTACTGTCATCATCAATTCCATATAGCTTCAATGCCTCATGAGCGGCTGCTTGTCCAGCCTCCTGCTTTGACATACCAGTGCCTGAGCCCATGACAATGCCTGCTACAGTTATTGACATGTCAAATATCTTTTTGTGATCCGGACCGCGTTGCCCCGTAATCATATATTTTATTTCGCCAAGATGATTTTTCTGCACGAACTCCTGAAGAACGGTTTTATAATCCTTATTAATGCCCTGGCTAAACGCCTGCTCGATGCGCTTGGAGGCAAAGCCAAGCACTAATTTCCTTGCCGCATCGTATCCGCCGTCAATATAAACCGCTCCTATTATAGCCTCCATGGCGTCGGAAAGTATAGACGGCTTTTCCCTTCCGCCCGTTCGCTCTTCGCCTACACTAAGGAGCAGCGCCTCTCCAACTTTGAATTCCAGCGCCGTCCTGTATAACGACTGCTCATTAACCGCAATAGCCCTTATCCGCGTCATGGCTCCTTCATCAACCTCAGGATAGGTTTTAAACAGGTATTCGCTCACGCACAGTTCAAGAACCGCGTCGCCCAAAAACTCAAGCCTTTCGTTATGATCAAAGGCTAGATTATCCCCCTTTACATAAGAGGAATGGGTAACAGCAACCTGTATAAGCTTTTGGGAACTGAACTCATACCCTATCCTTTGCTGCAGTTCAATTAATTTTTCGCTGTAATTACACTCCAACGGGCGCCTCCTATAAATCCCAGATTAAGCGCATATCTTTGCACATCAAAGTTTTTCACGCCGCCCTGCCCTACTTTTAGATGCATGGCGGCGCGAATTTGCGGCAATATCCAGTGTCTTCTCAGATATTTGCCCCAATATAGTCCGCTATATCCCCCACAGTATGAATTTTCGGAAGCTCTTCATTCGGGATTTCTATATTATACTCCTGTTCAAGATCCATTATCAGCTCTACAACGTCAAGCGAATCAGCCTTTAAATCCTCAATTAGCCTGGATTCCCTCGTTATACTTGCTTTATCTATGCCTAGCTGATTTGATATTGCTTGTGCAATCTTGTCAAATTCCATAGTTTGTTGCCACCTTTCATGATTAATTTATTCTTATGATTATAAATTTTAGCCGTAAAAGCTATCAATGTCAATCGTCCCCGTTAATTGCTGACATGGAAATACGTATTGCCTCGGTAACGTCTCCCAAACAGTAGTGACGCGCCTGGTCTATGGCTGCGGCTATCGCCTTTCCGTTAGAGCTTCCATGCGCTTTTATAATCCCCCCATTTATTCCAAGCAGCGGAGCTCCTCCATACTCAGTATAATCCATCCGTTTCTTAAAGCGTCTAAAGCCATTTTTAGCAAGCATTGCTCCAAGCTTTGAGCCGATGTCCCTCATCAGTTCTTCCTTCATCATAGAGACCAGCGCTGAAGCAACCCCTTCGGTATACTTTAAAACCACGTTTCCTATAAAGCCGTCGCAAACCAATACGTCATATTCGCCGGTCAGGATATCCCTTGCCTCGCAGTTGCCCATAAAGTTTATCGGCGTTTCTTTTATCAGCTTAAACGCCGCTTTTGTCAGTTCATTGCCCTTTTCCTCTTCCGCGCCGTTGTTTATAAGGCCCACCCGCGGTTCAAGAATCCCCATCACATTTTGCATATACGCGCTTCCCATAATTGCGAATTGCTGCAGGTACTGGGGTTTGCAGTCTACATTGGCTCCGCAGTCTATCAACAGCACCGGTCCCTTTACTGTTGGCAGGATCGGGGCCAATGCAGGCCTCTTTACGCCGTTTATACGCCGCACTATCAGCGTTGCTCCGGCAAGCACGGCGCCTGTGCTCCCAGCGGAGACAAACGCGTCCGCGCCGCCGTTCGCAACCAGCTCCAGCGCCTTTACAAGCGATGAATCCTTTTTTCTCTTTATTGCAATGGTAGGCTGCTCTTCGCACGATATTACCATTGGAGCATGAACAATTTCAATGCGCGATGAATTACAGCCCAGCGTTTTCAACCCATTTGAAACTAAGGTTTCGTCTCCCGTTATTATTATATCAAAATCGTCGCTATCGCTCAAAGCTTTACAGCAGCCTTCTAGCATTGCTCCTGGGGCGTCGTCGCCTCCAAAGGCGTCTATTGCAATCTTCATTACATTACCTCGCAATTTTTAATCAAATTATAGTATAAAGTATATATTGAGAGCGCAAAAAATTCACTATAAATAGCAACTATAAAAAACTTATCACTCTTTTTTGCCCCCAATATAATAAAGTTAAAACAAAAGGGTGGAACTTCGAACGAAGATCAACCCTCATGCACAAAATATGTGGTGCCATCAAAAATAGTCCTTTAAAAATGGACAGGAAAAGCCTTAAGCATTTGCCTTCTTTTCATCTTTATCAACGTTGATGACACGCTCTCCGCCATAATATCCGCAGCTTTTGCATACCCTGTGGGCAAGTTTGCGGGCATGGCATTTCGGGCATTCGACAATTCCTGGGATGGACAGCTTCCAGTTGCTGGATCTCCTGGAGTCACGCCTTGCCTTTGATGTTTTCCGTTTCGGGACTGCCATTATTGATTACACCTCCTTATCATCGTTCAACAGCGACCTCAGATCGGCAAATGGATTCTTTCGCGGCGTATCTTCGCCGGTTTGCCTATCACATGAGCACTGGTTAAAGTTTAAATTGCATCCGCACACCGGACACTTGCCCTTGCAGCTGGCGCTGCAAACGCTTCGCATGGGCATGTTGAGCAAGATGTTGTCCTGAATCATAGCGGTAAGGTCTAAAACATCGGATGTAAACGTATATACGTCTTCGCCTTCCAATTCATCCCTTACAAAGCGTTCTTTAAATTCAAACGTCAGCGGTTCTTCAAACGGTTCTCCGCATCTGGCGCATTGAGAATTAAAGACCGCCGAAATGGTTCCCGCTACCGCAAAGCTTTCGCCATCATAGACATATGTAACCTCTATATCCAACGGCCTAGCAAAGGAGATCCTTCTCCCGCCAAACTCAATATCCGCAAACGGTTCGGAAAGCCTGGCCTTTCCAACGCTTCCAGGCAACTTAACCTGTGCGGTTACATCAAGCTTCACAGTTTCACCTCACAACTTTGACATTTTATATGCTGCCCCTTATTTTGTCAACACAAATTATTGAGAAACAATCCGCGCCGTGTCCCTGGCGATCATCAGCTCCTCATCCGTCGGTATCACAAATACTTTAACTCTGCTATCCGGCTTTGTAAGCTCCACTTCCCTGCCCCTCGGGCACGTGTTGTTATATTCAAAGTCCATGTCAACTCCAAGGTATTCAAGCCCTTCCATTATCCTTTGCCGTACTCCCCTGTCGTTTTCACCGATTCCCGCTGTAAACACTATCGCATCTACACCGTTGAGAACCGCCGCATAAGAACCAATGTATTTTTTAACATTGTAGGTAAATACGTCCAGCGCCGCCCGCGCCCTTTCATTGCCCGCGTTTTCCGCCTCCTCAAGGTCCCTGAAATCGCTGGATACGCCGGATATACCAAGTACCCCGCTTTTTTTATTCATATAAGCGTTAATGCCGTCTATATCCATGTTCAGCTTATCCATCAGGTAGGTTACTATGGCCGGATCCATAGCGCCGCAGCGCGTTCCCATGGGTACGCCCTCAAGCGGTGTAAAGCCCATTGATGTATCCATAGATTTCCCGCCCTTAACCGCCGTTATGCTGGATCCATTGCCCAGATGGCATGTGATAATCCTTGTATCCTCTTTTGGAAGATCCAGTAACTCTATTGCCCTTTGTGAAACATACGCGTGCGAGGTGCCGTGGAATCCGTAACGTCTTATCATTAGCTGCGAATACGCTTCATAGGGAAGCCCGTAAAGGAAGGCTTCATTTGGCATAGTCTGATGAAACGCGGTGTCAAAGACCCCAACCATAGGTACGTTTGGCATTATATCGCGGCAGGCGTATATCCCCATCAGGTTTGCGGGGTTATGCAACGGGGCGAGCGCCGAAAGCTCCTTTACGGCGTCTATCACCGAATCGTCAATGAGTACGGACTGGCTGAATTTTTCACCTCCATGAACAATCCGGTGTCCTACTGCGTCGATTTCGTCCATGCTCTTCAAAACACCTATTTCTTTATCCACCAATGCGTCAAGAACCATCCTTATAGCGTCGGTATGATCGTTCATGCGCTTTTCAAACTCGTGCGTCCCTTTTCCTGTGGGCTTGTATATCAACTTTGATCCTTCAATGCCTATTCTTTCGCATAGCCCTTTTGCGATTACATCGTTTGAATTTAAATCTATGAGCTGGTACTTAAGCGATGAGCTTCCAGCGTTTATTACCAATACCTTCATTTCGTATCTTTCCTCCCGACTCAAATTTGCGTCTGCGCCTGTACGGCGGTTATCGCCACTACCGATACTATATCATCTATGCTGCATCCTCTGGACAGATCGTTTATAGGCTTTGCAAACCCCTGGCATATCGGGCCAATCGCCTCTGCTCCGGCCAGCCTCTGCACAAGCTTGTAGCCTATATTTCCTGCCTGCAGGTCCGGGAATATAAGCACGTTTGCCTTGCCGGCCACAGGGCTGCCCGGGGACTTCAACTGACCGACCTTTTCAACCAATGCCGCGTCCGCCTGCAGCTCGCCGTCAACCATAAGATCAGGGCTGAGCTCTTTTACCAAATCCGCAGCCTCTTTTACCTTGTCAACCAGCTCATGTTTAGCGCTTCCCTTCGTGGAGAATGAAAGCATCGCAACGCGCGGTTCTATGCCGCATAGGGCTTTTCCAGTATCAGCTGAGGATACTGCGATTGCCGCAAGCTGTTCGGCAGTCGGGTTGGGGTTTACTGCGCAGTCGCCAAATATCATGACCCCGTTGTCTCCATATGAACGGTCGGGAATTTCCATTATAAAACAGCTGGATACAACCGATATTCCCTTTGCCATTTTTATTATCTGAAGGCCCGGGCGCAGCGTATCTCCGGTTGTGCTGATCGCTCCGGCTACCATTCCGTCCGCTAAATCTAACTTTATCATCATCGCCGCAAAAAACAGGGGGTTTTTCATGGTTTCTTCGGCCTTTTCGGGCGTGACGCCCTTAGCCTTTCTCATTTCATAGAACTTTTCACTAAAATCCTTAAATTTTGCGCTCGTAACCGGATTGATTGTTTCAACGCCATTGAGATTAACCCCTAAAGCGGCCGCCTTATCCGCGATTTCAAGCTCGTCTCCCATCAGGGCTACCTTAGCTATTCCTTCCTCCGTTATCAAAGCCGCGGCCTGAATAGTCCTTTCCTCGGTACCTTCCGGCAACAGTATGAACTTCTTGTTTGATTTTGCCTTTGCTTTAATCTGTTCTATGACGGACATAGTTTTCCTCCTTTTCACAGTAACGCCTGTTCAATTTCATTATGCATTATAGCACAATAAAGTTTAAGCATCATCAGTTAACAGATTTTTCATCAAAATATAACATATCATTTTCTTGGGGCGTCTGGTAATTGATCTTGTCAATGATACCAATCTATGATAATATTCGTTTGTTGTACCGTTATTAAATCTCTAGGAGCACCGGATGGATATTATCTCAATAGTTTTAACCGCCATTGCACTATCGGCAGACGCCATGTCCGTAAGTATATCAAACGGAATTGCGGTAAAGAAACTGAAAGCAAAAAGCGTTATCCTGATGGCTGCCCTGTTCGGCGGCTTTCAGTTTTTAATGCCTGTCCTAGGATGGTTGCTTGGTCAAACGGTAAGCGGGCTTATAGAAAGTTTTGATCATTGGATAGCCTTTGCCCTGCTGGGCTTTATAGGTATAAAAATGGTGGTCGAATCCTTTAAAGGCGATGACAGGCCCAAAGCCAACCCATTTGCATTTAGCGCCCTGATAATTATGGCCATTGCAACCAGCATTGACGCGCTTGCTGTAGGGATAGGCTTCGCCAGCCTTTCAATGGCTCAGGATACGCTGTGGTTAGCGGTTGCTCTAATAGGTATTATTACATTTGTCCTGTCGTGCTGCGGAGCGGTTCTGGGCAAAAAACTCGGCGAAGTATTCAAAAAACGCGCCGAGCTCATCGCCGGCGTCCTGCTGTGTCTGATAGGCCTGAAGATTCTGTTGGAGCATCTGGGGATAATATCGTTTTAAACTAAAGGCTCAATCAACATTCCCCCGCCACATCCCTTAACTTCTTCAATATCTTGCTTTCAAGCCTTGATACCTGTACCTGCGATACCCCCAGTTCCTTGGCTGTATCGCTTTGTGTCTTATTCATAAAGTAACGCATCATTATCAGCTGCCTTTCGCGGGGATCAAGCTGGGACAAAAGCTCTTTAAGAAGTATCCTATTTACAATTCCGCTTTCACAGTCCTCGTCCGACGCCAGCTTGTCCATAACGCACGCATCCGAATCATCGCCGTAAACTGGATCATATATCGATGCGTGCGGCCTTGACGCCTCAAGCGCCATAACGATATCGCCTGGGTCAGCGCCGGTTTCCTCAGCTATCTCCATAATTCCCGCTTCACGTCCAAAACGCAGATTAAGCTTCTCCTGAGCTGCCGCAACCTTAATAGCCAGTTCCTTCAGCGACCTGCTCACCTTTACCATACCATCGTCACGAAGGTAGCGTTTTACTTCCCCCGCAATCATCGGGACGGCATACGTGGAAAACCTAACCTGGTATGCCGGATCGTAGTTTTTTATGGCTTTTACCAGGCCAAGGCATCCTATTTGGAACAGATCGTCGTAGTCGACGCCCCTGTTGAGATATTTCTTTATTATGGATTTGACAAGCGCGATGTTTCTCTTTACCAATAGCTCCTGCGCGCTTTCATCGCCCTCTTTAGCAAGCGCAAGCAGGCGCAGGGCCTCTTCATGCTTGAGCGGGGCAGAGTCATTCATCACCCATAACCACGCTTCCAATGGTCTTTTTCATAGTTACGGTGGTTCCAACGCCCAATTCTGAGGTTACTTCAACCGAGTCCATAAAGGCCTCCATAACCGCAAAGCCCATTCCAGACCGATCCATAGTGGGCATAGATGTATAAAACGGCTGCCGCGCAAGCTCAATATTTTCGATTCCTTTGCCTTCGTCACGGATTGCTACCGTAAGCAGCTGATCCTCTATTTCGCAATCCATATAAACGGTACCGTTGCTATTTCCGTATCCGTGTATTATGCTGTTTGTAACGGCCTCGCTGACGGCTGTGCGTATATCGGTCAATTCCTCTATAGTAGGATTAAGCTGGGTTATAAAGGCAGCTACAACCATCCTAGCCAGGCTCTCATTTTGTGATATGGACAAGAACTCCACATGCATTTCATTGCGGTACATATTTTTCCCCCTATCCCCTGCGCTCGACAAGAGCATATATGCCTGCCATCTTTAGTATTCTATCAACGCTTCGGTTTGCACCAGTTATATACATCTTTCCCCCTCTAGTAGAAAGCAGCCTGTAGCGTCCAAGCACAACGCCCAAGCCTGAACTGTCCATAAACGTAACCCCGCTAAGGTCAAGCACCAGTTCCGTAGGTCTGAGTTCGTTGATCAGTAGGTCTATGGTGTTTCGCGTTTGCTCGGCTGCATGATGGTCTAACTCTCCACGTAAAGCAACCGTTAGAGTTTGCCCGGTCATATTCCTGCATATTTCCATCGCTATAACCTCCGTAATATTGGACTTATACATATTCTATACGCAAATTTTGATACCTGCTTAAAAAAACCGTTTTTATTGCCTATTTATACGTTGTTTTAATACTCTCAGTTGGCAAGGGCAGATGTCTAGGTATATAATTTATTATGTTGATAGCGTTACAAAATCAAGTATAATAAAAGCATCTGAATGATGGAGGTCTATGAAAAAAGCATGAATAACAGACCAATTACGACACTGTTTTTATTGACTTCAGTAGATGGAAAGATCAGTACGGGGGCAACCGATGAAATGGATGTTGACAGGGACTTTCCCGCTATCAAGGGAGTAAGCGAGGGCCTTCATCAATATTACGAAATCGAGAGTACAACGGATCTATGGTCGCTCAACTCCGGAAGAGTTCAGGCTAAAATCGGTGTCAATGAAAAACCTATTCCTCACAAAAGGCAAAGCGTGAGCTTTGTCATTGTTGATAATAAGCATCTGACGCGCCATGGCGTAGAATACTTTACACATCTATCGAAAACCTTTGTACTGATTACCGCCAACAGATCACATCCCGCATATGAGTCTCAGGCAGACAACCTGCATATATTGTGCTACGATAAGCTTAATGTGAAAAAAGCGCTTGAGGACCTTTACGAAAAATTTGATTGCAAACGGATTACCCTTCAGTCTGGAGGGACTTTAAACGCATTGTTTTTGCGTTCAAAATTGATCGATTTTGTGGACATAATCGTTGCGCCGGTTTTGATAGGCGGAAAGGACACGGCCACTCTTATAGACGGTGAATCCTTAACCTCAAAATCAGAACTGAATAAGCTTGGCGTATTGCAACTTCAAAAAGCTGAACCGCTGCAGAATTCATATGTGCGGCTTATGTACAGGGTAGCTGGATGAAATCAATTTAAAATAAACCTATTTTATTATATTCAATACTTAATTCCTCCGCCTTAAGAACCTCGAAAACTATGCTTCTATGCCTGTGTATAAATCTATATTGAATAGTCATGGACCCCGTTTTACCAGGGTCCATGGTCACCATTTATCGTCTTTAATGGAATGATACTTTAGTTAGATATTCTTCAAAACATACATGGCGATGAACAACAATGAGATAATATACATAAGCGCCGGAACTTCCTTAAACTTGCCGCGTATCATCTTTATCAGCGTGTAGGATATAAAGCCGAACCCAATGCCGTCGGATATCGAATAGCCAAACGGCATCATTGCGATGGTGAGGAAGCAGGGGATAGCGATCTCTATGTTATCCCACTCAACCTTAGTAATGCTCTTCATCATCAAAACACCCACAATGATTAATGCGGGGGCGGTAGCGGCGCCTGGAATCATAATCGCTATCGGCGCTAAGAATATCGCTACAAGGAAGAGAATTCCAACTACCAGCGGGGTAAGTCCCGTTCGTCCTCCCTCGCTGATGCCGGTTGACGATTCCACATATGTGGTAACAGTAGAGGTGCCGAGCAAAGCTCCGGAGCATGTCGCGATTGCGTCGGCTATGAGCGCCCTGTCGCCACCAGGCAGGTTTCCGTTTTTATCAAGCATGCCGGCGTTACCCGCCGTTCCAACCAGCGTGCCCACGGTGTCAAAGCAGTCTACTATTGCAAAGCTTATAATCGCCGTGATAAGCGCCATAACCCCATGGTCGAGCAAACCGCTGAAGTCAAGCTTGAATACCGTATCAAACATTCCCTCTGTCGAAAAGCTCAGGGATTCGGGTATATGTGTTACACCCATTGGTATACCTATCAGGGTAGTAACGATTATTCCGATAAAGATAGCGCCCTTAACTTTCCAAGCCATCAGACCGGCTGTAATTATAAGCCCGATTATCGTCAGAAGGGCGCTCATATTAAGCGCTCCATCCATAGTGAAGTTAAGCCTGGTTATGTTCCCATCAAGCGCAATGATGCCCGAACCCGAGTTTATCAGCCCTATGAAGGCGATAAACAACCCTATTCCTGCGCCAATCGCCGCCTTTAAAGATGACGGGATCGAAGATATAATCTTACCGCGAAGGGGCGAGACGGCAATAATCAGGAACAGGATTCCTGATATAAGCACTATTGTCAGGGCCTGCTGCCAGGTGTATCCCATACCATAGCCAAGGCCGGCCGTGGCTACGGTAAATGCGAAAAAGGCGTTTAAGCCCATGCCAGGCGCCTGAGCAAACGGCACGTTTGCAAGAAACGCGGTGATGATACAGCCTATGGCAGCGGCGACGCATGTTGCAAAAAGCACGCCGGAATGAGGCATACCGGTACCAGACAGGTAATTTGGATTTACAAAAATGATGTAAGCCATTGCAAAGAACGTTGTAATGCCTGCTATTACTTCTGTTCCTACAGTCGAGCCGCGTTCCTTGATCTTAAAAATCTTGTTAAACACGTTTTTTTACCTCCCTTAGCATTTGTAAACGGAATTAACCCAAAAATCAGATATAATATCCTCCCCCCATCTCAGTACGAATAAACAGTGACAGAACCAATTAGTATTATATCAAGTTATTTCCAAGTTGACAAACACAAACGCCATTTTATACACATTTTTGCCACTATTATATAAAAGTACAGGATAAACCCTGGGAAATATGATAAAACGCGGATATATAGCCATATCGAACCAACCTTCATACAAACCGCATTGGCATATCCGTCGTTTTCTACATTTAAGCGCCAAAAAAACGGATGCCCTCAAGGGACATCCATTTTAAGCTTAATTGAATATATCAGTTCGCAGCCGCCTGTTCAGACGGATACACGCTGACCTGCCTGCGTTTACGCTTGATTTCAAAGCGAACTACTCCGTCCGCCATGGCGAAAAGCGTATCGTCCTTTCCTATTCCGACATTATTGCCGGGATGAAAATGAGTGCCGCGCTGCCTTACCAGGATATTGCCGGCCAGAACAAACTGACCGTCGGCACGTTTCGGGCCAAGACGTTTTGATTCGCTGTCACGCCCGTTTCGTGAACTGCCAACACCCTTCTTATGTGCAAAAAGCTGAAGATTTATATTCATCATCGTACTACACCTCCCTTTCAGTCAATCTGAGGTATCCGCAATAATTTCCTTCTATGGATTTTAAACCCAATAGCATGGTCTCAAGAATTATCTCAGCGCTCTTCCACTCATCATTGGATATGCTCTTATCGAGCATGCAGGTTAAACTGCCTTCCTTGATCTCATGTGATGCCCGCAGACCCAGATGCTCGGTTAAGCCCATTATCGCCGTCTGAGTAAGCGCGGATACAGCGCTGCACACGATGTCTTCGCCGCTCTCGGCGTACCCCGTGTGTCCATTTGCTTTAAATCCCGCTATTCTTCCGCGGGAGCGGTAAACTGTGATCTCAGTCAAATCGGTATCCTTATGATCTCAGCTAAGCGCGGTAACCTTGACCTTGGTGTATGGCTGACGGTGTCCTTGCTTTTTCCTGTAGTTCTTCTTTGGCTTATACTTAAACACAACTACTTTTTTACCCTTGCCATGCTCGATAACCTTTGCGTTTGCCGACGCGCCCTTTACGACAGGGGTGCCAATCTTAACGCCGTTATCATCTACAAGCATCAGTACGTCAAAGGAAACTACATCGCCTACTTCAGCGTTGAGCTTTTCTACTACGATCTCATCGCCTACGCTTACGTTGTATTGTTTTCCTCCTGTACGAATTATAGCATACATACCTAAACTTACCTCCTCTTACCAGTCTCGCCCGAATTCGGCGGTTTCAGCAACACTTTAAGGCCGAAACGGAGCGGCTCACCAAAGCATCCTATCACAGTCAATAGTCCAATGTCAACTGCAATTTACATTAGTCATCACTTTTTAGCCCGTTAATCCCTCTTAGCGCAGCTTTGCGCCAAGTCTCGCGTTTAAGCTCTCCAGTATCGAGGCCACTGCCGCCGTTATTTCCTCATCTACCAAGGTGTGATCAGGGCTGCGAAGCAGGAATGAATATGCCATGCTCTTTTTTCCATCTGGAACGCCTTTTCCGCGGTATACGTCGAAAAGATATATATCCTCAATAATAACGCCTGTTTCTGCCGATAGTATGGCCCTGGCGACATCGTCCGCGCAAACGCCTTCATCCACAATCACCGCAATATCCCGCTTTACAACCGGATATCTTGGAATTGGACTATAGGCGCGCACCGGTTGATTAAGCCCAAACAGCTTATCAAAGGATAGCTCGCAGATGAAGACGCGTGCTGTAATATCAAACGCCTTCAGCGTATCGGGGTGTATCGCACCCATCTCGCCTATCTCCTCACCATCCACAATTAATACGGCATTCTGCCCTGGCTGGAAATGGTTGCTGTAACCAACCCTAAACGCCGCATCATTTATGCCAAATCCCATAAGCAGCGACTCGACCGTGCCCTTTAAGGTGAAAAAGTCCTCTTGGTCCATGTATGCGATGCAGATATTTTTCCTCTGCTCAGGCAGGGATGGATTGTTGTTTATATGCACGTTTCCAATCTCAAAGAAACGGCTATGCTCTGTACGCCTGTTTAAATTTACAGCCAGCGATCTAAGCATTCCAGGTATCAAGGTGGTTCTCATAAGGCTTTGATCCTGCCCAAAGGGGTTCATTATTTTTACAGCAAGCCTTCTTTCATCCATTGAACCCAGCTTTAGCGACGAAAGCTCATCCGGAGACATAAAGTTATAATTATACATTTCACATGCGCCTAAAGCCGCGAGCAAGTCTTTTGCCCTATCCTCCGCTTTAAACACGGCGCTTATGGAACCGCAGAAGGTTTCACCGCGCATAAGCGTAGGGTTTATCCTCTCATATCCATAGAGACGCGCTATCTCCTCGGCGATATCCCAGTCGGTTTCAATGCCGCTTTCAATATCAACCCTGTAATGAGGCACCCTGATTCTCAGCTTTTCACCATCAATATCCGCCCGTATATTTATAGTTTCAAGGAGTTCCGCCATATCCCGTGGTTCAAGCTCAAGGTTATTAATCCGGTTAATATGCCGCCAGTCCGCTTCAACGATGCGTTCGTTTATATCAGCTCCGCATACGTCGATAGTACCGCCTATTACCCTGCCGGCATTGAGGCTGTCAACCAATTCAATAGCCCTTTTGACAGCCTTCATAGCGTTTACAGGCTCTACGCCTCTCATAAAACGGATGGCCGAATCGGTGGTATGATGCAGTTTTCTCGTTGTAGAACGGATGCTGCTGCCCTTGAAAACCGCTGACTCGAATAACGTAGCCCTTGTATTGGCCGTTATTTCGGAGTTTTCTCCACCCATTACGCCGGCTATACCAACTCCTTTTTGGGGATCAGCTATTAAAAGCATGTCTGGGGTAACGTCACGCCGCTTTCCATCCAGAGTTATGACAGTTTCGCCTTCATAAGCGTTGCGCACTATAATATGCCCGCCATTAACGCACGCAAGGTCAAACGCATGCATCGGATGACCATACTCCACCATTACTAAGTTAGTTATATCTACTATGTTGTTGATCGGCCTAAGGCCCACGCTTCTCAGCTTTTTCTGCAGCCATTTAGGCGAGGGCCCGATCCTCAGATCGATTACGGCCCTTGCGCAATACCTGGGGCAAAGCTCGCTATTGCCCACCGTTACCTTGGCGTACTCCGATATATCGCCAACACCGGTTACTTCTCTGATCTTGGGTTCAATGAACTTCTGTCCCAAAGCAGCGGCCGCCTCACGGCACATTCCGATAATACTCTGGCAATCAGCCCTGTTTGGCGTAAGCTCTATATCGAATATAACGGAATCAAGCTCAAACGCTTCCTGAACGCTTTGCCCATCAGGATGGGGTTCATTGAAAATGAGAACCTCGTCAAGGCCGGCGCCCTCATAGTCGGCATCGGTTAGGCCGAGCTCATGGCCTCCGCAGAACATTCCTTGGCTTTCTACCCCACGAAGGCTTGTAGGCTTAATTTCGGTTCCGTCGTGAAGCGTCGCTCCGCAGAGCGCTACTGGAACCTGTGCGCCTTCGTATACCCTCTTTGAATTGGTGACAATCTGGACAGGTTCGTCCGACCCTATACCTACCGTGCAAATCCTAAGCTTCTCGGCCTGTGGATGCGGGGCTATTTTATTTATCGTGCAGACGACTACATTTTTTATCCCCGGCATTTCATCAGCCACCTCGGATACCTCAAATCCCCTCCACATAAGCCTCTCTACGAATTCATCTATAGTAACGTTGAAATCAACGTATTCTTTTAGCCATCTCAGCGGTAATTTCATCCTTTTCGTCCCCCTTTAAAACTGCCTTAGAAATCTTGCGTCATTCTCATAGTGCAGGCGTATGTCGGGTATCCCATATTTTAAATTAGCCACCCTGTCAACGCCTACCCCAAAGGCAAACGCGCTCCATTCCTTTGGATTGAGGCCGCAGTTTTCAATCTCGTGCGGATTTGTTACTCCGCAGCCCATTATTTCAAGCCAACCCGTACCCTTACACACCCTGCATCCCTTACCGCCGCATATGGTACATGATATATCCACCTCGGCCGATGGTTCTGTAAACGGGAAATAGCTTGGACGGAAGCGTGTTTTAACATCTGACCCAAAGACCGCGTGTACAAAGGCCGATACTGTGCCCTTCAGATCCCCAAACGTAACACTTTTATCTACAACCAGGCCCTCTATCTGCATGAATATTGGGCTATGGCTAGCGTCTACCTCATCCACCCTAAAGCAGCGTCCAGGTATCACAAGCCTGAACGGCGGTTTTACAGACATAAGCGCCCTTGCCTCGCATGGAGTTGTATGGGTCCTCAATACAACCTTATCGTTTATATAGAAGGTGTCCTGCATGTCCCTTGCCGGATGATCCGGAGGCATATTGAGCTTTGTGAAGTTGAGGTCGTCGTATTCAATCTCAGGTCCGTCAAACGTAGTGAACCCCATGCCTACCAGAGCGTCTCTAATCTCGCGGTACACGAGCGTAAGCGGGTGCAGATGGCCGCTTGGCAATATATGTTTTCCAGGTTCGGTTACGTCGATCTTTTCCCTTTCAAACCTGAGCTGCTGCGCCATTTCGGCCATTGCCTGCCTGCGACTGTTTATACCCTCTTCAAGCTCCTGTTTGACAATGTTGGCCATCTTGCCTACCTCAGCCCTCATCTCCTTACTGAGCTTTCCCATGCCCCGAAGTATTTCGGTTAGCTTGCCGTTTCTTCCCAGAGTTGATATATATATTTCCTCAATCTCCGAGTCGGTCTTGGCCGCTTCAAGGGAGGCAAGCGCTTTCTTTTTAATCTCGTCCAGTCGGTCAATCATCTGACATCTTTTCCTCCTAAAAAATTATAAGCGCATACATCCCAAAGGGACGAGTGCGCTTTCTCGTGGTACCACCCTAATTCGTTCTGTACTAAAAGTTAATCCAGTTACAAAACCTCTCAGCTGTATCGGGCTTGCCCGTCTTCGACTACCCATCCGGATTTTTATTATGGATTTCACCAAAGCTGCTCCAGGACGAACTGCTTCATGGCCTTAACGCGGTTTGCTTTCAGCCGGAGGCAAACCTCTCTTAACGCGCCTATAGCCGTGATTTATCCCTTCACCGCATTTACCCTATTGAATTATGCCATTATATCACAGGTATTATTATGGATCAATATCCATAAATGATACGGTTATTTCCCTTATAAAGCTATATCAACTAACTGTTTAGGTTATCATTATATAAAATGACTAGTAATCAATACAGCTATTTATTTTTATATGCTTTTTAGGTTCACCTGTCGTAATTTGTTGCATGTCCCGCCATTAAGTTATATAATATTAAATGGATTCATTCATTATATTATAAGCTTAATTAAGGAGTGTATCATGAGTTTTGTTATTACCACCGAATCCAATTCGGAAATCCCCTACCAGTGGGAGGATGAAAACGGCTTTTGCGTAATGAGAATGCCGTATACATATGATGGTCTTGAACGCTACTATGATCTGGGTAGAGAAACAGATATACCCGCTTTTTTCAAGCGTCTCCGAGAAGGGGCGGTTGTCACCACAGCCCAGCGGAATCCTGCGGAGATAGAGGAGTACTTTGAGCCGTATTTAAAACAGGGAAACGATATACTGCACATTGCGTTTTCATCAAAAATGTCCGGAACCTTTAGCAATGAGTGCATAGCAAGAAATGAGCTTTTGGAAAAATACCCGGAACGGAGGATTGAACTGGTCGATACGCTTGCCATATCAATGCCTCTTGGCCAGCTCGTGGGAGTAGCTCTCGAAATGCGGCGGGCAGGAAAATCCCTTGATGAAATACGCGACTGGGTGGAGGATAATAAGATGAAATCATGCTCCCTGTTTGCGGTGGACAGCCTGGAATATCTGCGCAGAGGCGGCAGGATTTCAAATACGGCCGCTTTTTTTGGAACGGCGCTTCAGTTAAAGCCCATATTGACCGTTGGCCCTGACGGCCTTGTAGTCCCAGTTGCGAAGATAAAGGGGCAGAGAAAGGCGATTAAATATATTCTGGAGGGATGCGCGTCTACGATAGAACGGCCTGAAGATCAAACCGTATATATTTGCCATGCCGATTGTCCAGGAGATGCCAGTGTGTTAAAATTACAGGTAGAAGAGCTGATTAAGCCAAAAGCGGTAGTGATTCGGCCTGTGGGTCCTGTAATAGGCTCCCACTGCGGCCCTGGAACGCTGGCCATCGTTTACTTTGGAAAGGGCCGCGATGAATTGTTATTGAAGTAATTAGTCTATTTCTTAAAATTAATAGGAGCAAACGTTTATGGATATAAAGTTTTGTGGTGCGGCACGATCGGTAACCGGTTCTTGCCATCTTGTTGAATTTGAAGGAGGCAGGCTTCTGGTCGATTGTGGTATGCGCCAGGGACAGGATACAAAGACGGATCTCGGCGAAGGCGGGTTTCTTTTTGATCCTTCCAGCATTGACGCAGTGCTGCTTACCCATGCGCACATTGACCACAGCGGACTCATCCCCCTTCTTGTAAAGAGAGGGTTCAGCGGGGTGGTGCTGGCCACGGAAGCAACATCGCAGCTCGCTACAATCATGCTGCCTGACAGCGCCCATATTCAGGAGGGCGATGCGGAAAACACCAACCGCAAGCGTCTCAGAGCTGGCAAGGAACCTATTGAGCCGCTATACACCCTTGAAGATGCAAACAACGCTCTAAAGCTGTTCAGATCGGTTGGCTACAAAGAGACTGTAAGGTTGATGCATAATGTAACGGTACGTTACAGGGATATGGGGCATCTTCTGGGTTCCGCAGCTATAGAGCTGTGGGTAGAAGAATGCGGCAAGACAAGCAAGCTCGTGTTTTCCGGCGATATTGGCAGGGATAACCGGCCAATCATTCGTGATCCGGATCGTATCGAATCTGCGGATTACCTCATAATAGAGGGTACGTATGGCGACCGGAATCATGAATTGAGTACCGATGAGGCTAAGGAAGCCCAGTTCTCAAAAATAATATCGGCAGGGATAGCTCGCGGCGGCAACATAGTTATACCCAGCTTTGCGGTTGGAAGAACACAGGAGATACTATACTTCATAAAAAAGCTGATTTGTAAGGGGACGATAACGGGCCTCGACAAAATACCCGTATATATAGATAGTCCGTTGGGCATTGAGGCGACCCGTATATACGAGCGTTGCGCTCAGGGATACTACGACGAGGAAGCGATTGAAATGAGCAGGGGCGGATCACCGTTTGATTTTCCCACGCTTCGCGTTGCCCGTACTGCTGATGAAAGCAAGCTGATCAATTTTACACAAGGAGCTAAAATAATCATATCATCGTCTGGTATGTGCGATGCCGGACGAATCAGGCATCATTTAAAGCATAACCTGTACAGACATGATTCCACAATCGTATTCGCCGGCTACCAGGCGGTTGGTACTTTGGGCAGGATGCTGATAGACGGAGTTCAAAGCGTAAAGTTGTTTGGTGAGGAAATACGGGTAAACGCTACAATAGAACAGCTCACCGAATTTTCCGGCCACGCCGGAAGGGACGAGCTAATAAAATGGATAACTGATATTGACAGGGGACCGGACAAAATTTTCTTTGTACATGGCGAGGAAACGGCTCTGGAGTCTTTGAATAAAGCCGTGCAGTCGCTGGGATACACAACCATAGTTCCAGCCCTTGGAGATGTATATAAACTGGGAGACGCTGAGCACGACACTTTAATGCCGAGCGCTCAGGTTGAAGACGTAAACGCGCTGGATCGCGATACGGAAATAAAGGCTTATCTAAATCGGGTACTTAAGCTTCTTGAGGAAATACACGATAGGAGGTCTCCGGATATGGAACTAAAGCTTGATATAATGGAGGCCGATATAAAGGCCTTTGCAGACCGCTGGCAGGAAATATTAATGAATTGAAAATATAAGTCGGGCACGCTCCGCTAATTTCAAGCGAACGTGCCTGACCAGATCAATCCACATATTAATCGTTAAATTCTATATAAAAGATCAATTCTTCATATAATTATGTAACAGGTGAAACTTATGGGAACTAACAACCCGCATAAGGGGCATAGAGAAAGAATGAAAAATCAATACTTTGAAAACGGTCCGCAGTCCTTTTTGGATCACCAGCTGTTGGAGCTTTTGCTTTTCTACTGTATACCTCAAAAGGATACAAATCCCCTTGCTCATGAACTGCTAAGTCAATTTGGCAGCTTGCGCAACGTAATTAAGGCGGATCGTAAGATATTGGCAAACACAAAGGGCGTGGGTCCAAATACGGCAATTCTGCTTACGCTGATTTCCGATATATATGACCGCGCCTTGCAGCATTTCGACGACGAAAAGCTGCTAAACACCCCTGCGGCCGCAATGCATTACTGCATATCGCTGCTGCATAAACAGCCTAATGAAACCATCTGCGTAGTATCGCTTAATAAGCAGGGAAAGCTATTGGGCTCGGACATAATAGGTATCGGAACATTGACACAGGCCGAAATATATCCCCGTTCAATTATGATGTCCGCGCTTAAGCATAATGCGCATAGCGTAATACTTTGTCATAACCACCCATCCGGCAATCTCCAGCCCTCCGTCCAGGATATTGAAGCCACCAGAATGGCCTCTATAATTTTGGATGCAGGTCAGATACGCCTGTTTGACCACATAATAGTGGGACAGGACAGCGCGTTATCAATAAAGTCCGGCACTGTCATCCTCAGCAGGATATCATGCACGGACTCGGTTAGCATTGACCGCCTTAACGCGGAAACAATTAGGTCTATAGGTATAAACCCCGACAAGATGCGACGGGTCGCCGACGAAATAAACGCCTATTTTCTGGGAGAATACGATTGAACAAGGATTATTTATCGTGTTTAGAGGCGCCACGTGCCGCTCGAATCAAAGCGGCTTCCACCTCAGTCAATCCCACATCGTTCCTTTGAGCCGTCTGTTCACAGTCGTCATACTCCGCTTTTATTCTTACGCCATCCGTTTTAAATCTTATTGGGCCATATTCTGTATTAGCTACACAGGTGCTTCTTGTGACCAAAGTCCGTGTTTTAACGTCAATACGTAATCCCCAGGTAGTCGTGTGTTTAAATATCACTTCAACAAGGCGGTCTTTATCCGCCAGTTCGCACATACACGATAAAGCATGCGCAGGACGTCCCTTTTTCATTATAATCGGAGTGATCCAAACGTCTAAGGCGCTTTCCTCCATAAGCTTCTTGGCGGCAAATGCCAGGCTTTCTCCTGTCATATCATCAATATTGGCTTCTATCAGCGCTACATTGCCAGCCTTTTTATCTGTGGGCTTACCGCAGGAACCGTCTCGCTCCTCACCCATCATTATCCGCAAGGCGTTAAGCGTTCCTGTATCCCTTTTTCCAAATCCATAGCCTGCCGCTTCCGGAACCATTAAGGGCAGCTCTCCAAAACGCTCGGCCTCCATAGCGCAGGCGGCTCCCGTAGGCGTGGTGAGTTCCCCGTGCTTTGGATCTGAGCCGTAGCAGGGACACCCAAACAAAATTCTAGCCGTAGCGGGCGCGGGTACAGGCAAAATTCCATGGTCACAGGTTACGGTTCCGCCGCCGAGATTAAGAGGAGACGATACTATTTTCTTTATCCCCAGGGATTCAAGCGCGGCTGAAACGCCAACTATGTCCACTATTGAGTCAACCGCCCCAACCTCATGAAAATGAACTTCATCCTCTGTTACGCCATGTACGTACGCCTCGGCCTCCGCAACGCGTCCGAATATGCGAAGCGCCCGTTCTTTGACGTTTGCGCTGATTTGCGAATCCAAAATAAGCGACTTTATCTGAGAGTAGTTTCTGTAGCCAGCATGTGAGTGTGAAACGCCGTCATGGTGGCTATGACCATGCTTAAGGCGTACGTTAAGATCAATTCCACAGATACCCCGTCTATTAATCCTGGCTGCCTCAATGTGGAACTCATCCGAAATCCCCAGGCCGTTAAGCGCAGACAGGATAAAATCAAAATCAGCGCCGCAGTCTATAAGCGCCCCTAAAAACATATCGCCGCTTATTCCTGAAAACGCATCAATATAAAGTGTCCTCATACTTTCCCTCCTCCTACAATTAGCCGATTTATCCTTCCGGCCGCGAATCCCGCGCCAAACCCGTTGTCGATATTTACTACCGTTACGCCTGCTGAACAGGAATTAAGCATTGACAGCAGAGCGGCAAGACCGTTGAATGACGCCCCATATCCTACACTCGTAGGCAGGGCTATAACCGGACGGTCCGTAAGGCCGCCTACAACGCTTGGCAGTGCTCCGTCCATGCCGGCAGCCACTACTATGGCGTTTGCCGTACTCAATGCGTCCTTATAAGCAAGTATACGGTGTATTCCGGATACTCCGACATCATATATCCGCATAACATCCGCATCCATGGCTTCCGCCGTAATCGCGGCTTCTTCGGCCACGCATATGTCTGAAGTGCCTGCAGTCGCCACGATTACGCTGCCCTGCGGGTGCAGCTTCCGAGGGTTGACGATTGCGACCGAAGCCGCCTCTGAATAGGATACTTCCCCAAACCTGTGCTCTAGATCACAAGCGCAGCCCTTGCCTATTCTGGTCACCAATATATGCTTTCCCCCGTTTGAGAGCAATGAACCGCATATCCCGCATATCTGTTCGTTAGTCTTGCCGCATCCATAAATCACCTCAGGATATCCCTGGCGCCTTTCCCGGCTCAGATCAACCTTTGCAAAGCCGAGGTCGTCATATATTTCAGCGTTCATAACACCTAGGCCCGCCTTTCGTTCATATTTCCCTGAACATAACCATCCAGATCAAGCGATACGTACCTGAATCCAACCGATTTTAGCGCATTTGATATATTGCTTTTCATTTCAAAAGCCTTGTCAATCTCATCCACTGATAATTCCAGCCTAGCACAATCGCCGTGAATCCTCACCCTAAGTTTTGAAAACCCCATGGATCTAAGCAGCGTTTCGCCCCGGTCGGCCCTTTCCAGGTCTTGTAGTGTAATCTTCGTTCCAGTAGGCACTCTGGTAGCCAGACAGGCATAGGATGGAACGCTTAAATCGTCTGTATCTTCAAAAAGCTGTATAATATCCGTTTTTTTCATGTTAAGCTCTAAAAATGGACTTATAATGCCGAGTTCACTTAACGCTTCCATTCCTGGACGGTAGTCTGAAGTATCATCAGCATTGGTGCCATCCATTACAGCCTTTATTCCATGAATCCATGCTTGATTAAGAATCTCGGTAAATATTGCGCGCTTGCAATAATAACACCTCTTTGGTCCATTTGCGGCGACAAATTCGTTATCAAGAGCGCATACTTCTATAACCATATGCTCTACACCCGCAAGCTGGCCAAAGCGCCTGGCCATTGCGAGCTCCGCATCGGGCATGAATTCGCTGTGGACCGTTATGGCCAAAACGTTTTTAGAGCCTATAGCTTTAACGGCTGCCTTTAGCAAACAGGCGCTGTCCGCGCCTCCCGACAGCGCTATGGCTATTTTATCGTATTTTCTTAAAAAATCATTAAGCCTTTCCATTTACACCCTACCATCCTTGAAAATTACAATATATGATTAAATAACTATACGCCTGTTAAATTTAACAGGCGTATTTATACAATAGTGAGTTTAAACCTCATATGTGCGCATTTCCACGGCAACCTCCGCGGTTGGGAATTCGGCCCTGGCTTCGCCAAGTACGCCGGCATCGTCAATACTGCCGCCCCATATGTGAGTACAGATAAGCTGCTTTACGCCACATCGTTTCGCAAGCCTCCCAGCCTCGCCGGCAGTCAAATGCGCAGCGTTTTCCGTGGTTTTATCGGCGTTTAGGTAACATGTATCGGCAAGCAGCAGATCCGCTCCGCCGCAGAGGGATTCAAGGCGCATGTTATAACCTGTGTCCCCCGTATAGACCATCCGTTTGCCTCCGCTCATAAGCTCCACCGCATAGGAAACAACAGTATGAGTCATTCTGTGCAAAACAACCGTTAAATCCTTGAATTTCAGCTTCATACCATCCTTGGCGGCTATCATGTCATAAACGCCGGAGGATATCAGCTGCCTGAATTCAAGCTCAGGCTCGGAAGGCGCGACAACCGACAAGGGTGTGGGAATGGACCTATCCCTTGAATGAAGCTGTTTTAGCGCGTATCTCAGCACAAGCATATCCGACATATGGTCGCTGTGGAGGTGGGACAATATTACGCCGTCCACTGTGAGCCTAGGTTTTTTATACAATAGCCGGCTAAGGGCGCCATTTCCAAGGTCCAGAATGATAGACGCCTGATCGGTTTCAACAAGATAGCCTGAACACGCTCCTGTAGCTGCAGGAAACGGCCCGTATTTTCCTAAAACGGTTAATTTCATTCGCTATTTCACCCTAACAATAAAATCATTATCCTTTTCTTTATAGAGTTTCCCGCTTAGGACTTTTAATACGGGTACAGCGAGGATAGTGTTAACCACAGTTTGTAGCAAATCAAGCGGCAACGCGAACGATGCAACCCCGTAATCGCCCATTATTACAAGATCAAACAGAAAATATCCCGCAATCATTATAAGTGAGCAATACAGGCATACCTTTATAAGCTCCATCCAGCCGCTTCCCTTTTTAAGCAGCCTAGCCGCCAATAAAGCCATGCAGCCCTTAATAATAAAGCTTGGAATAGCATAGACCGAGCTTCCCACGAATAGATCCGCAAGGCATGAACCTATAGCTGCTACAAGCGCTCCAAGCGGCCCGCCAAGTACCAAGGCCGCTGCATATATAGGCGCGTCGCCAAGATTCAGGTACGATCCCGCCGGATCGCCGTTATTACGGATTACGGGAGAAGTACCGCTATCGGTGGTCTGATACACCGGCACGCGCAGCAAGGACGTCATCAGCACTATTATTACTAAAAAAATGCCGGCCAGTATCAGTTTCTTGGTATTCAGCTTATCTTTTTCCATTAGTAAATCCTCCTGTAATTGATATTCTGTCCCAATACTCCAATTATAATAATACATTATTTCCTATAATTTGAAAACCAAACTTTTTATGACAATCATTTTTAAACATCATTTTTGCTGGACAGATATTCAAGTACCGAACCAATGCTCCTTTCCCTTACGTTTATGAAGTTCTCCCTCTCAAGTATATTTTCCAGATAATGCGCGTCCGATGAATACAGTATGTGGTATTGGTCAACGTCCACGCCAGCCGCGGGCAGCCCCCGATATACCTCCAACGCAGTGAATCCGCTTTGAGGAGGAACAAATCCGAGACTGGATATCAGCGAATTCGACGAGCGGTTTATATGTGCCGGCACAGGCACGCCGCCGAACGCTCTGCACCGGTCTGCAATACTATCAATGGATAGCGTCGTGGATTGTATGAGGAGCTTTTCTTCCCTGTATATAGGCTCATCCTCGGAGTTCATGGCTATCTGCTCACCAAACAGCTCCGGACTGTTTTTAATATCCGGCAGATGTTGATACAGGTAGTCGCCCATAGCAATCGCTGATTCCACAGTTGGAAAATAGCAAAGCACATGAACCTCCTCCCTGCTTTCCGCCTCAATAGCGGGCAAAAGGAGCATATTTCTCTCATCTGCAGCTGCCTTGCATGCAGGCAGGTTCTTAGCGCTGTTATGATCTGCCACAGCGATCATATCAAGGCCCTTAAGATATGCCATGTTAACCAAATTATTGGGCGTCATGGCCATATCGGCGCACGGAGACAGGCACGAATGAATATGTAGGTCACATGCAAGCAACATATCAATCCCGCTCGGGTTTAATTCCATGCTGATTCATAATGCAGCAGATTTTATATGCGGTATACGGAGAAGATATTATAGCTATCCCCTCTTCATCGGCCTTGGCCACCGTAGCCGGTTCAGGCGACATACCCTCAGGGCAAATAACGCAGGCCATATCGTGAAGAGACGCCACCGCTATTACGTTCATGTGGGTCTGAACGGTTATCCATGCGCAGCCAGCCACGCCTTTAGCCATTACCCAGCTCAACAAATCGCATGTGCAGCCGCATAATATCTCATTGTCCCTGCCTTCCCGCGTTTTTATAGCTCCATCTATCAATACGGCCAATTCTTCAGCTTTCATAATTAAAATGTCCTCCTTAATTTAATAAACGAATTTACCCTAGCCACGCTTCTGAGCGCTCGCCAAATCCACCATTTCCTGCGCCATTTGCCTGACCTTATCCCTAAGCTTGAATATGCAATCCATCTCCACGGCATGTCCGCGCACGATATCCTCCGCCAGTGTTCTGCATGTAGGCGAACCGCATGAGCCGCAGTCAAGTCCCGGAAGGTTTTTATTTATACACTCAAGCCTGTCCATCATCCTCATTGCCTCCACCACGTCGTCGCTTAGCTTCATCATGTTAAACGGCTGGAATTCCTTATCAAAACGGATCAAGGGCGATCCTATATATTTCTGCACATGCTCATCGTTTTCAAGATCAAAACGAGGCTGTGAATTGGCGATGCGCCTGTTGCGGTTTTTGGCTACGAACTGGTTTTCAACAGAAAGCGGCCCTCCAATGCAACCGCCAGCACAGGCAAGCGGCTCCATCAGAACCAGGTCGTTCAATCGTTCGTTATCTATTTCATCCAAGCATTGTATGATATTGTAGATTCCATCCACCGCAAGATGATGTCCTGTGCCCACGGCTGAACTGATGCCTCCTATAACGGCGGCGCCCAAGCCAAACGCTCCTGCGCGGTACGCGATCTTTCTTGGGTTGGCTTCGTTTTTTCCAACATAACTTCGCAGGGTTGTAAATACATCCCTAACCGACAAAACCCCGTTAACTTCACTTTTTGAGATCCCCAGCGGGTTTTTTATCTGCGTCATTTCGGCCGCGCACGCAGAGATATAATAAGCGCCTACCTCATTTCTGGTAACTCCTACGGCCTCGCAGAACTCTTCCTTTGCAACACGCGCGGCTATCTCGTTTGGCGCTACAAACGGGGCAAGATTGTCTATTAGGTTTGGATACATCGCCGTAATCAGCCTTGGCACTACAGGGCATGCGCATGGTATAACCGGATATATGGCATCTGAGCTGTGAATATATCTGCTTATAGCTTCAGAGAATATTTCAACCGCTTTGGCCTCTTCATATATGGCGTCAAAGCCCATTGCGTAAAGTCCCGCGTATATATCCTCAAGATCCTCCAAGCCCTTAAATTGCGAATAGAGTGTAGTGGACGGTATTACTATGTTATATTTAAATGTTCCAAGAGCCGAAACTGGCGTTGTAACAGAAACCATTGCATGATGCGGGCAGGCGGAAAGACACCTTCCGCAGTCAATGCAGCGCTCATCCATCATCTTAGCCTTTCCCTGCTGAACCCTTATCGCCTCAGTAGGACAGGTCTTTATACAGTTAGTGCATCCGACACATTTGCGCCTGTCTATTCGAACCGAATGCCTATACATACTTCATCCTCCCGTTTCTTGAAAACCCTACAGGTCACAAGTCATATTCAGCCGTTATTATGGAACCTTTTCCAACTTCGGATTTAATTGTAAATCGGCTGCTATGCCTTTTAACATTGGGCAGGCCCATTCCCGCTCCAAATCCCATCATGCGCACGTCCTCCGGCGCCGTGGAGTATCCCTCTTTCATCGCAAGTTCGGTATTGGGTATCCCTGGACCGCAATCCGAGCTGGTAAGTGTAAGGCAATTTTCCGTCATCTCAAGGATTAGTTCGCCTCCGAGCGAGTGTATTACAAGATTAAGCTCAAGTTCATATGAACATATCGCAACTTCCCTAATCAAGACGGGGTCTACATCCATACGTTTAAGCAGCCGCTTTATCTTGCTCGACGCATCGCCAGCCATGGCGAAATTTCCTCTCTCAACTGGATATATATCCCTATATAATACCGTCATGCCTGTCCGCTCCTTGTGCATGCGGGAAGCCCCGCCTGATACAAGAGACCGCTTGATGTATATAAGGTTTTGGTCGTTGACAAAAGCACCATTCCCTGCTCGTCGGCCTCTTCAATGATATCATCGCTTACCTGCTTTCCACGCACGAATACTATACATCGCACATCAAGCATCTCTGCGGTGCGTATCACATGAGGATTTATCATGCCTGTTAAGACCAAGGTTGTGGGCGTGACATACGCCAGCACGTCGCTCATCATATCAGATCCAAATGCGGAGTCTATCTCCAAATCTGTGCGGTCGGCTCCACATAGGATATTTGCGTCCAGTATCCTGATAACATCCGATATTAACATTGCGCATTCCCCTCCTTCGTCAGCCTTGGGAGGACAGCGCCTCCATCAGCTTAACGTATTCATGCGTTAACTGTAATTGAGTATACTTCATTTTCGACGAAAAATCCACAAAACTTTCTGTTTGTTCGTTGGAAAGTGCGGATAATAAACTGCTATATCTATCATAGCATTCAATAACCCTCAACAGCACCTCGTCGGAGGATGTAACGGATTTCAGCGGTTCTACTGCATTTTTGAGTTTTGTAAGAATTTCTCCGACTGCGGCTTTTCCCTCTGAAACCTGGGATTTATTTTCATCAAAAGATATTGACGCCTCCATGATTTCATTGCACGTATCGAGCAGGGCTTTAAAACCGCTTTCAACATTGTTCAGCTGCGCCTCCGTCGCTGTAACGCGGAAACTTGCTCCTGATGCCGCTAGGTTGAATACCGTGCAGTCATGGCCCTCATCCTTTAGCCTATCCCTTACGCTCTTGGCGTCGCTCTCGCTTCCGTATCCCGACGCAAGCACCCTGAAGCGTTCGCTGTCCTGATATACGTAACCGGCCGCCCCTTGGTCTTTGATATCGTTGGCTAGCTTTTCGGCATTTTCTTTGGATTCGAATGCACCCATCTGCAACATATAGCAGGATATCGATGGCAGATCAATCTCGCGTGTAACGAGGTCGCCCGAGTTTATCGCGGGGTTATCATCAGGCGTTGCCGACGGATCCGGACTGTGGGTAGCCGTACCAAACAGCGGCGCGACTACGTTTTGCGCGATCCAGGTGCCGGCGGAGGATGCGGTGACAAAATAGATCATACCCGCAACCAGCACTATTGCTAAAACCACTCCGCCAGCGCCCGAACCTCCGTTTCTTGTCCCACGGCGCCTACGTCTTCGTCTGTATTCCATAAAGACACCTCCTGTCCTCTTATATGCTATATATACAAACGCTCACATTAATTTATAACGGCTGGCTATAAAAACGCTTATAAACATTTGATATACTTTGATTATCTATTTTGCAGATTAGCACGGCGTTTTCAATTAATGGGTTCAGTACTTGTAAAGTTAATAAAACTTAATTTATAATGTATCTATTTATGATAATCTTTTTATCCCATAATGCGTTCCAGATTATATATGAGAATCAAACATTATACAAAACGCCGACAAGGTTGTTGCCCTTGTCAACTGAGGGTATATATAACTAAATAATACAAGCTTATAAATATTATTAAAATAGCTTCAGAGGTTAAAATCCTTATGGTCAATGGATAAAACCGTTAGCGACAAATAAACTCAACCTGTAAACGCCAATCTCTTTAATTATCCTCTATAAAGCGATATTAATAGACGCCTACGCTTCCGTACTTAGACTTTTCCGTTCAATAGATCAGCGGCTGTTCCATATCAATACCCTTATCAACGCCAATATGTTCAATTTTTGTCCTATGATTGTTTCCCAGATAATAAAATCTTAGGCTGTCAAGCTCTTCGTCAATGATATCGGTTAACATAGACTTAAGCGCCACGCATTGGGCTTTGTCCAATAGGCACTCAAAGACAGAGTTCTGTACGCGCGTTCCATAATTAACACACTGTTTAGCTACTCTCCTCAGTCTGGTCCTCCCTTCGGCGGTTTCTGTGTTAACGTCGTAAGTTATAAGAACCATCAAAGCTATCACCTACTTCCAAAGGAACGGTGGATATTCGTCTATATCGCCCCTCAGGTGTCTGGCCAGCAGCATGGCTTGAACGAATGGTATCATACCCCATTCCACCTTTTCTCCAAGGTAGGGATGGGTGATTACATCCTTCTTCTTATTCTGCCATGCGGTCAGGATGAGCTTTTTCGTATCATCCTTCATCATTACCGCCCCATCCTCCTTTTTTGAGAACCCCCGGCCAGTTATCATTTTTTTATTGATCATTGTAAGCACGAAGCGGTCGGCCAGAACCGAACGCAGCTCTTCAATTAAGTCCAGCGCCAAGGACGCTCTTCCTGGCCTATCTGTATGCATGAAGCCTACGTATGGGTCAAGCCCTACGGACTCCAAAGCTGATTCAATAGTGTTAGCAAGCAGCGTATATATAAAGGATAACATGGCGTTTACATTATCAAGAGGAGGTCTTCTGCTTCTGCCATGAAACGTAAACTCCTTCTTCTGCTGAAGGATTAGCTGATCAAAAACCCCAAAATAGACGCTCGCGGCTTCTCCCTCATATCCGCGCAGCTGGGCCATATATCGGCTTAATGAAATATTTGTAAGCGATTGCTGAAGAAATGAGGACGCCCGCTTAACCCTTTCAAGATCTATCTGTGTGCTGTGATCCCTTGTGGCCCGCTCTAAAACCCAGCGGCAATTATATACTTTACCCAACACGCAATTTTTAGCTATTTCAAAGCTTAGTTTTTCATCCTCAGAAACCCGGTACTGCTTTTTTCTTAATATCACATTTCCCTTAACGCCCCCTGTCACTCTTGCAAGAAATCTGCCGTTAGGACTGATAAAGCATAGAGAAATATTCTGTTCTGAACACTTGCCCATCAGCGCTGGGCTGACTCCTCTGTATCCAAACGAAATTACCGCCTCTAAGTTATGCAGCGGAATTCTGCCCAGCTCCTGACCGTTTTCAAGTATAACAATGTTCTCCCCGTCCAGTGAAAGGTAATTTTCAGGAGATGTAACATACAGGCTGTTAAGCAGCTTTTTCATATATCATCCTCTGCGAGCGCATTCTTAATATACTCCGCAACGGAGGGCGACCTGCCTAACTTTGGAAGGCATAGGTCTTTGAGTGAGCACGCATTGCAGCTCTTTGACCATTTTACCTTTGGGGTGTATCCTCTATTAAACAGCTCATGCATCTCCTTAAAGGTTTTGACTACCTCTTCTCTAAGCTCCTCCGTAATGGCCACTCTGTCCCTTCGGCGCGTTTCCCCATAAAATATAGCTCCCTCGTCGATTTTACAGCACATCATCTCCTCAAGGCACATTGCTTGAGCCGCAAGCTGCAGCTGGTCTGCCCTCGTCTCCTTTGGATGCCCCTTTTTATATTCAACCGGATATACCCTATACAGCCCCCTGCGCCCGTGAAGGGAAATGCCGTCCTCAACCTTATAGAACTCAATGATATCGCATACTCCGCTTACCCCCATCGATCTGGAATGGACGGGCACTCCCCTGCTGACAATCAGATCATTTCTTTTTTCATGAAAATAGGGGTCATGGGCCCTTTTATGGAACAGCTCGCCTATAACAGTATGTTCGTTTTCCTGCCACTGCTGCTCAACGTGGATAAGGGCCCATTGCCTCCTGCAAAAAGCAAAGTGCTGTATGCCCGAAAGCATCAGATATTCGTCTTCCCTGTATTCCATTATAACTTTCTTATAAGCTCTACTGTAGCCGGAATTCTGTCCTCATGTATCTCTAAGCTGTAATCCCCATATTGTCTTGGATATTCCACGTCGTCCCTGCGCTTAACCTCCACTGTGTCAAACAGCTTATGAGCTGGACAATCGCCCAATTCGCTGCTGTGCTTAAATACAATAAGCTCCCTGACAGCCATCTTTCCTCTGGCGGCCGAACGGTCATTTTCAAACATGTTTAGGATGGCTTCCCACAATAGCTCTAGATCCTCTTCGGAGAAGCCGGTTGTTTTACGGGCAAGATTTGCCGATACATAGCCTTCCGCCCTGTAAAGCGCATAGGGGATTATGCTCTTTCGTCCCATCTCCGTGCTCTTTTTTTCGGTATCCTCTTCCTTTGTAATCGCAACGCGGGTGATGGTGACCTCCTGGCTTATTACAGGGTCGATGCTGCGCGCAAATCCGATTTGCACCGGTCCGCGCACCTGGCCGCAGTTCAGCGCCGCCTTTACAAAGGTGGTCATAACCGCACCGAACGTACGTATATCAAAGAAGTTCTGGCACATGAAATCCCGTATCTTCCTGTCAAGGTCAGGATCGCTCTTTTTAGCGTCCTTTACGTTGCTGGCATTGATTCCAAGGTATTCGTAAGCGCTGCTGTCACTTCGGTTGAGCGAAACATCCTCTTTTATATATATTTTATAGCCCGGAGCATCCTCCTTGACCGCTTCTACGTAGTTCCTTATCTTCCGCTTGATGCAAACGTCCGTTACCAGGCCGTATCCGCTTTCGGGATCCATCCTTGGCAGGTTTCCCGCGTCAGGGTCCCCATTTGGATTCCCGTTTTCCACATCGAATAAAATTACGAATTCATACCTGTTTTTAATTGCCTCTGACATCATTATTCAGCCTCCTGCCCTTTATTTTCATTTGATTTGTTATCACTATCCTTTGATCTCTTTTCGTAGCGCTTCTCATTTTGATGATAATAGCCTAAGACAAACATGCCCTGTTCCTCAAGCGAAAGCCGCTTGGGATAAGCGGCGCACTGATGCTCCGCGGCCGGCACCTTTGACTGAAGCTCCGTCAACAGCTTTTCATAATGGATTACCATATTTGGACTATCAATCTTTCTTATATGGCTGTTCTTTAATTTGAACAGGACTGGGAAGATGGACGCCGGCGTAGCGCACGCGGCGTTAAAGTATCTATCCTTAATTGTAGAATTTATAGATTTCTTTCTTTTTTCATTTTTTTTGTCATTTCTATTATCATTTGAATCCTCCTGTATCGCCTCCAATACCGAAAACGTCCTGCCCAGCACATAGGCTACGTTATCACAGGCTACATTCAATCCCATAGGAATTTCCTCCTTATCGTAGTTTTTATTTCTCAATAGATAGGCCTTGATGATCGCGGCCCTGCCGCTGGTTATTTTAGAGATTTTGGATTCCTCGTCGTCCTGCTCCGCGTAAATCCTGCCCAGGGTGTTAAGATATAATGTCTCCGGATATTTTCCCCCCGATATCATCGCGCGCAATACCGATGACGCCATGCTGGAAACGGGCTTTTTATCCTTTGACTTTTTATTTACAGTCTCCTGAAGCATCCGCCAGGCGCCAATGTATTTACGTTTGCTGGTTTCCCACTCGGGTCTCGCTATCTCCATCCTGTCGTAGTGATCCTTAAGGTGCCCTAATATTTTTTCAAAGCTGTCCTGATAGAAAAACCTAATAGCCAGCCTTGCCGCGTTGGGCGCTATCGCTAAGATGTAGAACCGCTTATCCAACGTTATATGGCCAATAACGTTGTCAACGTCAACGGCCCTTCCCGCCTCCAGTTTTTTGAACACGCCGTCAACTATCTCATAGTTGTCCTCCTTAGGCTCTGTCACGGCAGAAAAGATGTCCTGATATTCTTCATTTCCATCCTCAGACCAGTATACAATCGTGGCGTCTCCTATTACGGTGGAGTGCTGGGAGTCTGATATCAGGTGATTCAGGGCTGTGGTATACGCATAAGCGGCGTAGGTACTTATCGGGGCGTTGAAGCTTTGCTTTTTTTCATATGATTCAAAGGACGGGTCGTTGAACGACACAAGCGAAGCGCCGCTGGACTGAGCTCCCCTTACGCCCCTTATGTTTCCGTGTATTCTGGCTATCTTGGAACGCCTGCCCGTTATCAGGCAAGTCCCCGCATCTTCGCCATCCGCCTCGGCGCGTTCAAGATGGCGTTCCCACGCTTCCCTTATGGCCTTGTCCTCATGAGCATACCCGAAATTAGCTATATCAAAAATCAAATTGCCGCCAGACATCATTTCATCCAGATAATCGTTCAGCGCAGCATTGTCCATAGCCGTTTCAGGGTTCCAGTTTTGAAAATAATTTTTAACCGCCTTTGCAGCTGCACTGTCCACTGAATCCAACAGCTCCAGATGCTTCTCCTTGGCACAGTTAAAACATTCCCGTGATCGTGCAGGCTTTCCCTTATTGTCTACACCCAAAATGTAACTGGTATTATCGCACAGAAAGTTTGCGGTTACCTTTATGGTGCGGGTTGTAACCATTTCCGGAACGATCAGCGGCTGGGGTTCCTTTATGATCTTAATGCCGCCCTTCTTTTGCCGGATCTCAACATCGTTTGTCAGCCTGATTACGTCCAAAAGCTCTCCGGATTCAGAAATTCTCAGGGCAAACGAAACCTTAGCCCTGCACCAGCCAGGCCTTGTGATACGCCCCTTGCTTTCAAGCGCTTCATAATATTGAACCAACGACTGCAATATCATCGTATCACCTCGCAATTACTCAAATCCAAAACCCCGTTTTTAAGCACTGCGCGAAAGAACATGGGCTGAATGTTCTCCGGATCCGAGTAATCTAAGTCATAAAGCATATAGCCCAGATCCTTTTCCGTATCCTGATATGCGGTTTCAACCCCATCTCCCTCAAACAGCTCAAACCTTGCCGGAAACTCCCTGCAGCCAAAATACGGGGTATGATAACACTGACCCTTTCTTAGGCGCCTCATGATTATATCCTTAAACTTGCCGGAGTTGTCGGATTCGTTTGCTTTGTCGGTCAATTCGAAATGAGCGTCGATCACATATTCTACATCGCTAAGCAATATTGAGGCCCGCTGGACGATATTTTCCCTGCTGCTTACGTAAAGCTGCGTCTTTGAGCCGTTCATTGCGCTTAAAGCGTTTCTAGCGGATAATTTACCCTTAACCTCGTTTCTTCGTATGCTGGTAAACTGAATCGGCTTCATCACATAGATTTTGTCAATGACCCAGCGTATGCCGGGATGCCAGTAGATGGCTTCGAGAACACCCCTGGCTGCCGACGGCGTTATAACGTCGTAACTACACCGCTCTACCTTCATCTCAGGGCGCGAAAACAGCGCCAGTTCTCCCCATGTCCTTATACTAACACCTATACCCATCTGCTCCCTCCTTTCCATTCCAAGAAAGTTATTTTATTGATTATTTGCGCCGTTAGAAAACCAACGCATCACCTCTGCTTACATTTAAAATCAGCCCTTTATCTTTAGAGTACAGGCGCTTATCCCTCAATATATATATTTCAAGACGGGGTTCCTCCAATAGGCCCGCGCCGCGGAGTGTTTCAAAATCGCTTTCATATATATTTACGCTGTATTGTCCGGCGTCCCTTGTCAGCGACCGGGTATGCTCCCCGCTTCTCAGGCGCTTTGCTATATCGGCCGCTTTCTGTGAGTCTTCATCTATAGGAGTAGGCTCAATGAATACCGATTTGGTATTCTCCTCGATTAATTTAAATTTATCCGCTACTGATGCGAACGGAATGAACAATCCCTTTTTGAAATTATTTAAGACACCCTTTAAATCCAGCCCATTTTCACCTTTGTACTTATATAGCCTTTCAAAATAGTCTTTTATGGCCTCAAGGGACATAACGTCTCCATGCGCTTCCACTATCTGCTTTGTTACGTCAATGGGCATCTCCAAGCTGCGTGGAATGTTTATGCCCTCTGTCTTTGTTAGGCTGAATACAATGGTTTCGCACTCATATCTGTCCTCTTCTCCCTCGCGGTTGCACCGCCCGGCCGCCTGTATCAAGGAGTCAACCCCTGCCAACTCCCTGAACACAGCTCTAAAGTCAAGATCCACCCCCGCTTCTACCAAGCTGGTCGCTATAAGCCTGCATGGCTTTTTATCCTTTAGCCGCGCTTTGATTTCAGCCAGTATGCGGCTTCTGTGGGCAGGATACATAAACGTCGAAAGATGATATGTACCCTCGCCTCCTAGAGCGTCGTAGACACGCTGAACCCGTTTGCGGCTGTTGAGAATACACAGCGCCTGATCCCGCTGTTTAAGGCGCTCTATCAGCTCCTCTTCAGAAATTTCTCCAATATGTTTTATACTTGTACGGCGGAAAAACTCATACTGGCCTGCCGGCTCGGGACAGATTTCAACTGGCTCTAGCTCTAATGCCTCTGGAAAAAATTTCTCCAGGGCCGGCTGGGTCGCCGTGCATATTACCGCAGTACTGCGGTAATTATAAACCAGTTCGGCTATTGCCTGCAAGCATGGCTTTAAATACTGGGTAGGAAGCATCTGCGCTTCATCAAATATGATCACGCTGTTTGCAATATTATGTATCTTGCGGCATTTGGATGTGCCGTTTGAAAAGAGAGACTCGAAAAACTGTACATTTGTTGTGACGATTACGGGCATGTCCCAGTTCTCGGCTGCAAGCTGCATCAGGTCGAGCTCATCGCCTCCTTTTTTATAGGTTACATTTGAATGATCCTCTAAGACGTTTATTTCGCCTAGTATGTCTTTAAATACACCCGCGTTCTGCTCGATAATGCTGGTATAAGGAATTACATAGATTATGCGCTCCATCCCGTTTTCAACAGCGTGCTGAAGCGCAAACGCGAGGGATGATATGGTTTTACCGCCTCCGGTTGGAACTGTCAGCGTAAAAAGGCCCCGTGCGGAACGCCCCTTGTCCAGACAGGCCTTTAATATCGCCGTCCGTCTTCCGTTTACAGTATTTAGGTCGCCGTTCTCCAGCCACGGCCTGACTTTATTATTTAATCTTTCAAACAGGGTAAGCATGCTGTCGTAGCCGCCCCTTTGAACTGCTCCGTTTGACATAAATCGCTCTGTGTCGAGACGGTCGGCGTCCACCAGACACGAAAAGATCATGCGGATAAGAAACGCCGCGCTGAACCCCTGAATATCATTATCCAGAGGCTTTAATGGAATTTTCGGAATTTTTGGAATTTCTATCTCCTGCTTGTACGCCTGATAATCGTCCAGCCGCTTATTTAGTCGTCCCTTAAGCGTTGGAGTTCCTCCTACGTCGCTAGCAGTGCCAAAGTCCAGCAGTCCCGAGTGGTGGCCGGATATGCAATATTGGGCGCAAAATGAAGCGACATAACCCATTTCCGAAGCATAGTTTGAAGCTTCCTTAGCACCTGCGGTTGCATGGTCGACTTTAGGGCCGCCCCTTAACCTCCTCTGAAAGCCTTGCGAATATTTGCCTATGTCGTGAAGCAGGCCGCAGGCATATCCCAATTCCCTGTTGTTAAATGCGTTTGCAAACCTTCCGGCCAATTCCGCAGTCCCTAATAAATGATCTATTATTGTTTGTTTACGTGTCTCGTCTTCGCTTATACGAGCTAAAAGCTTATCGGATTCAATGGACATAAATCTCAGTTTTCCTTGATATTTGTTGTTTTATTGTATCACAATTTTAGTCACTCGTCAACAAATAACTTTATATTATTTTAGTATTCAAATTAATTCGATGGAATAAGTGCGTATTAATGTAGTATTAAGCCGGGTGAGTATATAAAATATATCATGTGTTTTGAGGGAGCGGCTAGAATATATACCTATGGGCCTACGCTCACACTTACCACGCCTAGGCGAAAGGCGTCACAAATCAGAACTTTTTAAACAGCTTATAACTTTACAGCACCCGTCACACACATACAAAAATTCCCGCTTAATAAGCGGGGTTTTTTAACTCATAGCCGCAGACTTTACCTCCCTAAAAACATTGCTGAAAGCATTTTCAGGAATTTTTCAATATTGTCCTTATTTGACTGGTAATACACACGGTTGCCCTCCGCCTCTGATGTTATAAATCCATTTATCAGCAGCTTGTTTATGTGATGGGAAACAGTATTTGGGGACAGCTTAAGGTATTCGGCAAGTTCAAGCCCATATGCGTTCTTGTCACAAAGATATTTTAATATATTGGCCCTATTGGGGTCGCTCAATACCTTGAGCAGACTATCGCAATCGTTGGGCATAAGCTTTTTTCTGACCTTTTTAGCGATAAAATCAACAAGCACCCCCAGAAATGTAAAAGAGGTTTTATTTAATTCGTCAGAATAAACGCTTTGAATATCGCCATACCCGAAAAGCCACGGGAACAGTAACCCATCATCATATACGGGTATGTTAGCATCATATTGTGCTGAAAAATAAGCGCCCAGGTTTCCTTCGATTTTGCTGTAGCAAGCGTTGAATTCATCGATTATTCCTTCGTAAATCGAACTATTATTCTGGATTATCTCAACCGCGGTTCGAAGCATATACGAAACCTCTGCCGCGATGGAATCAAAGTTATTATAGAGTAGTATCAACCGCCACTTTTCCTCGTCGCTCATATGCTGCCTTTCAATAACCTTTAGAAAATTATCGCAGCTTAAATCAGACTCGCTAAACAGCTTGTTATTCCGGACAAGAGAAGCTGTAATTATCTCTCTCTTTTCGTCGCTGGTATAGGAAAGTATCTCTTTTTCTGCAGTATCGAAGTCAACAAAAACACTGTGAGATGGGATCATATAGATGATATCTGCAAGCGAAAAGCCACGAACACCCATTCCCTCGTCCATTGGTTTGAAATATTGCTTTATGATGCTTTGAGGTATATTAAGCTGCTCGTTAAGTATACTTTCAAGCTGTTTTATGGGATTAAATCTTTGTCTCAGTTCAATTTTAAGCGCTTCAGAAATATCCATATACCTGTTTAGGCTTTCATATATACTTTTACCGCATGCCCTATATCTATAATATGTAAGCGCTTCCATTATTGGATTTATATTTTCAGATTGCATTGTATACCTCCATAGCTGTTATTCGTTATAATAATATATATCGAATTCTTCGTTGACAGTCAAGACTCGACAAAGGTATAATAACATACGATCAATATAGAAATCAACACTTTCAATATTGGTCGAAATACATGGTCAATATGACCGACCTGTAAACTATCCATTAGGAGGAGCGAAAACATGAAAAAAGTGCTATCAAGTATGCTGATGCTTGCGATTTGTTTTTGCAGCATTTTCGGCGTATTTGCTGGCAAGACTTACGCTACGGAATATGCCGGCGTAGATCTTGCTAAAACCGTCAGCGGCGGCGCATATCATGCTGCCGCAGTTAAACCAGATGGTTCCCTTTGGATTTGGGGGAACAACGGCTCTTTCCAACTTGGCGTTGACAACGAGGATCCGAGCTATAATGCGTTTTCTCCCGAACGTGTATTTGAAGGCGGCATAGCAATGGTAAGCCTTGGGGGATTCCACAGCATGGCAATTACCGAGGATGGTGAACTCTATGGCTGGGGACAAAACACAAGCGGTCAGCTTGGCTTAGGAGATTATGCGAACAAGGCTACCCCCTTCCTTGTTATGGAAAGCGTTGCCGCCGTTAGCAGCGGCTTCCAACACACGCTTGCCATAAAAAAGGATGGAACGCTTTGGTCGTGGGGTAAAAACGACTATGGTCAGCTTGGCACCGGCGAATGGTATACCCTCAATACGCCTACGCAGATTATGGAAGATGTTATTTCTGTCGCCGCGGGCACCTACCACAATATTGCATTGAAGTCAGATGGCACCCTATGGTCATGGGGATACAACACATATGGCCAGCTTGGTACAGGAGATACCCAGATTTCCAATGCCCCCGTGCAAATTATGGAAGGTATTGAGATCGATTCCATGAGCTGCGGAAACGCGCACAGCGCTGTCCTTACCACAGCTGGAGACCTCTATATGTTCGGACAAAACTCTTCATACCAAGTTGGTATAGAAACTCAATCTAACCCCGTCCTTACTCCCACGATTGTATTATCGGATGTTAAGCAGGTACAATGCGGGAATGTGCATACCATTGCAGTTAAAAATAACGGCGATCTATATGTATGGGGTGCAAATAACCGCAGGCAGTGTCTGCCCGGAAATACGGAGCTCTTGAACCTGATAGAGCCGACATACTTTATTGGTGGTGTAGACTATATCGCTTCCGGCGCTGACTTTAACTTACTTGTAAAGAACGGTAACGAGCTTTATGGATACGGCTGGAATTTTGAAGGTGAGCTTGGTCAGGGCAACCGCCATAATTTCGATACGGAAGTACTTATACTTGAGGAAATTGCACCTCCTGGCATTATTGAGCCACCAGTAACGCCTACCCCTGAACCACCGGCAACGCCAACACCCACGCCGCTTGTAACGCCTAGCCCTGAACCGCCGGCAACTCCAACACCCGCGCCGCTGGTAACGCCCAGCCCCGAACCGTCGATAACGCCAACGCCCGAACCAGACCCCTCGGATATTCCTGCCGCCGGTGCGGTAAGCCTGGCCGCAATAGGAATCCTTACAGCTGTGACTGGTGCAGGTGTTGTGCTGTTCAGTAAAAGTCACAAGAAATAGTATTCGTCTCGGGTGCAAATAGTTTATGTAAGGAGAGCATGCCACAGCATCAATTCTATGGCGACCAGCTTTCCAAGGCATTCACTAACACTTATAAGAAATTATTAAAGCAAACTAACTTAGCGGCTAATCGCATTATTGCAACTAAAACAGCGTGTACTGGATGTATGCGCTGTTTTAGTTCAAGAGGATACTTTAGCCATGTTCTGCATCTGCTACTTTATTATTTTATAATTAGCTTTTGATGCAGGCATTGTTTTTTAACAATTTAATCAAAATTCATCTTATTTTTCCTCTCCTATCTTAACTTTCACGTTTATATACTATTGAGTGATTTGTAGGATAACAATACGATACTTTCAACCTGTGTTGAGTGTGATTCCTGAAAAGCGCAGCTTGGACTGAAACGGGTCTGTTTTTTAAATGCGACACCAATCCTTTTTACGCCTGATTTCAAAAGGCCTCCAATAACTGTGATATAAGGGGAAAAATTCTGATAAAACCGGCATTAAATACTTCTTGCGTTCCAGTTTTCTTATTTGTTCAATCAATTTAGTAATGATTTGGAAGACATACTGAACCGAATAAGATTGTGTCACCTCTCGCACCTCCAGTTCGTCGAGTATTTGACTAGAACTTGTAATTTCATTTCCACGCAAATCGTAAAAATGGATGTCTGCCACTGAATCCAACATATTGGATAATACTTCCCTGTTTTGAATAGACTTCTTCTTGTTTGATAATTGAACTATTGTTTCAGCGATGGAGTCCCATTCTTTTAGCGGATCAATATAGTGAATACTCATATCTAGCATGCTGTCTATATTATAATATCTGTTTTTTTTTGCAAACTCATTTAAAAATGATAAAATGTGCAAATGTACAGAGTCCATATCAAATTTTATTTCCACATATTCGCAAAGCTTCAATAAATCATGTCCGAACTTTCTCAAATTAATGTTGGCCGGAAATTCTCCGTCATGCTCACATCGATACCGGCTCACAACAATAATTTTCAGCAGTCTCTCTATTCCGATGGACAAAGAGAAAAACGCCTGATAATAAAGTCCTTTATTATACATATCTGCCCGACGAAGTGAATTCAATCCATTGCCCAGCAGAGATGCCGTTAGTGCCGCCTCATTCGCTAAAATGCGTTCCTTTTCTGTGAACATCATTCTCTCCTTACGCTTGTTGTTTCTGCGTTAACAGAACTACCGTTTCCACATGCGCTGTTTCACAAAACATATCAACTGGCTGTACGCATTTAATCTCATACCCCATAGCAGTAAGCGTTTTGCAATCGCGGGCTAATGTAGCGGGATTGCACGATACATACGCAATCCGCTTTGCGTATGATTGGGCTATGGCCCTCAAAACCGATTCATGGCACCCTTTACGCGGGGGGTCCAAAATTATGCAGTCCGCCGAAACGCCCTGGGCAACCAATGTAGGAAGGACATCTTCGGCGCTGTCACATATGAACATAGCGTTATCGATTGCATTTTTCCGCGCGTTTCGTACCGCATCCTCAACTGCCTGCGATACCTCCTCAATTCCTATTACTTTTTCCGCCCTTTTGGCCGCCAGCAAAGTTATTGTTCCGATGCCGCAGTATATGTCGAGCACGGTTTCATCCTGACGTATATTTAGCAATTTCATAACACTTTGATATAATAGTTCCGTCTGAGCAGTATTTACCTGTAAAAAGGACGCCGCACTGACATCAAAGCGCAATCCGCATATATGCTCTGTAACATACCCGCTTCCCCAAATCGTTTTATACTGAGCGCCTAAAATTACATTGGTGTTTTGAGGGTTGATATTATGCACTACAGCTTTTAGGTCGGATACGCCTTCCCTTAGCATTGAAACAAGATCGTCAGCATGAGGAAGCTCCCCGCTTGTGACAACTGTTACCATGATTTCTCCCAAGCCTGTAGTACGCACCATCAGGTTTCTCAGTATACCATTACCTGTACGTTCATCATATGCCGGTATGCTGTATTTGTTTGCCCAGATGCGGACAATACGCATGGCGGACATACACTCCTTGCCCTGGATCATACAATCGTCAACCGGTATTAGTCTATGGCTGTTTATTGCATAGAATCCAAGCTCAACTCCGTTCTCCGTTTCCGCAAACGGAAAGCTGGCCTTGTTTCTGTACCGTTTCGGTTCGGGCATTCCCAAGGTTTTCTCGACATGAATTCCAACGAACCCTCCAATCCTTTCAAGGGCGTCCGCCACCTGACGGCGTTTGAACTCAAGCTGCTCTTCATACTCCAGATGCTGAAGAGCGCATCCCCCGCATTTTAAAAACGCACTACATTGAGGCTCAACGCGGTTTGGGCTGGTGGATGTAATGCTGATAAGCTTGCCTATTGCATAGTTTTTCGCAACCTTAATTATATGTGCTTCAACTATCTCTCCCGGCAGGGCATAAGGAACAAACACAGCAAAGCCGTTATAGCGGCCAATCCCCTGCCCCTCCGAGCCTAGATTATCTATTTGAAGGGTTATATTATCGTTTTTCTTCAATGGGGGCGCAAGATTCATATATTATCAAATCTTCCTTCCAGATCAAAATCTTGATAAAACATCATTATTGAAATCATATAACTTTTTATCAAAGCAGTCGCCGCGCTTTATAGACTCATCCAGCGTTACATCTATAATTTTGTTATGCCTTATTCCAACCGCCCTGCCCGCTTTTCCCTCCGCCAGAAGCTCCACAGCTCGCTGGCCAAGCCTCGACGCAAGTACGCGGTCAAACGCAGTCGGGTTTCCCCCGCGCTGAATGTATCCAGGCACTATGGCCTTTATCTCAACATCCGTATTATCCTTTACATATTTGGCAAAATCCTCAGCCTTTCCCGCGCCTTCCGCGATTATCACTATACAGGTCAGCTTCCCCCTGAGTTTGTTGTCGGAAAGCCGCTTTGCCGCAAGCTCCCATGGCATGGGGTGTTCTGGAACGAGTATCAGGTCAGCCCCTCCCGCGACGCCCGCCCAAAGTGCAATATCCCCGCAATTTCTGCCCATAACCTCAATTACGCCCACACGGTCGTGAGCACGCATGGTATCTCTAATCTTATATATCTCAGTTGTAATATTGTTTACAGCCGTATCAAAGCCTATTGTGAAATCTGTATATCCCATATCATTGTCAATGGTTCCTGGAAGACCCACAGTCGGCACCCCGCAATCGTTAAGAAGCTTCGCGCCTTTAAAGCTGCCATCTCCCCCTATTACGATTATACCATTAATACCATAGGCACGCGCCATGTTTACGGCCCGCTCAATGCCGCCTTCAGCCATAAACTCGCTGCTGCGGGCAGTTCTTAACACGGTTCCGCCCTTGTGCATTACATTTTCGACGTCCTCATAGGAAAGCTGCTTTATACGGCCTTCTAAGAGTCCTTTAAAGCCGTGCAGTACTCCCATTACCGTATATCCTCTGCCAGCCCCCTCCTTAAATACCGCTCTTATGGCGGAATTCATCCCTGGAGTATCGCCTCCGCTTGTAAGCACGCCGATACGTTTCATCATATACACTCCTGATAAAGCTAAAAATATTTTTAATTATATCACACGCGCTATCTTTTGACCAACTTCACATTGCCATCGCCAAGCATGCTTTCCATCATTTCCATAAATCCATCCGTTATATTTACATATCTCTCCTTTGGAGCTATGGACTGTTTTTTTGTGCCAACGTCGTACAGAATAACGGGTATATTGCCCGGAAACCTGGACAATACGTCTATTACCCGCCGCTTTAAATCGGTATCCTGACAATCAAACCGCAGGTACAGCTTTATCGTTTCGCTCGTCTTTACCAACGGCGTAATTTCCTCAATCAATATGCTGTTGCCCTTTTCATCCCTGGCGTTAAAGCGTCCTGATATGCATACGATATTATCCTGCACAAGTTGTATGTCGTATTTTTCCAATACGGAAGGAAACGCAACTATCTCAATAGTACCCGTCATATCCTCCAGCATTCCATATCCCATAAGGCCGTTGCCGCTGCGCGTCGGTTTGCGTCTGATTGATGTTATAATGCCGCCGATACGCACATGTGAACCATCCTCGACTGCCGTTGAGCCGGTTTCATCCTGTTCCGCCAGCTGTGATGCGGTTATCCCAAGCCTGTCCAGCTCGGGCTTGAATTCTTCCAAGGGATGGCCCGATATATATACCCCTGCCATTTCCTTTTCCATTGAGAGAATAACCCTTCGCTGAAATTCGCCGATGTCCGGCAGTTCCCGATATGGATTGGCATCGGCAGCCATTATAGCCATATCAAACAGCGACATTTGGCCGGTTTCGCGCCGCTTTCTGTCGTTTGAAGCTGAATCCATTATTTCCTCGTATGCCGATACCAGCTGTGAACGCCTTGCTCCTGAAAAATCGAAGGCGCCAACCTTGATAAGGGCCTCGGCCATCCGCTTGTTGATGCTTGGCGCACGTTTGACGACATCGTAAAAATCCAAGAAATTCCCGCTTGTGCTTCTCTCCTCAATTAGTTCGTCTATTGCCTTCTCCCCCACATTGCGCACTGCCGCCAAGCCAAACCTTATCGCGCCGCCTTCTACTGAAAACCTTGCTTGGCTCCGGTTTATATCGGGAGGCAGCACCTTGATCCCCATCTGTTTTATGCTGTATATGTACTGAGCGATTTTGTCGGCGTTGCCAAGAAAACTGTTGACCAGCGCTGTCATATACTCAACGGGATAATACAGCTTTAAATATGCGGTTCTGTAGGCAAGCACCGCATATGGGGCGGCATGGGATTTGTTGAACGCATATGACGCGAAATCCATCATTTCGTCAAATATATGGCTTGCCGTTGACTCATTTACGCCATTTTTCAAAGCGCCTGGAACACCGTCGTCCTCAATGCCATATATAAAGTTATGCCGCTCCTTAGCCATTACATCATGCTTCTTTTTTGACATAGCCCTTCGTACAAGGTCGCTTCTGCCCATCGAATATCCCGCAACGTCTCGGACTATACGCATTACCTGGTCCTGATATACCATGCAGCCGTATGTATTTTGAAGGATAGGTTTCAGTATGGGATGCAGGTATTTAACCTTCGAAGGATCATGCTTTCCCTCAACGTAGCGCGGTATTTGCTTCATTGGGCCAGGGCGATAGAGCGAAACGCCTGCCATCAGGTCCTCTAGACAATCCGGCCTCAGCTGCGTAAGGAACCGCCGCATGCCTCCGGATTCAAGCTGGAACACGCCGTCCGTATCGCCCCTTGAGATCATGTCATAGATAGATTGATCGTCATATTTGAGCCCTTCAAGATCAGGAACCGGCTTGCCGCCCTGCTCAATGTATTTTAACGCGTCACGTATAACGGTTAGCGTCCTTAAGCCCAAAAAGTCGATTTTTAGAAGGCCCAGCTCCTCAATCGTGTTCATGGAAAACTGTGTAGTGATGGCCTCGTCGTTCTTCTGGAGAGGCACATAGTCCGATACTGGCTTAGCCGCTATGACAACCCCCGCCGCGTGCGTTGAAGCGTGCCGCTGAAGGCCCTCAAGCTTTTTTGAAAGGTCTATCAGCTTCCTTAGCTTCGCGTCGGCCTCATACTGCGCCCTTAGCTCATGTGAAACCTCCATGGCATGGTCGAGCGTCATATTAAGCTCCCCGGGAATCAGCTTTGCAATGCGATCCACCTCGGCATAGGGCATTCTAAGCGCCCTGCCTACGTCCTTAACCGCAGCGCGGGCGGCAAGCGTTCCAAAGGTTATAATCTGGGCGACGTGATCCTTGCCGTATTTCTTTGCGACATAATCTATAACCTCCTGCCTTCGTTCAAAGCAGAAATCCACGTCTATATCCGGCATAGATATGCGCTCAGGGTTCAAAAAACGCTCAAACGGAAGACCGTATTTTATCGAGTCAATGCCTGTAATCCCCAGACAGTACGCAACCATGCTTCCGGCCCCGCTTCCGCGCCCAGGCCCAACCACTATATCATTTGCCCTTGCAAAATCTATGAAGTCCTTTACAATCAGAAAATAATCAACAAACCCCATTGAGACGATCATGTCAAGCTCGTATTTTACACGGTCGTATACATCCTTGTCGGCGTCCGGCACCCTTCTTTTTATGCCGTCAAGGCAAAGCTCTCTTAAATAGGTCTCATTATCCACGCCGCCAGGCGCCTTGAATTCGGGAAGATGTCTTTCACCAAACTTAATCTCAACATTACACTTATCCGCTATCTCGCGGGTGTTAAATATCGCGTCCTGGTAATCAAAAAGCGCCTTTTTCATCTCATCGCCGGATTTTAGGTAAAACTCGTCGGCGCTCATCCGCATCCTGTTTTCATCGTCAACAAAGCGGTTTGTCTGTATGCACAGCAGGATATCCTGCGCTTCCGCATCGGCCTTATCAACATAATGTATATCATTCGTGGCTACGGTTTTAATATAAAGCTCCTTTGCGAGGCCGTTCAGCTTCGGGAGAACCTCAAGCTGTTCTTTAAGCCCATGATTCTGCAGCTCTATATAGAAATCTTCACCAAACATGGCCTTAAGGCGTTTTGCTAGCGCCCTCGCCTCGTCGTCGCGCCCTTCAAGCAGCATTGCAGGTATATCGCCCGCTAAACACGCTGAAAGGCAGACAAGTCCTTCGCTGTGTTCTTCCAAAATGTCATAATCAATCCGAGGCTTATAATAAAACCCTTTGAGAAAGGCCTGCGATGAAAGCATCATAAGATTATGGTACCCTATATCGTTTTTCGCAAGCAAAACAAGATGGGCGTACTCCCTCGTCCCCTGCTTTTCCTCCATTGAGCGCGGGGCCACATATGCCTCCATACCTATAATCGGCTTTATTCCGGCACTTACGCATACCTTATAGAAATCTATAACTCCATACATTGCTCCATGATCCGTTATAGCAAGCGCATCCATATTAAGCGCCTTAGCTCTCGCTACCAGGTCGGTTATGCGTGCGGCTCCATCCAGCAGACTGTATTGAGTATGTACATGCAGGTGTACAAAATCGGTCATCTTAATCCTCCCATCCTGTTTCCTATGGCTCACAAATCAGCCGTGCCTGTTTCAATATCCTGCGCTATATCAGATATTTTTTTCAGACGTGAATTTACGCACGACTTACCCAGGCCAAGCATTTGAGCAAGCTGTGACAGCGTGGCCTCGGGATTGTTAAGCCTAGCCTCGGCCACTTCAAACAGCGGCTGGGGCAAGGCTTTTATTCCAATCCGCGCGGCTATCAATTCTATATTTATAATCTGAGCCGCAGCCGCCTTTGCCGTCTTCTGCATATTTGCGGTTTCATAGTTTGTGATCCTTATAGCGTCGTTGCGCGCATTTTTAAGCATCCTTGCATCCTCTATCCTGAGCGCGGCTTCAGAAGCGCCCAGCAGGGCTAGGAAGCCGCATATCATATCACCATCCTTAATATATACAACCTGGCTGGCCTTGCGTTCGAACCGTTTGGCATTGAGCCCGAATTCCGACAGCAGATCCATTATGCCCTGGGCCAGACGCTCTGTCCTGCAAACGATTTCCATATGGTATGACCGGCTAGGATCACTTATAGAGCCTGAACCAAGAAAAGCCCCCCTTAAAAACGCGCGCTTTTTCCCAGGGGTATCAAGCAGCTTCCAATCCATCCCACTGCCCATGGATATTCCGTTTACAGTGCTTGACAGCATACCTGAAGCGTAGAGCATTCCTTCGCAGCCCTTGCCCGTTATCCTGACAACCGTGCTCCTGGATTTTCTTCCTTCACGTTCCATAACGGCTACGGAGGATTCGATATCATGGAGCGAATGCGCAAGCCTTGCTATATGCCTCCCAACGGTGTAGCTTTCCGTCGTGTACTCTATATACCGTTCTCCCCGGCTTATGAGTATGCTTCCAGCAGTACCGGTGAGGGCCGCAAGTTCAAACTCGCCAACCTCCTCCCCGCGCAGCTTATGAGACACTATCTCATCCTTTACTGTAAGCGAAAATGACATTTTCCCCTCCGCGATTGCATAGTGGCAAAGAATAGATAAATCAGCGGTTAACGAATCTTTCGCTGATATCCCTGTCCTCTCTCCCCTGATCCCTATGGGCCAATATGCAGTGATGCTTATCCTTCATCCTTGTATACAGTTCATATGCGGCGCATACCGATCTATGCCGGCCGCCGGTGCACCCAAAGGCAACCATAAGCCTGTGCTTGCCCTGCTCTATATACTTGGGTATCAGATTATCAAGCATCCACTCCAGATTGTTTATAATATCCATTACAGCCGGATCGCGAAGCACATACTCGCGCACAGGCTCGTCCATTCCGGAGAGACTGCGCAGCCCCGATTCATAAAACGGATTTTTTGTAAACCTCATGTCCATTACAATATCCGCTTCCATCGGAACGCCTCTTTTGTATCCAAAGCTTGATATGACAAGCATAAACGGGTGCTGGCTGTCGCCAAGGCGCATACTCTCTATATAGCGGTGAAGCTCATATGGTCTCAAATCGCTGGTGTCTATTACATAGTTCGCCCGTTCGCGCAGCGACTGCAGCAGTTCCCTTTCAATAGATATGCCTTCGATTATGTTGGAACTCATTGGATGGCGACGCCGTGTTTCGCTGTAACGCCGCTCCAACACATCATCCCTGCATTCCAAAAACAGTATCTCATATTTTTGCTCCATAGCGTCAAGAGCCGCAAATCCCAGCTCCAAGTCGCTTCTGAATACGCTTTCCCGGCTGTCAATAACAAGCGCGGCCTTATCTATGGTTGGTTCCGCTCTTTTGCATAGCTTTACAAAATCCGGCATAAGCTCCACGGGAAGGTTGTCAACGCAGTAATAGCTAAGATCCTCAAGAACCCTTAAAACATTGGATTTACCCGCCCCTGAAAGACCGGTGACGATTATAATATGCATATCATCCTCCAACAAACTTTATCTCCGGCTCCAGCATAATACCGGACATATCGTAAACCCGCTCCTGAATTATTTTAATTAATGAGCGCACATCCGCGCTCGTCGCGCCCCCTGTATTTATTATAAACCCCGCGTGAAGCTCGCTTACCCGCGCACCGCCAACCGTTTCGCCCTTTAACCCCGCCTTTTCAATCAGCGCCCCCGCATATTCCCCCTTGGGCCGCTTAAACGCGCTTCCGGCGCTGGGATAGGAAAGGGGCTGCTTTTTGCGCCTCATATCCATATATTCAGCCATTTTAGCGGCAGCCATTCCATCGTCCTTTTTAAGGTTCAATACGGATCCGCAAACTATCCATTCAGGCGGTGAAAATCTGCTCCGGCGGTATCCGAAATCCGACTCCGCGGCTCTGACGGCTAAAATCCTCCCGCCATGCACCGCGTCAATTCTTTTAACCACCGAACCTATGTCGCCGCCGTATGCCCCCGCGTTCATCGCAATCGCGCCTCCGACGGTACCAGGTATGCCCGCGGCCCACTCCAGCCCCGAAAGGCCGGCTTCAACCGTTTGCTTTGCCAGCGAACTCAAAAGAACGCCAGAACCCGCATATACTTGTGTTCCGTCAACTTTGATTCCGCTCATGCTTCCGCATATACGCATTACGACTGCGTTCACGCCCTCGTCGCTCACTAAAAGGTTTGATCCGTTGCCCATTATAAAAATGGGCAACCCGCATTTTCGGGCAATGGACAGAATCTTTAGGACCTCAGCAGCAGACCTCGGCTCCACCATAACAGGTGCTTGGCCCCCAATTTTAAACGAGGTATATTCCCTCATGCGAACATCTGTTTTAACGCTCAAGCCGCTGAGACTATCCAACAACTTTAAAAAATCCGGCATTATAACTCCTTTTTTGGGCAATAGCACCATAACTTACAATCAAATTCTACCCCATTTTAAAGTTTGGTACAAGTGTATTAATAATTTGTCTAAGCTCCCCGTCATCTCCCTTAAGCGCTCTTTCTATAGCTAAATCCAATCCAGCTTTGGCCGTGTTAAGTTCAAAGGTATTTGGAATTGCCGGGTCGGTCATCTTGCTATAAAGCAGCTCTACGGACGACTGTTCAAATTCAACGGGCGACTCAGTTTCTATTACAGGGAACATTCCGAGAGTTTCAAGCGCTTTCTGGGCTTTTTCACTTAATATTACATCTATAAGTTCCAACGCGTATTTTACCTTTATATCCTCTATGTCCGACGCTATACCTATATATTGGATGAGATCCGTATAATATGGCACAGCGCAGATTTCAAAGGAAAATCCATTTCCAGCGGCAATGCGCCTTTCATGATCGCCTACTGCCCGTATATCCGTGATTGCCATGGAAGCCTCCTGCGCCCTGAAGCGTTCATACTCAGCGATTTCACCATTTATACCCAGCATTGCTGCTACCTGTTTGTGTCCCGACAGGCCATATACATGCTCCTGTTTCTTTCCACGCTTATAATCCAGCTCCTTGACCGCGTTTTTCAGCCAATCGACCGAAGCTATTCGGTCATCCGGCATAGTAACGCCTTTTTCCGCAGCAATCGACGTATTGACAGACAACATGTAGCCTGAATATAGGTATGGCACTGCCAATATCTTGTCTCCGCTATTGCCGCTGCCGGCCAATCGGCCGATCAGACTGTATTCCGTCTCGGATTCAAGCTCCCTAAGCATATCCGCTGCGCACCATCCCGATGGAAATGAGTAAATATCAGCCTTTTCCCCTTTTTGCATTCTGTCCGAGCATTCTTCAACCGTCATTGCTGTGACCTCGAAGAATACCCCATAATGGCGGGCCTCGATTACATGCGCCCGGTTCTTAAGCCAGCTCCCTACGCTACCAAGGTATGGCTTGAAACCGACTATATGCCAAACATTTATTATGCCAGAATACGGTTCATCATTCGGCGAGATCCATTCCCTGTATGGATCCCGCTCCAGCTGATCCTGTAAGTACTGTGGTATGAATATTACGTACAGCACCATCGCTGTAGCCATTATCAACGAAATTATACGGCGTTTTGTACTCATATATTTACCTCACACGAAAGCGGGTTATTTTATACTCTAAATGTATGCCGAAATATTCAGATTAGCCGTACATTAACAATCTTGGAAGTGTCCGATTGGTTTACTAATTCGCCAAACACTACATATATTCACGTCACTCGTTCTACATATGACCAACCTATCATATGTTATATTGGCATAAGTCGGGGTGAACCATATGTATATAGAACTGTTCCTGCTGGATAACGCGCTAATGAATTCGCTTATCCTTCGTACAGCGGCAGCCATGCTCTCAAGACGTTTGCCATGCTGGAGAATGATTGCCGCCTCTGTCCTGGGTGCAATATACGCAGCGCTTTCCGTTGGGACCGTGCCGCTTCTTATGTCATTGCCAATGAAGCTCGTACTGGGTCTTTTAATGGCTTTGGCCATTCCGTTTAAAACAGCGAAGGAGTATATGTTCAGTGCGCTTGCCCTGTTTTTATCAACCTTTGCGGTAGGCGGAGCCGCAGTCGGTCTGGCATTCCTGCTGGGCGGCAAATTAGAAAATGGATTTGTGCTTGCCGCCGTACCTCTAAGGGTTATGCTGGGTTCAGCTTTGCTGGCATCGTTTATGCCAGGGGTCATAAGAAGGGTGCTGGAAAGGCGCTTGGTCAATAATAGCCGGCTGCGAATTGAAATAATCCATAAGGGTGTTTCAATATGCGCGTCCGCGATTGTGGATACAGGCAATATGCTATGCGAACCTATGAGCGGTCTTCCTGTCGTGGTCATCAGCTCCAGGGAGCTTGAATGTTTTGCAACGATTCCAATACCATGCCGTACCGTTTCGGGAAACGAGGTCGTTTATGGGTTCCGGCCCGACAAGCTTCAGCTTTCAGGAAAAATGAACGCTGTTCTTGATGTTTTTGTGGCCATTGGCTCTGTCTCCATTGAGGGTGCGGACGCTCTTATACCGCCATCGGCGTTGCCCGATCTGGGCCATTCCAATACCGCCGACGTTTAAGGAGGTACACTATGATAAAGTTTTTAGCAAAGTTTCTGGAAAAATTATACCGTACGCTTAAAATTGGCCGCCTGATAGGATATGTCAATTCCGGAGATTCCCTTCCTCCACCGCTCTCCCCTGCAGAGGAAGCGGAACTCATGGCACGGCTTCTTGTCGGCGATACGGATGTAAGGCAGACGCTCATTGAACGAAACCTTAGACTTGTCGTTTACATTGCCAGGAAATTTGAAAACACCGGCATTGGCATTGAGGATCTTGTCTCCATTGGAACAATAGGCCTTATAAAAGCCGTAAATACATTTGACGCAAGCAAGAAGATCAAACTCGCGACCTATGCTTCCAGATGTATTGAAAACGAAATACTTATGTATCTGAGACGGACATGTAAACTCAAAATGGAGGTTTCCCTTGATGAACCGCTTAACATCGATTGGGATGGAAATGAATTGCTGTTGTCGGATATATTGGGAACCGATTCCGATTCCGTATCAAGAGGACTGGAGGAGCAGGCTGACAAGGAACTTTTGCATGCGGCTATGCAGAAGCTTACCGACAGGGAAAAGCGTATTGTAGAACTCAGGTTTGGCTTAAACAGCAACCGTGAATATACCCAAAAACAGGTGGCGGATATGCTGGGTATATCTCAAAGCTATATATCCCGCTTGGAAAAGCGTATAATAAAACAGCTGCGAAAGGAAATAACCGCAATGCAGGGTTAACAGTATACGCTTAATAAACTAAAACATGTCCATTGGGTTGATCTCGGGAAACGATATTTCCTCCCGCCTGTTTGACAGCGCATAATCATATATTGCTTCTACCAGCGCGGGCGTATTTCTGGTACGAGCAAACCTCATAAGCACTTGATACCTGTAAATCCCCTGTCTCCTTTTAACCGGAGCGGGGGACGCCATAATCAGCAAGACCTCGCTGGATTTGGCTCCGCGGCTTTTAAGGGTGTTTTCCACAATCTCGCGTATTCCATTTGCATATTGCTCCGACAGCTCTTCGGCCAGGCGTTCTTCCTCCGTGCAGATCAGTACCCTTATAAATGCTGAGTAAGGCGGGAAAAGGGACGCTCTCCTCTGAGCTATCTCATAATCGTAAAATCCCTTATAGTCGTGCTTTGATGCAAAAGTAACGGCGGGATGATCGGGCGAATATGTCTGAATGATGACCTCCCCCTGTTTTTTGTGCCTGCCCGCCCTGCCCGCTACCTGCGTAAGAAGCTGAAACGTCCTTTCACAGCTCCTGAAATCGGGTATGTGCAGCATTGCGTCCGCCGCTATTACTCCAACCAGCGTTACGTTTTTTATATCAAGGCCCTTAGCCACCATCTGCGTGCCGATCAATACCTGGGCTTCCTTATTTTCAAAGGCTTTCAGTATCCTCTGATGGGCGTTTCTTGCTCCAGTGGTATCCATATCCATACGCAGGGCCGTATATACTGAGAAGTACTTAAGGAACTGTTCCTCAACCTGCTGTGTCCCGATTCCAAAATACTTTATATACGGCTTGCCGCACTCGGGGCATTTGTCAGGAATTCGGCTTATTCTGCCGCAATAGTGGCATTTCATGCACGCCTCGGGCTTATGGTATGTCATGGAGACATCGCAGTCGGGGCATGAAAATACATGGCCGCAGCCCCTGCATGATACAAATGTGGAGTATCCCCGTCTGTTAATGAACAATATAGCCTGTTCTCCGCGGTCTAAGCACCCTTTGAGCGAATTATACAAAGAGGTGGAGAATATGCTGCTGTTGCCCTTTAAAAACTCCTTACGCATGTCTACCACCTCTACCCTTGGCATCGGTATGCCGCTGATCCTGTCCGGCATCTCCAAAAGCGTAAGCCTTCCGCGCATAGCTTTAAAATAGTCGTTCAGAGCGGGCGTGGCGCTTCCCAACACGAGCGCCGCCCCATTTAAAGAGCATCTATGCGATGCAACGTCAATAGCGCTATATCTCGGAGAAGTTTCGGAATAGTAGGATTGTTCATGCTCCTCGTCTATAACTATAAGGCGAATATTTTCTAGCGGCGCAAATAAGGCGCTTCTTGCCCCTACCACCACGCTTACCCGTCCAAGCCTTATCCTTCTCCACTCGTCAAACCTTTCGCCCGGGCTAAGGCGGCTGTGCAGCACGGCTACGCGGTCGCCAAACCTGCCTCTAAACCGGTCAACCGTCTGAGGAGTAAGGGATATCTCCGGAACTAAGACAATGGCGGTTCCACCGGCGGATAACGCATGCGAAATCGCCTGCATATACACCTCAGTTTTGCCGCTTCCGGTTACTCCATGCAAAAGGTAGCTTCCGTGCCTGCTGTCGATTGCCGAGATTATCTCGCTCAGGGCTGTTTCCTGGGCCGGCGTCATAGAAAGGGGCTGCGTTACCGCGACCTCATCCATATATGGCTGACGATATACGGTCCTTCCGTCCTCCTCCAGCACGCCCTTACGCAAAAGCGAACTTATCGCGCTTTGAGCGCCAGGAATAAAGCCGCAAATATCCTTAACGCTCATTTCGCATCCGGCTTTTTGCAGCATATCGACGATCTCGTATTGAACCGCGGATTTGAGCTTGCCGTTTTTTGAATACATTTTGCTTATAACCGCGTCGATGTCTATTCCGTCCGCAAGCCTTACGGTGCGTATGCGTTTCTCTTTAACACGGCCTCCACGCAGCTGGGCCGGTATCATCACTCTCAGCGCCTCAACAAGAAGGCATTTATAGTTTTTAACCATCCACTTTGCGAGTTCCAGCTGATCCGGCAAAAGAACCGTATATGGCTCCAGCGTTCGTATAATTTGCTTTAGGCTGCCCTGTGCGCTTTGAACCTCATAGTCAAGGCCGATAACAAAACCCTCGGTCTTTCTGTTTCCCGCGCCGAAGGGGACTAGCACCCTGTGCCCTGCGCTCACATCCATGTCCTCAGGCACGATATAGCTAAAAAGCCTGTCTATATTCGAGTGGGCAATATCCACTGAAACGTTTGCTATCATCAGTCAATTCCTCATCAGCGCGAAAAGCGGCTTCGCGCCGCTTATATTGAAATACTTTTCCCAGGCAATGCTAACATGTTTCTTAAAAAAAGCATCTTTTATTTAAGAATTATACAATAACCCCCAAATGGTTTATTGCCTTTTTGAAGCAATATAATCAACGGTTTCGTCAAGCAGCCAATCCGCGACGCCCACCTTGCTAAGAAGGCCGCTGTCTTTAACCGTCCCGCTGCTGAGAATCAGGGTTACGGAGTTTGTATCGGATTGAAAACCCGCGCCTGGAGCGTTTATATCATTTGCGACTATCATATCAAGGTGTTTTTTCTCAAGTTTTAGCACAGCGTTCTCTAAAAGGTTTTCCGTTTCCGCCGCGAAACCAATCAGAACTCTTTCCCCCTTTTTAGCCCCCATCGATGCCAAAATGTCCCTTTCGGGCAGTAGCTCCAAGCTCATCCTTTCCATATCCCGCTTCTTTATCTTATGTACAGCCCTGCTGCTTGGAGTAAAGTCCGCCGGAGCCGCGGCCATAATAAGGATGTCGCAATTATCATAATGCGAATTTACCGCGTCGTACAGTTCGCTAGAAGATACTATATCTACTCTTTTAACCCCATCTGGAGTTCTGAGCGCGACCGGTCCCGATATCAGGGTTACGTCCGCGCCTCTTCTTGCCGCCGCCTGTGCAATGCAGAAACCCATCTTGCCGCTCGAATGGTTTGTGATATATCTGACAGGGTCTATCTCCTCACGCGTCGGGCCGGCGGTAACCAGGATGCGTATGCCCTCAAGGTCGCGCTTTGGGTACAACGCCCGCATTACAATATCAACGATTTTAGCTGGATCCGCAAGCCTTCCCTTTCCAACGTCGCCGCAGGCTAAAAGCCCCTCGTCCGGTTCAATGAACATGCATCCCCGCCGCTTTAACAATTCCATATTGCTCTTATTGGCGTCGCTATCATACATATTTACATTCATCGCAGGAGCAATCAATACAGGGCATACGGCAGCCATGATGGTGGTAGTCAGCATGTCGTCAGCAATGCCTGAAGCGTACTTTCCTATGAAATTGGCGGTAGCGGGCGCTACTAGAAACGCATCTGCCCTCTTCGCGAGAGAGATATGCTCTACCTCCCATGGAGTGTCGCGCAGAAACATATCTGTTACAACAGGATTAGCGCTCAACGTTTCAAGCGTTAAGGGAGTTATAAATTCCGCGCCTGCTTTTGTAAGGATAATGCGTACGTCCACACCATTCTTTTTAAGCCGGCTTGTAATCTCAGCAGCCTTATACGCCGCTATCGACCCCGTTATTCCCAATACCACACACTTGCTCATGACTTTGCCCTATTACTCCGAATATCCGGAATCGACGTCGTTTTTAATTATCAGCTTTCCTTCATAGAGTTCCATAACCGCTTCCGAAACGGGTTTATCCCCATTGGACTCTTCCTTTACCTCCATCATCCCTCGCGCCCTCTTAGAAACCGCTGTCACCAACGCGTATCGGCTTCCTGCCTTTTCAATAAGCTCGTCAATCGGCGGGTAATTCATCATTTCCTTTTAGCTCCTTCCTGAATTTTTCCAATAATTCTCCATTTCGTGCCATTCGGCACCGTTCCGCGTCAATAATGTTACAAACGGTACTTACCGCTTTATCAATAATATCGTTTACAACCACATAGTCGTATCTATCCATGCTCTTCATCTCTTCAAAAGCTACGGAATACCTCCGCTCAATCGCCGCGTCGCTTTCAGTTCCTCTCCCTATAAGCCGGGTTTTGATATCGCTCATTGACGGAGGAGCAATAAAAATACAAATCGCGTCAGGACATACCTCCTTTACCTTCATAGCGCCCTGTACGTCAATTTCAAGTATTATATCGTGCCCCTGCCTGCGTTCATCCTCGACATACGCCTTTGGGGTTCCATAGTAGTTGGTGCCGAATACATGCATGTACTCAAGGAACTCGTTGTTCTTTATCATCCTGTCGAATTCCTCATATGATTTAAAAAAATAATCGACCCCGTCTATTTCATTCTGCCTCATTGGCCTCGTCGTTGCCGATATAGACAGTCTGGCGTTGGGGCTTCTATCCAGAATCCCATCGCAAATGGTTCCCTTGCCAACGCCGGAAGGCCCAGAAATGACCAGAAGAAGACCGTTTCTGCTCTTTTGCATTATATAACCTCCAGAATTTATTGCCTTTTCACTTTATGCCTGCGCACTGAGTTCTTCAATGCTATTGGCGTTAAGCCTGTTTGCAAGCGTTTCGGTTTGAAGCGCGCAGAGAACTATATGTCCGCTGTCCATAACCACAACAGCTCTAGTGCGCCTGCCGTGTGTCGCGTCAATCACCGCGTTTCGCTCCCTAGCGTCCTGTATTATGCGCTTTATCGGAGAACTGTCCGGCGAAGCTATAGCTATCAGCCTGCCAACGGCGACCATATTGCCAAATCCTACGTTCAACAGCATTGATTTCATCTTTATGTCCTCCAGGCGTTACTCTATGTTCTGAATTTGCTCGCGCAGCTTTTCTATCTCAGCTTTGGCCATTATTACGTTTGCCGCGATACCCGAATCATTCGCTTTTGATCCTATCGTATTAAATTCCCTGTTTAGCTCCTGTACAAGGAAGTCAAGCCTTCTTCCAACGGGTACGCTGCTTAGAAGCATGCCGTAAAATTCCTTTATGTGGCTCTTTATCCTGTCAATTTCTTCATGTATGCTTGCTTTATCGGCAAATATCGCCACTTCGACCGCCAGCCTGGCTTCGTCCAGCTTAACGTCGCCTAAAAGCATTGCGATCCTGTCTTGAAGCTTCTCGCGATATTCCTCAACAACAGCCGGAGATCGATCTTCAATAACTTTTTCTATTTGCTCTACATTTTTGATACAGTGCTCAAGCGAATCGCTCAGTCTGGCGCCCTCGGCTTTGCGCATGGACTTAAGCTCGCAAAGTGCATTTTCAATGGCTATAAGAGCAAGCCTGGTGACGGCTTCCCTGTCCTCGTCCTCCTCGGTTATTGTGGTGACGTCTGGGAGCCTGAGTGCGCTTGACAGCGCAAGGTCGTCTGAGATATCCAGTTCCGAGCATGCGGCTCTTGCGGAACATAAATAAGCCGCCAGAAGAGCCGTATCTACAGTTACAATACGTGCGTCGTTTCTATAGTTTCTGTAAGAGACGGTGACTTCCAAATGACCCCTTGATATCTGGGAGCCGATATAGGCGCGCAATGCGTCTTCAACAAACGCTATGTGCTTGGACATTCTGAACGATAAATCAAGATACCTGTGATTCACGCTTTTTAATTCAACGGTTAACTTGCGGCCATCCTCCTCAGCCGTTGCACGACCAAATCCAGTCATGCTGTATAACATTCATCTTACCTCCACTATTCATACTCAACCTATTGATTCTACCACATATCCATTGAAAATAAAACTATCGCCCGTTGAATCAATTCTAACTTATTTGGTGCTGGCGCTTCTATATCAAATCAGCCGTACATGATATAATAGCGTTATTAAAAATTTAAAGGAGCCGGATATCATGAAAACTGTAGTGGAACGCTTTTTAAAATATGTATCCTTTGATACGGCATCAATGCATGATCAGGATGCAATTCCCAGCACGGACAAGCAAAAGCTGCTTGCTGAGGCGCTTGTAGGAGAGCTGAAGGCCATGGGAATTAAAAATGCGCGTATGGATGAACATGGATATGTATATGCAAGAATTGAAGCCAATGCCGACGGCATTCCCGTTCTGGGCTTTATAGCGCACATGGATACCTCTCCGGACGCGCCGGGGGCGAACGTTCGCCCCCGTATTGTAAAGCATTACGACGGAACTGATATAGAGCTTAATGAAAATACGGTGCTCTCGCCATCGGATTTTCCATCTCTTGAAAAATATGTTGGACAGGACTTAATCGTTACCGACGGTACTACGCTGCTGGGGGCAGATGATAAGGCGGGAATAGCCGAGATAATGACGCTTGCTGAAATACTTATGAACAGCCCCGAAATCAGGCATGGCGATATATGCATTGGCTTCACCCCCGACGAAGAAGTAGGAAGAGGCGCGGATATGTTCGATGTAGAGGGATTTGGCGCGGATTATGCATATACGGTTGACGGAGGTGAGCTAGGCTCGATTGAATATGAGAACTTTAACGCTGCCGGAGTAAAAATTAAAATAAACGGCCGTGGAATACATCCGGGCGAGGCAAAGGGAAAGATGGTAAATTCCATTCATGTAGCCCATGAATACAACGATATGCTTCCTTCAGCCGCCAGGCCCGAGTATACCGATGGATATGAAGGGTTTATCCATCTTACCTCCTTTGAGGGATGTGTTGAAAGCACAAGGATGGAGTATATAATTCGTGATCACGATAGGCGTAAGTTTGAGCATATGAAAGAACTTATGAAGCTAGGAGCCGAGTACATCAATACAAGATATGGAAAAGGCACTTTGGATATAGATATTAACGATTCATACTATAATATGAAAGAAAAGCTGCTTCCGCATATGCACCTGATCGATAGCGCGTGCGCTGTTATGCGCGGTTTGGGGATAGAGCCTATTATTACGCCCGTACGTGGCGGAACCGACGGTGCGCGGCTTTCGTTTATGGGTCTTCCCTGTCCAAATCTCTGTACAGGAGGGGAAAATTTTCACGGCAGATATGAATATATACCGGTTCAGTCAATGGAAAGGACCGTTGACATCCTTCTGGGTATAGTGAAACGGATGGCGGCCTGATATTTGCACGCCCCTGCTCCTTTGGTTATGCCAAGGGAGCAATTTTTTGTATCGTTTATGGTTCTTTAAGCATATAATGATGATACATCCTAATGCCCGGCACAGCCGTATGGAGGCAGCATGGAAACCAGAAAAAGAAAGCATCGCCAATGGCGCTATATCAAGAAACGACTGCTTATAGTGCTTGTATTTCTGGTTGTCGTGTTTGCGGCTATATTCGTTTCCGTGGGAATAAACATGAACCCAGCGGCGCTTTCCCTCGCGGAAGCTAGGGTAACCGCCTTAACATCTACAGCGCTAAACGAGTCAATACTTGAGTCGATGTCCAAAGACGAAGTGTACGCCCAGCTTATATCAATGAACAATACTTCCAGCAATGTATACATGCTCCACGCGGATACCGTTAAAATGAATACCCTCGCCGCGTCCAGCAGCGAGGCGGCCCAGAAGCGGATTGCGGAGATCGGGGAGCAGGGCATCGCCATCCCGATTGGGACGTTGACCAATATTCCATTCTTAGCCGGAGTAGGGCCTGACATCAGGGTAAAATTTGAGCCTGCCGGAAGCGTGGTAAGCGAATTTAAATCTGAACTCAAATCGGCTGGAATTAATCAGACGCTATACAGGGTAAAAGTAAGGCTCACAGCTTCTCTTAAGCTGATTTTGCCAAGCGTTTGGGAGGATATAATGGTAAGCGCTGAAATAGCCGTGGCCGAAGGCGTGATCGTGGGCGACGTTCCCCAGGTATATACGAATGTGGCAAATGAGGAGGATATGCTTAACCTCATTCCAACAGAGATACAGTAATTTAACGCGCTTAAGTCAAAGACAAAGCGCTGTGGATCGTAATCGTCTGCAAGCCCACGGTTATTCAGCTATTACCGCCTAAATGCGACCCCTTTTCATCGCGTTAATTATCAAATTCAGGCTCTCCCGCTTCATACATTATTCAAACTGGGCGTGGTAGAGCCGCGAATAGAATCCCTCCATTTCCAGCAAATCTTCATGTCTGCCCTGTTCAACGATCCGTCCGTCGCGCACTACCAGTATGAGGTCGGCGTTTTGTATTGTAGACAGCCTGTGCGCGATCACGAAGCAGGTTTTATTCTCCATGAGCTTACGCATTGCGGCCTGAATCTGAAGCTCCGTACGCGTGTCGACGTTTGAGGTCGCCTCGTCCAAAATCAGCATATTCGCATCCTGAAGCATTGCCCTTGCAATGGTTAAAAGCTGTTTTTGCCCCTTGGATATATTTACGCCGTCCTCGGTAAGAATCGTATCATATCCATCTGGGAGCTGCATTATCGACCTGTGTATTCTTGCCGCCTTTGCGGCGGACTCCACCTGTTCCCTTGTCGCGCCGTCGCATCCATAGGCAATATTTTCATATATTGTACCGTTAAACAGCCATGTGTCCTGCAAAACCATAGCGAACGAACCCCTCAGGCTGCTTCTGGTAAGCTCTTTTATGTCCGTTCCGTCGACTTTTATTACCCCCGAGTTAGGGTCATAAAAGCGCATAAGAAGGTTTATCAGAGTGGTTTTCCCAGACCCTGTAGGGCCAACTATAGCTATCAGCTTTCCAGGAGCGGCCAACAGGCTAAGGTTCTGCAACACAAGCTTTCCTCGTTCATATCCAAAATCCACGTTTTCAACGCGGACCTCTCCCCCATCATGTTTCAGCTCTATCGCGCCCGAAGCATCAGCGGGTTCGACAGGCTCGTCAAGAAGGCGGAATATTCGCTCTGCAGCCGCGCTGGCAGATTGGAGCTCGCTTAATATATTTGCAGCCTCGTTTATCGGCCCTGAAAACTTTCTGGAATACAGCACAAACGATGATACGTTTCCAAGCGTGAGCTGTCCCCCCAGGTACATCAGCGCGCCAAATACGCTGATCAACGAAAGCGACAGATTGTTGATGAAGTTGACCGACGGTCCGGTCATGCTCCCATAATAGTCGGCCTTATAATACGCTTCCACCGCAGCATCGTTAAAGTTGTCAAATCGTCCTATTATGACTTGCTCGCTGTTATACGCGCGTATGGTTTTCTGGCCGGATACCATCTCCTCGACAAACCCGTTAAGCTCACCAAGCTTTGCCGAACGATTCCTGAAAAGCGGCCTTACCTTTCTTGTCATATATCTGGTGAATATGACCGACATGGGAACCGTAACCGCAAACACAAGCACAAGCTTGGGCGATAAGCTTATCATCATTGCAAGAGACCCGACTACAGTTATAACGCTTGTTAGTATCTGAACAAGGTCGTTTGACAGCGATGTATTTACCGTATCAATATCATATGAGATTCGGCTGAGGATATCCCCAGTCTGATATTTATCGAAAAAGCTTACCGGAAGCTCCATCAGCTTATTAAACACATCTTTGCGCATATTAAATACGATCTTTTGGCTTATATGTATCATTAGAATAGAGAGCACATAACCAAGAAGGGATGAAATTGCAAAAAAGCACAGCATCAGCCCCGCATAATAAAACACCTGTTGGAAATCTACATGTCCTGGACCTGGCTCTATTGCGTTTATCGCATAGCCCGACAGCATGGGTCCCACCAGTTGAAGCAGGTTGCTCCCAAAACTCAGAATTATTGCAATTAACAGCAGCCATTTATATTTGAGCATATACCGGCCAAGGCGAATCATCACCTTTTTTGGATCACGCGGTTTTTCCCTCGGATTATCGTTTCTAGGCATAGCTTACTCCACTCCCATTTGGGTTCTAGCTGTTTCCCTATATACAGGGCATGTGTGCATCAGCTGCTCATGGGAGCCGATTCCTACTATCCGACCCTCATCAAGCATAATAATTTTATCAGCGTGGCGAACTGAACTCACCCTCTGGGCTATAAGTATCGTTGTAGTATCAGGAAAGCTCTCCCTGACCGCCTGACGCATTGCAGCGTCCGTCCTGTAGTCCAGCGCGCTGCTTGAGTCGTCAAGAATCAATATCTTGGGACTTCCCGCCAGGGCGCGAGCTATAAGCAGGCGTTGCTTCTGACCCCCTGAAAGATTGGTGGCTTTTGATGTAAGCATATGGTTATACCCATCCGGCAATGAGCTGATAAACTCATAGGCCTGCGCACACCTGGCGGCAAGCTCTATCCGCTCCATTGGCAGCCCCCGTCCAAAGTCTATATTTTCCCGTATTGTGTCCGCGAACAACGTATCGCTCTGAAAGGCAATGCCAAACATGGTATGAAGCTCATCGCCAGGAATGCAATTTACGTTCCTGCCATCGATGCGTACCGTTCCCTTGCTTGCCTCGTAGAACCTCTGCAACAGCAGTATAAGGGTGGTTTTGCCGCTTCCCGTAGCTCCCATCACTCCTAAGGTCTCGCCGTGTCCAAGGGTAAAATCTATATCTGTAAGCGAATCCTGCACATTGTTATAAGAAAAGCTTACATTTTCAAATCTTATATGATCCTGCGTGGTAATCGAATCCGCCTCCCTTAAAGGCATGTCAAAAGGCGTGTCCAGTACTTCAGCTATTCGCTTTGCAGAAGCGCTCGCCTGAGAGTACATGACGAATATACGGTTTATTGACAGCATTGCGTTTAAAATAATGGTAAAGTACGTAAGAAACGCGATAATCTTGCCTGGTTCACTAATCCCGTCCTGAACCAGGAACGCTCCGGTTACTATGACAAAGGTAAGGCCAACGTTTAATAGCATGTTCATCAGCGGATTTGTCGCCGCCATCACCATGCCGGCCTTTTTCTCTGCCTTCACCACCTCGTTGTTTACCGATTCAAATCTGCTCCTTTCATGCTCCGTTTTGGAAAGCGCCTTTATAACCCTGATTCCTGTTACATTATCCCTCACCGTGCGCACCATTTTATCGCCCGATCGCTGAAGCTTGCTGTATAATGGTATTCCTTTTCTTGATATAAGGACTATTCCCAGCCCGATCAGCGGCAAAGTGCATAGCAAAACCAAGCTCAGCCTGGCGTCCAATATCAACGTTACGGTTACTCCGCCAAGAAGCAATATTGGGGCGCGAACGCCTATACGCTGCATCATTCCGAGCATCCTGTTCATATTGTACGTATCAGAAGTCAGCCTTGATATCAGGCTTGGAATAGTAACATCATCATACTGCCTGCATGATAACATGGATATCCTGCTATAAAGGTCGTGCCTTATGTTTCGCGTAGCGTCCCTTGCCACGCGCGAGGCCATTCGGTTTGCGGCTATGTTGTTAATAACGGCTATTGCGCTAAACGCGAGCATCATTCCTCCCCACAGATAGATCTGTTCCCTGTCCTTTAGGGGAACAACATCATCAATCATGTAGGCTAAACACCAGGGCAGCGCCAAATCCATAATCGTCCCGGTAAACTTTATCAAAAGGCCTATGCCCATTCGTCTCAAATAGGGCCTGATATATGATAATATCCTTCTCATATCTCGCCGATGCTCTCTTCCGGATGCTCGTCAATATAGCGCCTAGCCCTGTCCATGACATGATTCATCATCCTTTCCAGCAAGACCTGTTCTTCCTTTGAAAAGTCCATGATAAGATAATCATGCCATTCCTTCAGCGCCTGTAGAATGACGGGATAGGCGGCTTCAGCCTTCGCGGTTGGAAAAATCAGCATTACCCGCTTATCCTCAGAGCTTGGCGCTCTGGTCAAAAAGCCTGCCTTATCCAGCAACGCAACCTGCCTTGCAACATTGCTTTTATGTATATATATTTTGTTTGCAAGCTGTTCCTGAGATATGCCGGGATTTCTGCATACGTTGAGTATATATGTATGCTGGCAGCCTGTTATCCCTAAGCTTTTAAACGCCTGTGAACGCTTAAGGGCTGAACAGCGTGCTATTACACTGATGCATCTTGTTAGCGAGCTCATTGCAGTTACCCCATTAAATTTTGTTGCGAACGCAACTATTATAGCCACTCAATCCTAAATGGTCAATATTCTTTATGGCATTATTTCATTATATACAAATATCTTGTTTTTCCTTATTGTTTAAATAGCTCAAAACCGCTTTATAAGTTTCTATAAGCGTTTATTATCAAACGTTGAAGTCAGCTTAAAAAAGGGGTTGCTCTATTTTGGAGCGACCCCAAAAGTTGGACAGATATTAGGCGGCAAAACCTGCGTTATCTCTGAATTGGTGGGAACTTAGCCCTCCAGCTTGACTTTGATTTGATTATGGCTGTAAAAATCCAGATAATGCACCAGCTCCCATTTCACCTCGTCAATCGAATGAAAGCTCTGTAAATAAAATGGTTCCGACTTTAAAAGACCAAAAAGATTTTCCATCACGGCCTTGTTCAAACAAATGCCTTTGCTGGACAAACCTTGCCATATTCCCTTGTGTTCAAGACGCTTTTGGTAATGAGGGTTGGGATTTTGTCAAATCCGATAAAGGTGACAAAGTGTTCGGGGGTATGAGTGCACGGTAAGGATTAAAAGTTGGCAGGTCCAACAGAGCTTAAAGTCTAAATATAGGGGATATCGACGTATAAAAGCTCACTTAAATTGTGCAGGACCTAAAAAGAGCATAGAATCCATTTAAAGATTCTATGCCCTTGCTCATTTATGTTGAGATTATATTACAAGCCGTTAACCTCATTTAATGTTCACGTTTAATCAGTCATCTGTTTCAGCGTCAAACTCCAAGATATCGCCCGTAAAGGCGTCTATGGCATATTCATACTCTGTGGCGCCCTTATAAAACTCTATCTCATACACTACGCGTCCATCGTCGTTCTCGAGCTTCGCCTTAATAAATGTAATATCTGAAATAGCAAACCCCGCATGGTTAACGGCAATGGCCTTTGCCTGATCTACTCCGATATAGTCATCGGGCTTTTGCGTTGTCGCAGGCGGATTATTCTCGAAATACTCAACGCTCTTATCCATAATAACACCGGTTTGAGCATTGATGTCATAGTCATATTCCGCATCATCTGTATAGAACTCAAGCTCATAGACGTAGACGCCGTCATCGCGTTCCAATTTTTCCTTTGTGTAAGTTACATCCGATGATGACAGTCCCGCATCTTCTAACGCTTTGTCCTTAGCCTCTTCGAGGGTTAGCCTATGACCCTGTTGATCCTGTGCTGGAGTTTGGGCTGGCTGCTGGGGCTGTGTGGAGGCTGCCGGCCAGCCGGCCGTGCCGGTTTGTAATATCTCCACGCTCTTATCTAGTATCGTCCCGTTCACCGCGTTTATTTCATAATCGTATTTTGTGGAGTCAGTATAAAATTCGATATCATAAGCTGAAACGCCGTCATCCGATTCCAGCTTTTCCTTGGTATATGTCACATCGTGGGCGGATAATCCGGCGTCCTCAAGCGCCCTTTCCTTTGCAGCGTCAATACCAATCAGTTCAGCGGGTTGGTCAACGGGCTGACTAGTCAAGGCCTGCTCCTCCGGCTCCTCAATCTCTTTCTTGATAACTGTACCGTCCGAAGCCTTAATATGATAATCATATTTTTTGCCATCCGCTACAAACTCAACCTCGTATATAAATTGACCGTTTTCAAAGTCAAATTCCGTTTGGATAGCAGCGGCGTCTTCCGGTGCAATTCCGGCATCTGCAAACGCATAGTTTTCCGCGGCGCCTCTGCCGATAGAACTATGTTCGGCAACCGCGCCCGCGGCAAGCACGGCGCCTGTTCCAACCATAGCTAAAATGGCCAGAATGCATACGCTGGTTATGACAGCCCTCCTTGGCGTTGAAAAACATTCTTTTATTCTCTTCATTGAAAATTGCTCCTTTCAAAGGTTATGATATGATTATAGGAGCCCAAGATTAAAGGAACATTAAAGTTCAAATATTTTTTAATGTCAGCGTGAAAACGCTCCCTTTGCCGAGCTCGCTCTCAACACTTACCTCTCCCCCATGGACACGCGCAATTTCCTTAACCATAGATAGCCCAAGCCCCGTCCCCTCATTTGAGTGCGAAGAGTCCACCTGATAGAAACGATTGAATATCTTCTCCTGCTGATCAGGTGAAATGCCTATACCGTCATCTGCCACGGACAGCTTAACGGCGCGGTCCTCGACCCATAGGCAAACCTTTATGCGGCCGTCTTCTCTTCCATATCGGTAGGAGTTGCTGATCAGGTTTGTAAATAATCGCGATAACAGGTCTCGGTTGCCATGGACTCGTACGCCCCTTTCGACTTCATATGTCAGCTCGATCCCTTTTTCCCGCAAAAGCGCCATATCCTCGCATGCCAGGGAAACAAGCTCGGATAGGTCCACAGGTTCCATATAAATACTTACGGCTTTTTGCTCCAATCTGGTAAACTCCAGCATATCCGCAATCATACGCGACATCTTCCTGCTTTGTCTGCTTATAACGCCAATAGCCTCCTCATACTCTGCAGCGCTCCTAGCCTTCTCAAGTGAATACTCACATTGAGCCATAATTACGGACATGGGCGTACGCAGCTCATGAGAGGCGTTGGATATAAACTGCCGCTCGGTTTCAAAGGACGCGTCCAATCTTTCGAACATTTCATCAAAGGTTTTGGCCAGCTGATGAAGCTCGTCATTGCCTGGTCCAAGGCCGATCCGCCTTTTCAAGTCGTGGCCCTGGCCAATCTCCTTCGCCGCGCTCTCTATTTTCTGAACCGGTTTAAGCATTTTTCCGGCGATAATATAACCGCCCAAAATGCTAGTAATCAAAAGCGCAGGCAACAGGATAAACGAGATACTTACAATATCGGACATTTGATTCGTGCCCTGTTGTTCCGATACAATACCGCGCAGCCATAAGCCGTCCAATCCATCCCTGCTCAACGCCCTGTCATAGATGTAATAATTAATACTATTTGTCCTTACATTTTGAATATTGAAATCTGAAAATGGAATTCCGGCCGTATCTTTAGCCAATGGGTTTTCCCCGTAAAGCAATGTACCGTCTTCGTTGTAAAGCGCAGTATATACGCCGTTGACCTGATCAAGAAAATCGTCGTCTATTTCCAGATAACCGCTGGCATATCTGATGTATATGTCCTCGTCATTATCTGTTTCATCGCCGTCTGTTTGGTCGAAATACTCAACCTCGTCCGCATTATCCTCTATGGTTCCGATAAGATTGTCACGGATTGTCTTTTGAAGAACGGATCTGCTGGCAGCAAGAATAACGGCAAAGGTCAAGGCCACCACCACTACAAGTACGGCGGAAAACCAAAGCGTAATCTTTAGGCGAACGGATAGATTTTTCATCTTTCCTCTCGAAGCACATATCCACAGCCGCGAACTGTATGGATTAGCTTCTTGTCATATCCTCCATCTATTTTTCTTCTAATGTAGCTGACATATACGTCCACTACGTTAGTACCGCCTTGATAATCAAAGTTCCAAATATGATTTTCTATTCTCTCGCGCGACAGCACAACACCATGGTTTCGCATCATGTACTCCAATAACGCGTATTCTTTGGCCGAAAGCGCAATTTCTCTTTCGCCGCGTCTGACAACGTGAGAAGCGCAGTCTAAGCGAAGATCGGCAACCGTAAGGACATTTTCTGTCATACCGAAAGAGACCCTGGTAATCGCCCTCAAGCGCGCCATAAGCTCCTCAAAAGAAAATGGCTTTATCAGATAATCATTTGCTCCGCTGTCCAGTCCTTTAACCCTGTCTGAAACGGCGTCCCGTGCCGTGAGAAACAAAACGGGAGTCTCCTTTCCGGCGCCCCTAAGCCGGCGAAGCACCTCAAAGCCATCCGCCTTCGGCATCATTATATCAAGGATCACCGCATCGTATTCGGCGCACAACAGGCAGTCTATCGCCCCTTCACCATCCGTACAGCTGTCCACTGAATAGCCCTCGGACGTAAGTTTTTTAGTAATAATACGATTCAAATCCGGCTCGTCCTCGGCAAGCAGTACGCGCATAACATTCACCTCCCTAAAAAGCATAGCGCTTAAAGATTAAAGCAGGATTAGAAATATGTGTTCAAACAAGTAAAGTATCATTAATATTATAGCAGGTAAGTACACATGCATCAAACGTTATTAATCTGTTAAAATTAAGCAAGGTGATTTGCTCTACTCTTTTTAATGAAAAACCGTATAGGGATTTGCCCTATACGGCCTTATTTAATCATAGTACAGCTGTCGTCTCGTAGAGAAGGATTTTATCAAGCATACTCCTCATAGAAGAGAGCGCCCCCATCCCGCCCTGGACGTCGGAAGGTTACGGACGTACCGTCTATTTCTACTGCGCGCTCATCGCCTATTTTACACTTCAGACATGCTCTTCCCTCCAACTGGGTTAACCCATACCGGATTTGCAGCCCATTCCCAACGCTACGGCGAGCATCAACAATCCTAAAATAAGCGACAATATCCTCAATAACTCCAATAAAATTAATTTGGAAACAACGCCTCCTATTTTGTAGTAAGCTGCCCGTCCTTTAGTTCCCAAACCTTATTCATCCCTGTAACAAATGACGGATCTGCGGCCGCGTTAGGATTGTCATATAAAGATAATAATGTGCCGCCGCCCGACCCCGTTCCTAAGTAGAACGAGCCGTCCTTATAGCCCGCCGCTCTTACTTCGCTGTCAGCGCTCATGTAGCTCTTTGCCCAATATTGATCGGTAAGGCAAATTGTGAGCGTGCATTCTGTCCCATCGGATGAAACGCTTCGAAACTTTGCGGCATTGCCCTTGCTATAGATAAGTTCGTGGGTTAAAGTGCCGTCTTGGCCCGTCGCTGTGACAGAGGCGGTATCACCACTTTCGCTGTATGCTACATCCGTCCAGCCAAAGAAGCCATACGCCATTGGCACCGTACTGCTTGCGGATTCGTTGAAATAGGCGGACGTAAATGCAAGGTCTATATCCCCGCTCAGCAAGGCGAATGCCGCGTCAAGGCCCACGTCTTCTCTATCATTGAAACTTATCGCTGTCTTGATTATAGGCTGCGCTGAAGGCATTGTAAAACGCCTCCCAGTTGTTATAGTTGCTTTTCCCCGCATTTTGACTGCCCTGAGGCGTATCATTGGGCTTATTGTCAGGCGCTTGAGTGGTATCTGAGCTTCCTGCGCTTCCCGATGGCGTAGTTTTACTTTCGCCCGCAAAAAGTCCTTATTGCGGGAGGAAAGTGAAAGCGCCAGTGTTATAACGAGTATTAAAATCTTTTTCATTAATCAATATCCTCTGAAATCTTTATTTGTTAATAGACGCCCAATCTAATCCGCGTCTTCAGGGTTATCATAAACGCACCAGTAATGGTTGGCAACGCCAGGCTCATACCAGGCTTCGTCGTTCCCGAAGCAGTATGCTTTACCATTGGCAATCTTAATAAAATGTCCTGAGGGCGCGTAATCAGGGTATTTGTCCTCAAACCCAGCGTCGTCAGGGATTAGTGAATCGGTCCATTCATAATATCGTAAGGCCGCATCTGCAATGCCTTCAAACGTGGACAGGCTTTCAAGAGAAATACCAGTGGCTGCTGAGAAACGGTCGAATAGGGTTTGATTTACAAAAAGTATTTCGGTTGATTTAGCGAAGGGAAATACATACAGCTTGCCATCGGAGAGCCTTCCTTCCTCTAAAAATCTTGGAAGATAGGCCGAAAGCTCCTCCTTGGTAAACTGTTCATCAAGAGCCGCAATCAACCCCTTCTCCTTAAGAAGGGCAGCGGTAGCGGGATAACAGGTTGTCAGATCGGGCATATCCGGCGCGCCAGGATCGCCTGCCGCAATCATTGTCAGATTTTCCTGTAACGCGGCTGAACCCGAGACCGAGGTAACATTTAATATTATTCCCTTTTATTTCCCAACATTTCGATTAAACTCCTCTATTAGTTCATCCATTGGACCACCGAAATTGTGCCAAAGCGTAAGCGTGACAGGCTTATTTGGATCAAGGCCGCCAGACCCGGTGCAGCCGGATGCTGTCATAGCTACCATAAGCAACAATATAAGACAGACGGCTAACCATTTCTTTCTCATATATATACTCCCTAAGCAAATTGTTTTCTAAATTATTCCATATAAGGATTAAATATAGAATTTAATATATTGTGTGGTTCATCAGGCAACGATGTTTAAAAAAAGAATTATTAGCGTTAAAAATATGTAATAATAAAAACAATACATGGTGTAACAATCAAGCCCCATTGAGACTGTATTTAACGTATGTATCCAATATTTTCGCCTTCATTTTTATCCTCTCATCTTACTCAAAGAGTAATATGTCAAGGGTTATCATTAAAAATCACCCCACCAATCATCCCTTTTTATGCTGCTACACCTCCACAAGCAGCAGTAACATCAAAAAACCTACCCCCAATATATATGCGCAAGACCATAAGCAAAGGAAAATCATCCCGAAATCCTTTACTCGAAATTATCAGGACAATTCCACCGAGGCCGGCTTCCAATTTACCTTTTATTGCGACATCTGCAACGACGGGTATAAGAGCTCGTTTATAGAATCCGAAACCTATAAAAGCGCTATATCCCACCCGTATTTGAAAGCTTTAATGATGTTAGCGGCGGCTATGAAAGCGAGCTAATCTCCATGGCTGTTAAAGCCCGTAAACGTTATCTTGAACTATGCGAAGCCATGGATAAGGAAGCCGCCTATATTGAGGCGACGCGCGGCAGTTTAAGGGCGTTCATTGAAGCGCAGTAATCGGCATTTGTGAGAGGAGGGCGCCGGATGGGTGGTTTTGCGCCAATCAACACCATAAAACTTTATCAGGAAGCAATCAGGCGCGCAGGCCGCGACGGGCTTTCAATGCGCTTAAGATTGTTTGGCTTTCTGCTGTTGTTTCTTAAATATAATCATGGTGGGCGTCCTTGTAATACTGTTTGCCACAGGAGTTTTTGAGGCCGGTCTTAAAGAGCATAAAACCCTGCTTCAAAATGAGCTTTCGCATCTCTCGCAGGATGTATATCGTAGTTTTGGCGCGATTTCCGTTCAGGCGGTAGACTATCGGCCAACCTGGAACGCCGTCTTAAGGAACAGGACGCGGAGGCATATGAGCTTACAAATCATCCAGAGCTGCTTGAACAGCTTCTTGACGGAGAGATGGCAAAGCTTATCGGCGCACTTGAAAAGACAAAGAGCAGCGGCGTATTTATTATGCTGGACGCAACGGTAAATCCTGAGCTGTCCAGATCGGAAAACTCCCGTGCATGCGTATGCGTCTACCCTAAAAATATGGAACCCAATATAGTTAGCGGCCTTGAATCCAATCTTAGATATCTATATGATCCCATGGCGCTTGCAAGAAATAATGGAATCTATGTTCTGCCTCAATGGAGGATGGAATTTAATACCACGGATGGCGACTACTTTCATACAGTAATGCAGACGGCCCGCGATTTTGATCTTCCTGCATCCCGGCTTTATTATTGGAGTAATGGAATGGTGCTGCCTTACAACAGCGAGAAGGTAATGCTCTGCTCGGCGCCTATAATTGCCTCCGACGGTACCGTCATGGGTGTATGCGGTTTTGAGGTGAGCGAAATGCTGTTTAAGCTGTCAAATATGCCTGACAACAGCGTGTATGATTACCTGTTTTACGTACTGTCACCCCTGCGGGAAAACGATTTAATGGTGTATGGCGCTCTTCTCGCGGGAAGCAACGCGGCATACCCCTCTAGTCTTACGGACGGTTCCCTTACCATATATCCAGATGATAGGGCATTTTCATGTTACCGGCAATCCTCCTTTGATAGCTATTCGGGATTGCATCAGGAGGTCACGCTATATCCGGAAGACTCGGCATATAGGGATGAACGCTGGTCATGCGCTGTAATGATGCCTGAGAGCGTTCTGTTGAAAAAGATATCGGCCCGTACCAGTACGCTCTTGTTGGGATTAGCCCTTCTAATGGGGTTGGATATAGTTCTTTCCGCTTTTATCAGCCGTCGTTACATACGCCCTGTTGTGCAAGCGCTTGAATCATTGAAATCAACGGATATATCGTCAGCAACAAAGACCAAAATCCCTGAGATAGACGATCTTATTGATTTTCTGAGAACTCAGGATGAGCGGACCGACAGGGAGCACTCCCAGCCGGTATTGGCCCAGCAGGAGCAATCCTCGCTGTTCCAGGATTTTGTCAAGAATATCGATACGCTTTCTATGGCTGAAAGAGCCGTGTTCGACCTGTATATGGAGGGCCATACCGCAAAAGAAATTGCCGATATACTATGTCTTTCGATCAATACCATCAAAACCCATAACCGCCGAATCTATATGAAGTTAAACGTTTCGTACAGAAAGGAGTTAATGGTATATATTCAGATGATGGAGGAGGCTAACAGTAAAAATGCCCAAACCTGATGATTTTACGTCTACACTTGGAGAGCGAATAAAATGGATAATCCGCGAAAAGCGTCTCAAGCAGAGTGAATTTGCAAAATCGCTCGGAATCAGCGCCAACTATGTCTATTTATTGACCAGCGGCAAGAAGAAAGCCATATCCGAACCTCTTGCTCTTATGATCGAAAAAATATACGACTATCCTGCTGAATGGATAATGACCGGCAGGCTGCCGGTAGAATCCCATGTCTCCGGCAGCCTAAAAGATGAAACGATACGGCAGATTAAGCGCTTAAACTATCAGGAACTAATGACTGTGGCGGAATTTATTAAATCACTTGAGAGCCATAAACAATAGTTCTATCCTGTTTTTACGTTTTCTTTTAATGCGTCTGCAATATATCTTTTATATTTTGCGACACTTTTCCTATCCTTTGAAATAAGCAAGGATGCCGTTTAATAAGCCCTGCGCCATTTTAACCTGATAATCAGGATCAGACAGGTTGTAATCCTCGGCTTCGTTCGACATATGGCCCATCTCAATGTTGATAATCATACGCTCACACCAGTTAAATCCTGTCTGATCGCCGCGCTTTACAACCCCTAGGTTCTTTGCCCCGGTTTCCTTGCAATACTCCCTTATCAAAAGCTCTGCGGCGCGGCTGCAGTTTTCCAGATATGGGTTTTTAGTGGGAATAAGCATAAAGGCCCCATTGATACTTCTATCCTCAGAGCCATTACAGTGCAATCTCAAAGCATAGTCCGTCTTTTTCTTGTTAAATAGTTGTGCCCGCTCCACGTTAGAGATATCAACGTCGTTAACCTCTCTTGTCATAATCACGGTAGCTCCCTGCTGCTCAAGCAGTTCCTTAAGAATCATCCCAACGCGCAGGTTTACTTCATATTCCGGTGTTTTCGTCCAAATTCCCTGAGTTCCCGACGTCACTTTGCTTTTCATCTCATTTGAACCCGGTAAAACCGGTTCCTTAGCGCTGTTACCATGTAGCTGATGACCAGGATCTATGCCAATCACATACCCTGACAATGACAGGCCGCCGGTTGTAGGAGTGGGTTCAGGCTCCTGTGTAACAGGCTCCGACGGGGTTGGCCCCGGCCAAGCGTCGTCTGACGGGGTTGGCCTTGGCTCCTTCGTGCCTTTAACATCCAGAGTTGGCTCAACAGGCTCCTGAGTTGCTTTGGGTTCCCCAATAAAAATCTCATTATTGTCAACCTCTAAGTGTTCCTGAAAGCAGCCTACGCATGATAGTATAAGTACTAAACAGACAACAAGTAATATATATCTCTTCATAACGGGTTATTTTTTCCTTCATTTTAATTTATACAACTATCTCATCCGCCATAATAGGTTTATTTCTGAAGGCCGATTACCGGCACAAGCCGCCTTCTCTATACCTAATACGACAAGTTTATGCGCCCAAATAAATATACAGTGTTAATGCATTTAAGTCAAGCTTTACCGTTGTTATTATCTAATAATTTAATCTGTGTGTATTATCGGCCCATCCACTCATTGGCTTTTAAATCCTTGACAATTTCGACATAATAAGTGTATATCTTCAATTGACAACTGTAGCGTAATTTTGTATTATATTTATATACATTAATGTATTAATTACCGTGTTCATCACCAAGTTATACTTTGATCCGGTGTGCATGGTTAGTTCAGATTGATGCCCATTTGTGTTTATCTTACTTAATTAAATAGAATTGGGAGGTCTAATATGAAAAGGATATTTAGCATTACACTAATCGCCGCTTTGTTGTTGTGCGTTTGTGTACCTATACTTACCAGCGGAATAACCGAAAAGGCGTGTAGCCATCGGCCTGGCTCCTATAGGGATTATGGGCACATAAAAAACATGCATAGATATGGGTATATCTGCCTTGACTGTGGAGTTGAATATAGGATAGTAACTATCTCCTGCTCGGGTGGACCCATCCATAACGCTCCATTTTAATGATAGAATAAACAACTTTCTGAGAGAAACAGGTAAGGGGGCTAACGCCCCCTTTAGCGTGTCGACAAAGCAATGCATCCGCTTTTTGAGGTTACGGGTTTTACCTACCGCCCTTCAGCGAATTACGAGTTTAACCCACAAAAGTCAGCCTTCAGTTACTAGCAACTATCGGCAGGCTTCGTGGGGCTTTTGCCCCAAACCCCGCCAAAAGGACTTTTTGTAAAAAGCCCCCTTTGGAATCCCGAAAAACAATGTTTTTAATCATGTATCGACTCGCTGATTTTTGATGAATTGTACTTGAAAGTGATGCTTCCAAGACTATATCATCCCCTGTGCATTTTTTGGAGTCCTTAGAACCTATTATCGCCATAGGCGATTCGCTAAGTGCTTGCTGTACAAGCTCTTAGCGAGGTTAACTCACAAAGGCCAGCCTTTGGTTGCGAGCAACTGTGAGACTGGCTTTTGCTCCCAAGGTATCAAAAGGCCGGCGTAAATGCCGCCGACTTTTGATGGATTATACTTTTTGAGGATGTATCCAAGTTATCCTCTCTGATTTTTAATGGACTGTAGAATTGGGGCAATGTTTCAAAGCTTACTCTATTCCCCTTTGCATTTTTAGGAGTTCTTAGAACCTTCTTCGCTTTGTTGCACTTCATTTTACAATCCAAGCAAAAAAGGCCCCGATCGCCGTCAGTTGTGTTGTAAACGCCATTTAAAGCACGGATAAGCCTGCCCGTTAGTCGGTCAACTATTTCTCTGTCCCCAAAACCTGTTCTAAACACGACTCTATACTGATTTAATCCGATATTCGAGTTATAGGAAGCTATGCGCGCCCAGTTGCGTGCGCCCATGTTGTTTCTCATCCAGGCTTCAACCCTGCTTAGCACCGCCGTATATATTTCCTCTATAGGTTTTCTGTTTATATGAGAAACTTCCAGTCCAATCCTTTTTGAATTTAAAAACAAATTAAAATCCAGCGAATAGCCCATACAATTCACCTCGGTACTATTATTCTGCACATACGGCCTATTGCCATAGTATGTACCGGAAGAGGTATAGTTAATAATCAGCTCCGGCTTATTGGGGGACGGCGCGTCCGACGAGTAATAGCTTATGGACG
>UQXE01000001.1 GCA_900544965.1 uncultured Eubacteriales bacterium | reverse complement strand
CGGTTGGACCAGGTATTCCCGGTAAGCCTGTAGGTCCAGTCGGGCCGGTAGGCCCTGTTGCTCCAGTAGGCCCCGTTGCGCCGGTTGGACCAGGTATTCCCGGTAAGCCTGTAGGTCCAGTCGGGCCGGTAGGCCCAGTTAAGCCTGTAGCACCCGTCGCTCCTGTAGGGCCTGTAGGGCCTGTTAGTCCTGGGAATCCCATAGGCCCCATAGGCCCGGTCGGGCCTGTTGGACCTGTAGGACCCATTGGACCTCTCGGCCTACAGCAACAACAGTTAATTGGTCTTCCACATCCCGGGCAACATGTATATCCATTATTAGAAGGAAATTGATTCACTTCAATACACTCCTTTTGCTTTTAATGTCAGGAGAATAAATCACCTGACCAATTACGATATATACATCGTCTTAGTTAATATATTCAAACATAAACAAAACCGTGTCCGATTATCATTATTTTGCAGGACAAGGCCTATCTGTTAAGTATTTCAGCCTGACACGCGGATACAAACGTTGGATCGCTGTTATTTGGGCCTACCAGAACCAGCATTCCGAACTCGTTCCTCAATACCGTACCTTGAGCAACCGTTTGACCGCCTGAATTTATATCTACGCCCGTTGTGCCAACAGGAAGATATAAGCGTACTGCCGCTTCACAATCCGCGCCACAGCCCTCGGGCGCCGGTACCGGCGCGGGCAGATATGTTATAGCATCATTGTATACCGCGCTTGATATCCTTACAGCGGCGATCCTGCAAATCGGTACGGCCTCCTGGGGAGTTCCCTGATTGTTGACAAGCTGAAGTAAACCGGAATTCGGATTCGAATCCGGTCCTGGAAGCAGTGAGCCGGCGCGCCCGCTCGCATTATTTCCGCTTTCCATCGCAACTATAATATTATTCATTGGATAAAGCTGGATGATTTGCTGCAGAATATTGCGCATCTGTTGTATACAGGCGCATTCTACTGAATCCGCAACGGATCCGGTGGGCCCCGTTGCTCCAGTTGGGCCCGTTGGACCTGTAGGGCCCGTTAAGCCTGGAAAACCCATAGGACCCATGGGGCCGGTCGCCCCTGTCGGGCCTGCTGGTCCTGTTGGCCCCCTGTTGCAACAACAGCAGTTGTTTGGCCTTCCGCATCCGGGACAACATGTACATCCATTATTAGAAGGAAACTGATTCACTTAATACACTCCTTTACTTGGTAATGTCAGGCACACAATTCCTGACAAATGACGATGCATACATCGTATTCGATAATATATTCAAATGGGCATGAAACCGTGTCCAGCTACTGTCCCTCAGCCTATTCCCTTTTTTGTGAAGTATTCCTTATTAAGCCGGTAAGCCTCGGAATAGGGCTTATATTCTCCCGCCATTTCGTTATACTCATATGCAAGCCTTGAATTTCCCATTTTGTCATGACACACGCATAACTGTATACATGGCAGATATCCGTAACAGTCAGGGGAAACAAAAGCTCCCGAAGCGTCGTTTCTCCTTCTTGTCAAAGCGAGCTCATACCAGAACGCTGCGTTTTTATAGCTTCCCTCATGCATAAAATGCGACCCTATATCACAGCATATTTCCGCTCTGGGAGTGTCAAACCTCATAGATTTCAACAGCGCGTAGAGCGCTTCTTCTCTATTATTGAGACTATAATAGCAAAGCGACAGGATACGGCATGCCTCAATGCTGTTTTCAACCCAGCCCTCTCCCGAATAGACAAATCCGTTAAGAATGGCCACAGCATCTTCAATCCTGTTATGATAATATAGTTCGCGGCCATAATAAAATGTATCGCGGGGTGAGAGCGGCTCTTTATCAGCTAACTGCTTTTCATAGATTTTGAGATTTCTGTCGCTGTAGCTCGTTTCGAGTTTTTTGTGTGTAACTGCCGCCTCTGTATATAGTGTTATTCCATATCGCGCTATGGCCTCATGAACCCTTCCTTGCCAGATGTTTTTGCCGTTATTTCTTACAATTCGTTCTCTGTAATATGAAAAGGTTGGCTTTCCATCCTCATCAAAAGCAGTGTTGTACCTCATCATTATTATATCTATATCCGGCGTAACGGACGCCTTCAACTCGGCCAGCTTTTCTCTGTCGGAGTCCAGGATTACATCATCCGCGTCCATCCACATGCAATACTGCATAGTAGCCTTAGAAAACGAGTAATTGCGGGCGGCCGCAAAGTCGTCAATCCATTCAAAATCATAAACCTTGTCCGTATATTTGCGTGCAATTCGCTTTGTGTCGTCATCACTGCCTGTATCTACAATTATGATCTCGTCTACAAAACCCCTAATACTGTCAAGACAGCGCGCCAACACCTTTTCTTCGTTCTTAACTATCATACATAAACTTATCGTCATAAAATCATCACCCGAGCCCCTGGATTATTTGCGGTCTCGCTCCTTAAATTAGGAACAGGCCTGTAGATTATCGTATTCAAACTGCGTGTAAAGTGTTAAATTACCCTAATTAAAGGAATGTATTGAAATGCGGAGACGTAATAATTATCATAATAAGCACTTGAAAGGAGTCAAACCATGTACCCTATTTACCCGTACCTTGGGTATCAGCGCAAATGCCGCGATGTAGGGCTTACATTTCCGCCCCAGCATCAGGACAGACAGCCCGGTTTTGAATACATTATGAACCCCAAGCCTATTTCTGAAAATTCAGAGTATAAGGGAAGCGGAAAGCTGAACGGAAAGACCGCGCTTATATCCGGAGGCGACAGCGGAATCGGCAGGGCGATAGCGTATTCGTTTGCAAAGGAAGGGGCTAACATTACCATAGCTTATCTGGACGAACATAAAGATGCGGAAGAAACAAGGGACCGCATTGAAGAGCTAGGGGCGCGATGCGTGCTGCTTGCGTGTGATTTGCGTGAGGAGAAGGAAGCCCAGCGCGCGGTTGACCAGACCATAAATCAGTTCGGAAGCATTAACGTGCTGGTAAACAACCATGGAGTTCAATTTGTTCAAAACAGCATTCTGGATATAACGGAGCAACAGCTGGACAACACCTTTAGAACCAATGTTTATGGGTTTTTCTTTTTAACAAAAGCATCCCTGCCATACATGAAGCGTGGCGCATCAATTATTAATACTACCTCAATAACCGCATACCAGGGCAACGACCGGCTTATCGACTACAGCGCGTCAAAGGGCGCGATTGTATCGCTTACCAGGTCCCTCGCACGCTCCCTGGTAAAGCGGGGCATAAGGGTAAACGCGGTAGCCCCCGGGCCGGTCTGGACTCCGCTTCAACCAGCATCCTTCCCAGCTGAAGACCTTGCGACGTTTGGGACATATACATCGGAAACGCCGATGAAACGGGCGGGGCAGCCATTTGAAATAGCTCCGGCGTATGTGTTTCTCGCTTCCGATGACTCGGCGTTTATGACCGGTCAGGTAATGCATGTCGACGGAGGTTCGTTTGGGTATTCTTAAAATTCAATTCAACCGTGTTGTGGAAGGTTGGCTGCGGCGCTGAGACAGTCCGCATTATGTTTATTGCCCGAAACGTTTAATATATGTTGGACGATGAATCCATGAGAAAAAGGCGGCTGAGCCGCCTTTTGGTACGCTGAGCCGCCCGATTTACGGACTGCGTATAGTTTTCCTTGTAAAGCGACTTGAGCTGCGGTTTAAAACGCGGAATTTGCCATGACGGATAAATCGGTGTTTGCAATTATATGTTCACTCAGATATAATTATAGCTGTTTTATCAAGCATGGAGGAAACGCATGGATAACATCAATAAGCAGGCCAGGGAAGCGATGAATGAGCTTCTCAGCGCCGCGGTAATGTTGAAAAAAGGGGACATCGTCGTTGTAGGCTGCTCAACAAGCGAGGTTGGCGGGCGGCTGATCGGTACAAATTCAAGTTCGGATATTGCCCATGAAATAATGGAAGCTTTTTATCAGCCCATCATTGACAGGGGATTATATCTTGCGGTCCAATGCTGCGAACATTTGAACAGGGCCCTTGTTGTGGAGAGGGAGTGTATGGAGCGTTATGACCTTACGCAGGTATGGGTACGCCCGCAGCTGCATGCGGGCGGAGCGTTTGCGATGCAGGCCATTGAGCGCTTTAACGATCCGGTTATAGTAGAGGACTTAAGGGGAAGGGCCTGCGCCGGAATAGATATAGGCGGGACGTTTATCGGAATGCATATGCATCCGGTGGTTGTACCCATACATACGAATAAAAGAAAACTTGGCGAAGCGAACGTTACCATGGCGCGCACCAGGCCAAAGTATGTTGGAGGACCAAGGGCCGTTTATGACGAGATGCCGGTTTCTCCCCACTGATTTTTTGCTTAGACAGCTGATTTGGCAGTCGGAATGCGCCTTGCGACTGCGGGTCAGTTTGCACAATGGACATAAACATGGGCATGCGGCGCCCTCTGAATATTGTTGCGTAACTACACACGGCTTAAACGGAATTGGCTGACAATGCGGCTTAATCGATAATGGACGCTGGCAGCCGATATTGAAACCGCCGACCGCATACATACATAGGCGGCGCTCCCACATAAAAGGTAAAAGGAAATTATTTTATGGTATCCTGACCTATTTATGCGCTTTATACGGAATATGCCATAAAGGTTAAGGGCTCTATTATGTCTGAAATGCTTCACTCTTTGTCCGCCGTCCTGCTGGTGTTAATGATTATATCCGTCGGGTATGCGTTTGGCCGGTTTGGGTGGATGCGCAAAGAGCACAAAAAGTTTGTAATAAAGCTGATTATCAATGTGGGCATGCCTGCGTTATGCGCCTATAATATTTTTACGCAGTTTTCCAGCGAAATGCTGAGCGATGCGGGTTATCTGGTATTACTTCCCATACTGTCAATGACTGCCACCCTTATCCTTGGCGTTCTGCTTTCCAAGCTGCTTAGAATTGAGCGCATACGCAGGGGCGGATTTATCGTGATGTGCGCGTTTTCAAACTCAATCTTCGTAGGACTGCCGATGTGCAGAGAATTATTTGGAGAGGCTGCGGTGCCATATGTAATGTTTTTTTACCTCGTCAACACATCGCTGTTTTGGACGATAGGCAATTCGTTGATTCAGCGCTCGGGTGACAGGGAAGGCACAAAGCACAGCTTTGTAAATGACGCTAAAAGGATGGCGACTCCGCCGCTTATAACGCTGTTGGTTTGCATACCGCTGCTGCTGATTGGGTTTGAACCCCCGAGGCTTTTAATAAGCTTTTGCTCATATCTTGGAAACATAGTCACGCCATTGGCGCTTCTGTACGTTGGATATCTTCTGTTTGAGACGGGTATAAAAAACATAAGGATAGACAGGGGAATGACGGCTGTCATGCTTATGCGGTTTATTATTGCCCCGGCAACGATGCTTTTGCTGTGCACAATGGTGGGATTTGGCGGAATCGGAGAAAACGTATTTGTTATTGAGGCGGCTATGCCTGTAATGACGCAGGCCGTTGTAGTCGCGTCAAGCGTTGAGGCGGATGAAAAGTATGTCGCCGCGGGAATGAGCCTGACGACGCTTGCGTGTTTTATAGCTGTGCCTCTTTTGATGCTGGCGGTTAAAGCGTTTAGCTAGGGCGTATACTGTTTCTAAGCCTAAAGAATGTTATTTATTATAAATGTGTTTGTATAAGTCCTTGCTGTTTTGGGAAAACTCATGAACAGGAGGGGATATTTATGCGTATTTTTAACAGAGAAACCTCAAAAAAGACGGTTTTAACATTAGCGTGCATATCGGTTTTCATTTTTATGTCGGGACTTGGTATAGGATATCTCGTATTTGGGGGCAGCGAAGCCGCCGAGCCGCCCGGCGATACGGATAACGTAGCCAATATGGGGCAAAAGAGCGTGCTCCCTGAAACGAATGTCATATTTGAATATAATTTTTTGGAGTGCGGTCATACCATAACCCGCAGCCCAACGGCATCTTTAACGGGAATGACCGAGGATGAAATAAGGAAGATGTACCCAGGCTATACGATATTGCAGTTTGCAAAAGAAAACCTGTTGATGCAGTGCAAGATCGAAGGCCACTGCCCGGATCATTACCTGCTTAAGCTGGAGGAGGGCAGGCTGTATGTATACAGGACCGATGAGGTAACGCTGAAACCCGGGCAGCTGATGAACCTGTCCATCGACGTTACAAGCGTTGACGAAACCGCGGTAGAAGCCCTGTCAAAGGGCATAGCGTTTAGCTCCCTTTCGGACATAGACATATATCTTGAAAACCTTGATAGTTGACAAGCCGCCGCCTGTCAGTTGTTGCCATTATGTATGCAGTTGTCGATAGCTATCACAATGGCTACGAAAAAGGCGGCATTGCTGTCATCCTGAACCGTCAGGCAGTAAGAATCGCCCCATGACAGCCACTTTTTGTCTATCCTGCCCAGCAGTGAACCGTTACACACGATATCAAAGCACATCCCCCAGATATCCCCGCTTATTTCGAACATGCCGTACTGGCTCTCTATGGAAATGCTGTGAGAGAAAAGCGTAAAACGCTTGCGTATTGTCGCGCAGTGGACGCCGCCGGAATATATCACGTACTCCGGCATAAACCTAAGCAGCTTTCGCGCAATAAAGAAAACCTCGCTCCCTAAGGCGTCAAAGACATGAAGCTTTGAGCCCCAGGTAAAAACCTCTCCCTGAACGCTGAATATAGCGTTTCCATCGCCATCGATAACGTTATATCTGTCGCCTATGGAGAACACCTTTTGTTTAATATAAAGCTTCATCAATCACCCATCCCATCATTGATCCTTATATTAATTCAACTTACCCTTGTCAACTGAGGGTAGACTTTTTATAAATAATATCATTTAGCCGGATTAACTTCAATGATTAAATAATCAGCCTGTTATCGATTAAAATTTACAAATGCAGATTAAATTCCTATTACAAAGTTATGGTTTTTCAGACGCTTGTCCGCTCAAATCATCGTTTTCCAACAAATATATCCCCGTTATAATAATGTAAGCCCTTTATTTTCTCAACCACATATGTTAGTATCATTCTGATGCGAAATTATCGCTGTTTATTTTTAAAAATGCCCTTTGGTGGGGGCGATATATCGAGGAGGTAAGGTAATGGCCAACGAGAACAGCACTCGGAAGGAACAGTTTAAAGAGCTAGACAGAATCATCGAACAGTGGAAGGATGAGCCTGGCGGCCTGCTGCCCATTATGCAGGGCGCACAGGAAATAATCGGCTGCGTCGATGAGGAGGTGCAGAACTACATCTCCGAGAAGACGGGCGAACCGGTTTCTACAATATATGGTGTGGCCACGTTTTATTCACTCTTTACCCTTGAGCCCAGCGGAAAATATACGATTGGCATGTGCCTTGGCACCGCCTGCTATGTAAGGGGAGCGCAGCTTATAATTGACGAGCTGGAAAAGCAGCTTGGCATCAAGGTTGGCCGTACCACCGAGGATGGCATGTTTACGCTTAACGCCACGCGCTGTATAGGCTGTTGCGGCCTGGCGCCGGCAATGATGATAAATGACGACGTTTATGGCAGGCTGGTGCCCGGTGATGTAAAGGACATCATTGAGAAGCACCGCCAGATGGGGTAAAACAATGTTGATGAAGGAAATCGCCCTTCATATAATGGACATCGCCCAGAACTCCATAAGCGCCGGCGCAACCCTTATAGAAATCGAGGTCAGCGTCGATCATGAGAGGGACGCTGTATTTACTTCCGTAAAGGATAATGGTTGCGGAATGGATGAGGAAACGGTCGGCAGGGTGGTAAGCCCGTTTGAAACGTCACGAACCACGCGCAAGGTTGGATTGGGGATACCGTTTTTTAAGATGGGCGCAGAGGAGTGCGGAGGAAGTTTTGAGCTTAGCTCCAAGCCGGGCGAGGGTACGTATATCAGCGCTTCCTATGCCATATCAAATATAGACCGACCTCCCCTTGGAGACATGGCGGAAACGATGCTTGCGCTGGCTGCCTGCAACGAGGGGGTTGACTTCGTGTACAGGTATACGGTGGATGGGAACGAATTCGTCTTTGACACAAGGGAGATCCGCTGTATACTCGGCGAGGGAATACCGCTGAATCTCCCAGACATAATGGCATGGATGCGTGAATACCTGGATCAGGGCATTGAAGAATTAAACGGAGGTATATAAATAATGAAATCATTACAGGAACTTGAAGCTATTCGCAAGAAGACGCTTGAAAACATCAATCTGCGCAAGGATCACAACGGCACCAGGGTTGTAGTAGGCATGGCGACATGCGGCATAGCAGCCGGAGCGCGTCCGGTGCTTGCGGCGTTTATGGACGAGGTAGCCAAGCGTTCACTTAATAATGTAGTTGTAGCCCAGACAGGATGCATAGGCGTTTGCAGGCTTGAGCCGATAGTCGAGGTGTATAAGCCTGGAGAAGAAAAGGTCACCTATGTTAAAGTCAATCCGGACATGGTTCCGCGTATAGTTACCGAGCATATAGTCAACGGCAGGGCAGTTGATGAATATACGATCGGCCATTACGAAGCAAACCATAAATAAGCTGTAGGAGGTTCTTATAATGGATTTTTACCGTTCACAAGTATTAGTATGTACGGGAACCGGCTGTACTTCCTCCGGCTCACCGAACATAATAAAGAAATTTGAAGAGGAAATAGCCAAGGCCGGCCTTGAAAAAGAGGTTAAGGTAGTAAATACGGGATGTTTCGGCCTGTGTGAAACGGGGCCGGTAGTTATTATATATCCGGAGGGCGCGTTTTACAGCCACATCAAGGTTGACGACGTGGAGCGCATAGTAGCGGAGCATCTGCTAAAGGGCCGTATTGTCACCGACCTGCTCTATAAAGAGAGCGTAACCGAGGAAAAGGAAATCCGTTCGCTCGACGAGGTTGATTTTTATAAAAAGCAAAAGCGTGTTGCGTTGCGCAACTGCGGCGTAATCGACCCCGAGAACATTGAAGAATATATAGCGTTTGACGGCTATGCGGCGCTGGCAAAGTGTCTGACCGAGCTGTCCCGTGATGAAGTTGTTGACATCATAAAGAGGTCGGGACTCCGCGGACGCGGGGGCGGAGGGTTCCCGACGGGACTGAAATGGCAGCTCGCCAAGCAGCCCGAAAGCGATGTAAAATACGTCTGCTGCAACGCCGACGAAGGCGACCCGGGAGCGTTTATGGACCGCTCCGTACTAGAAGGCGACCCGCACAGCGTACTTGAGGCAATGGCCATAGCGGGATACGCTATCGGCGCGCAGCAGGGTTATATATATGTAAGGGCTGAGTATCCAATAGCCGTTAAGCGTCTGCGCATAGCAATAAAGCAGGCCCGCGAAGCCGGCTTGCTAGGCGACAACATATTCGGGACCGATTTCTGTTTCGATATAGACCTGAGGCTTGGTTCAGGCGCATTCGTATGTGGAGAGGAGACCGCGCTTCTGGCCTCAATAGAAGGTCAGCGCGGCGAACCGCGTCCGCGCCCTCCGTTCCCGGCTGTAAAGGGCCTGTTTGGAAAGCCCACGCTTTTAAATAACGTTGAGACGTATGCCAACGTATGCCAGATAATATTGAAGGGGCCAGAATGGTTTGCGTCCATGGGCACCGAGAAGAGCAAGGGAACCAAGGTTTTCGCTCTCGGAGGAAAGATCAACAACACCGGCCTTGTTGAAATTCCGATGGGAACAACGCTGCGTGAGGTAATTTATGATATCGGAGGCGGTATTCCAAACGGAAAGAAATTCAAGGCCGCGCAGACGGGCGGACCTTCTGGCGGATGTATTCCGGCTGAGCACCTGGATATCCCGATAGACTATGACAACCTCATCTCAATAGGTTCAATGATGGGTTCAGGTGGAATGATCGTCATAGACGAGGACAACTGCATGGTAAACATCGCAAAGTTCTTCCTTGAGTTCACAGTCGACGAATCGTGCGGCAAATGTCCCCCGTGCAGAATAGGCACTCGCCGCATGCTTGAAATACTTAACAAGATAACCTCCGGCAAGGGTGAGCCTGAGGATCTCGACCGCCTGGAAAAGCTTGCGGTAAACATCAAAAACTCGGCGCTTTGCGGCCTGGGACAGACCGCGCCAAACCCGGTGCTAAGCACTTTACGCTACTTCCGCGACGAGTATGAGGCACACATATTTGAAAAGCGCTGCCCGGCGGGCGAATGCAAGGCGCTGCTCAATTATTCGATTGATCCAGACAAGTGCAGAGGCTGTTCACTGTGCGCAAAGGTATGTCCGGTAGGGGCTATCTCCGGAGAGATCAAGAAGCCGTTCGTAATCGATACGTCAAAGTGCATTAAGTGCGGCGCGTGTATGGAAAAGTGTAAGTTTGGCGCTATAAGCAGAAAATAACGATTGAGCTTAATAGCTTGACCTAAAGCAAAAAGCGGTGTTCAGCAGGGATACTGCTTTTTGTTTTATGGTTTATTTTGATAAAAGGCAATAATAAGTGTTATAATTAAGCATTGTACGTATCAAAGAGGGTTTTGTAATGAAAAGACTTTTGGCCTTATTAATCTTGGTTGCGGTATGTATATCGCTTATACCGGCATGCGGAAAGGGCGTTAACGAACCGGCCGATATTGAGCTTACCTATTCGGGCGGCGCAATACCATATGTGGTGGCGAAAAACAGGTGGAATGGGTCCGTATATGACCGCGAGGATCCGTTTAAGCTCTTTATTGACGGCGGTTACGGCATTGCAGATACCATGGCAGGGGATGAGATATATATTTATTTTCCTTCGATGGTACCTGACAAGGCAAAAGTTACGTGTTATTTACTCGACGATCACGGCAAGGTGGATGCGCTGAACTCTGAACCAAGAGGGGTCGAGCTTGATTTTAAGCTTAAAAAGGCTTACTTCGTTATCCCATCGGAAAGCAGGGATGGGGGTTTAGATACGAACGGCGGCTCAGGACTGATAGGTTTTCGAATCACATGCTCATGGGGCGCAAATGAATGCGAATACGCTTTTATAACCAATGTAACGGGTGGGACGCCGCCATTGGCGAACGGGTAAACGGATATAGATGGACCGGACTGAATATTTGATTAATACGTTTTCATGTAACGCGTGTAAAAGTCTTTTATGCTTTCATTGTTTTTATCTCAAGACTGGCATGACCGAATACCTCCCTGACCAGCTCATAATTTACGCTGGATTGCATGGACGCCCTGTCGGTCCTCCCAAAAGCTTAAAACGTCAGTCTTTAGGAATCCTATTTTTCGTATACATGTTCAACCCTTTTGTTTTAACATTTGTACTAACAAAAATTTTATGTATATAAGCGTTTTAAGACAAAGCGGGCCGCAACCTTTTTCCTGCCGATCAGTTTCACATATCTTTATACCTATGTCTGCGGCTCTATCGCTATTGCTATTAATGAAGAAACACGTCCCGCCAATGGGAATTCCATCAATTTCTATTACAAGATAAATATTGCCTTAAGGTTGTTTAGTAAGCGCTATTACTTCATCCATTGATATTGAAAGGCCATTGGTAGCCCCCGCGTGGGTCATAACATCTACACCATTCCACCATTTGCCGAGCGTTTCGGCGTCGGCATGCGCCGCGATGCGAATTGATGTTTTGTCACACTCTACTCTCATAAATATAATCGTTTAATTAAGGCCGGCCATGATCAAAAGGGTCTGTTTTGATCATAGCCGGCCTTATAGTCATGTATTAAACATTAATTGCGTCTTCGCCCAGATCGAGCATCCCGTCGGAAGGGCACACCCTGCTGCAATCCTTAAGGAACATTTCCACCTGTTCAGGACAACGTCCTATAAAAGCTTTTGGCTCAAGCGTGGCCTCTATCTCCTCCCGCGTAAGGTTGAACTCTTTATCGTTAGCAAGCCTGTCCAACAGGTCGCATGGTTCGCCTTCCTTCATACGGGCCGCTGACTCCATCGAGTTGCGCCGTATCACCTCATGCAGGGACTGCCTGTCCCCGCCCTTCTTGACAGCGCTCATCAATAGGTTTTCGGTAGCGATAAACGGGAGATATTCATTTACCGCCCTTTCAATAACCTTTTTATTTACGACAAGTCCGGTTGTAACGTTTCTCATAAGCCGCAACACGGCGTCCGCAGCAAGAAAAGCTTCCGGAAGGGCTATCCTTCTGTTTGCGGAGTCGTCAAGCGTTCTCTCAAACCATTGGGTTGACGCGGTCATTGGCGCGTTCATAGCATTTGACATTACGTATCGTGCAAGTGAGCAAATGCGTTCGCAGCGCATAGGGTTGCGTTTATACGCCATGGCCGACGAACCGACCTGATCCGGCTCAAAGGGTTCCTCGATCTGTCTGAGATGCTGTAACAGCCGCATGTCGTTGGCAAAGCGGTACGCGCTCTGGGCTATAGAGCTTAAAACGTTTAAAATCCTGCTGTCAAACTTGCGCGGATAGGTCTGGCCGGAAACGCCGAATATACGGTCAAATCCAAACTCAGCCGCTATCTGCCGGTTAAGCTCGTCAACTTTAGCCCCGTCGCCCTCAAATAGGCTTAAGAAGCTTGCCTCAGTTCCAGTTGTTCCGCGGCACCCGAGAAATCTGAAGCTTTCCATTACCGCGTCCAGCTCCTCTACGTCAAGAACAAGGTCCTGTATCCATAGACAGGCGCGTTTCCCTACAGTAACGAGCTGGGCGGGCTGGAAATGGGTATATCCAAGGGTGGGCACGCTCTTGTACGTGTTGGCAAACTCTGACAGGCGCGCGATAACCGCCACGAGCTCCCGGCGGATATGCAAAAGCGCGTCGCGGTAGATTATAAGGTCCGCATTGTCTGTTACATAGCAGCTGGTGGCCCCAAGGTGGATTATTCCCCTTGCCTTTTCACACTCAAGCCCATAAACATATATGTGAGCCATTACGTCATGGCGTATTTCCTTTTCCTTCTTTGCTACAGCGTCATAATCTATTATATCGTTCACATGCTTTTCCAATTCTTCAACCTGTTCGGCGGTAACCGGAAGCCCCAGCTGATGTTCAGCGCGGGCCAGTGCTGTCCAAAGCCTCCTCCATGTGCGATATCTGGTATCGGGCGAAAAAAGGTTGAGCATGTATTCTGAGGAGTAGCGGGAACAAAGGGGGCTTTCATACATTTCCTTCTTCATTGACAATTCTCCTTATCGTAAAGTTGAAGCGGCTATAAGCGTACTATTATTTCATCGCGCTCAGGGCCAACGGAAACATAGGAAACCGGCTTTCCTATACCGTTTTCTATGTACAGCACATAATCGCGCGCGGCTTTAGGAAGGTCTTCAAAACGGCGGATGCGGCTTATATCTTCGCCCCAGCCAGGAAGCGTTTTAATGACGGGCCTGCAGTCGTTTAGCAGCATGGGGAACGGGAAATCGGATATCCTATCCCCATCAAGCTCATATTCGGTACAAACCGGTATTTCCTTCATATAAGAAATGACGTCCAGCTTCGTCAGCGCTATTTCCGTTGCCGCCTGCATCTTAGCGCCATACCGCGTCGCCACCATGTCAAGCGGTCCGACCCGGCGCGGCCTGCCCGTTGCCGCCCCGTATTCAAAGCCGTACCGGCGCAGCTCGTCGGCCTCATCTCCGAACCATTCCGCAACAAACGGGCCTTCGCCGACGCATGTGGAATACGCTTTCACAACTCCTACAACGCGCTCAACGTTAACGCCCGGCATTCCAGCGCCAATGGGGGCGTAAGCCGCTATTGGCGATGAGGACGAAGTATACGGGTAAATTCCGAAATCTATATCGCGCAGCGCGCCAAGCTGGGACTCAAACATTATGTTCCTTCCAGCCGCGTGTTCTCCGCGAAGAAATGCTCCCGTATCGCATATATGGCCGCCTATTTTTTCGCACATGGCCTTTAGCCAATCCATCATTGAACCGAGTGAATATGGTTTTTCACCATACACCCCTTCTATCATCAGGTTTTTCCAGTCCAATATGCCTTTTAATCGGGATTGAAGCTTTTCAGGCATGAGCAGTTCGCCCATAAGTATTGCCTTCTTTTGATACTTATCCCCATAAGACGGAGCTATCCCACGTTTTGTAGAGCCAAACTTCGCATCGCCAAGGCGCCCCTCCTCAAGCGAGTCAAGCTCTTTATGAAAGGGAAACACCACCACGGCACGGTCGCTGATCATAAGGTTTTCTGGGCTTATCTCGATTCCGGCCTTTAGCAGTCCCTCTATCTCGCCTACGAGGTGTTCGGGATCTATTACCATTCCGTTCCCAAGAACATTAACAACGCCCTTTCTGAAGATTCCCGAAGGTATGAGGTTCAGGGCAAACTTCCCGTGCTCGTTCACTATTGTGTGTCCCGCGTTGCTTCCTCCCTGATAGCGTACTACTATATCATAGTCCTCGGCGATCAGGTCCACCATTCTTCCCTTTCCCTCATCGCCCCAGTTTACTCCGGTTATCGCACAAGTTGCCATCTCTAATTTGCTCCTTTAATTTATTTAACAAGGCCAATTCAACGTATTTACTGCGCTTTATTGCCCGCTGGCAGGCTGAGCCGCCTGCTAATCACGGTTTATATTATACAGGTCGTTGCCGTCATAGTCTATCGCCACTATTGCCGGCATATCTTCTATTCGCATCAGCCTTACGGCTTCAGCCCCCAGCTCGGGAAACGCTATAACATCAACGCTTCGTATACAGCTTGCTATCAAAAGGCCCGCGCCACCGGTGGCGGCAAAGTAAACGGCTTTTCCCCTCATAGCGCGCTTGACCTCGCTTGAGCGGGCCCCTTTTCCTATCATCGCCGTAAGGCCGTAGTCAATGAGCATTGGCGTATACGGGTCCATTCGGCTAGAGGTAGTAGGGCCGCATGGACCAACAATCTCGCCTGGCGCCGCCGGACAAGGACCGGCATAGTATATGCAGGCCGGCATATCCATGGGAAGCCTGCATCCTGATTTCAGCAGCTCCTTAAATTTTGCATGGGCAGCATCGCGCGCTGAATATATATAACCGGAAAGATAAACGGGCTCCCCGCAACGCAGGGACTTCATTTCATCGCTGTCAGCTTGTAATGGGAGCGTTACGCTTTTGATAAGCATCTATAGCGTCCTTTCCGCATGCCTGCATGCATGGCATTGTAGATTTACGGCTACGGGAAGGCCCGCTATATGCGTATGTAGGGCTTCGGCATGAACGGCCAGCGCCGTGGTAGCCCCTCCCAGGCCCATAGGGCCAACGCCTGATTTGTTTATCAATTCGAGGGCTTCCCTTTCAATGCCGGCGATTCTCGTATCGGGAGACGGCGCTCCAAGGGGCCTTAGCAGCTGGCGCTTGGCCAGCAGGGCGGCCGCCTCCATTGTTCCGCCAATCCCTACCCCAACCACTACTGGAGGACATGCGCTGGCTCCAGCGTCCAATACGGTTTTAACTATGGATTCAACTATTCCGTCAACTCCCTGCGAAGGGTCAAGCATGAAAAGCCGGCTTTTATTCTCGCTGCCAAACCCCTTTGGGGCGACGGCTATACGCAGCTTATCCCCGGCAACAAACCTGACGTGGATTACGGCTGGCGTATTATCCTGAGTATTTGCACGGGTTATTGCGTTTAAAACCGATTTTCTTAGGAAACCCGATTCGTATCCTCTTTTGACCCCTTTATTAACTGCACAATATACGTCGCCTTCAATATGTACGTCTAAGCCTACGTCAAGAAATACTACAGCCAGGCCCGTATCCTGACAGCACGGCCGCATGCGCTCGGCAGCTAACTTGTGATTTTCGATAATTTGATTCAAAACGGCGCGCGCGGCTCCGCCCTCCGCCTCAACAAAAAGTGCTTTTTCCAGGGCCGCCATGACGTCCGCAGGGACGCAACAACAAGCCGTAATGCAAAGCTCTGCAACGGCATGCTCTATATCGGCGGCATGTATGTATCGCATGTCATGCCCTCCTTAAATACAGCAACTATAATATCATGTTATGGAGGTCATTTCTATAAATGGCGAAATATATTAGCCTATATTATGATATTTGTTTATATATTGGCGTTGCGGATTGTTGCAAAATAATATGGTTTTTTGGTATTATAATTAAGATGCGGGTATATTTCCGCACTACAGAAATCTGAAGGAGCTATGAAATGAAAAAGGTTGCCATAGTCATGGGCAGCGACAGTGATCTGGCCGTATTGCAGCCAGCGTTTGATAAACTTAAAGAGCTGTCGGTTCCCTTTGAGGCGCGGATTATTTCGGCGCACAGAACGCCAGGTATAGCGGCGGATTTTGCCAGGAATGCGGAGAGCAACGGCTTTGGCGTTATAATAGCGGCGGCGGGTAAGGCGGCCCACCTTGCGGGAGCTATAGCGGCAAACACAGTGCTGCCGATAATAGGGGTGCCGGTAAAGTCATCCGCTCTGGACGGACTCGACGCGCTGTTATCAACTGTCCAGATGCCATCTGGAATACCGGTGGCTACGGTAGCCATTGACGGATCCGCAAACGCGGCTATTTTAGCAGCCCAGATCATAGCCTTAGGCGACGAAGGGTTACTCATGCGCATTAAGGCGCTGCGTGCGGATATGGAAAGGACGGTCATTGAAAAGGACAGGCGGCTTGCAGAAAATCACACCTGATATAACAGCGGCCTCCGTGTATCGCGGAGGTCTTTTGAATTACATTTTATGGCGGTTGGTCATTGCTTGCTTTAGATCGGCCGGCGACCTGTATAGCAGTGTCGGACAAACATGAGATAAAAGATAAAGATAAAAGGAGAGCACCAATGGAAAAGACGGTTCAACTTTATGAAGGAAAAGCAAAAAAGGTATACGCAACAAATGACGACTCATTGTGCATTGTGGAATATAAGGACGACGCAACCGCGTTTAACGGCGAAAAGAAGGGTACGATCGTGGGAAAGGGCGCGGTAAACAATGTTGTAACCAATCACCTGATGAGGATGCTTGGTAAAGAGGGCATTCCCACTCATTATGTTGAGGAGCTTTCGGACAGGGAAACGGTGGTTAAAAGGGTGAAAATAATTCCTCTTGAAGTAATAGTAAGGAATATAGCCGCCGGGTCGTTATCAAAGCGCCTTGGGCTGCCCGAGGGGACAAAGCTCGGCAAGACGGTTTTGGAATATTGCTATAAGGACGATTCGCTTGGAGACCCGATGGTCAACGAATACCATATATTCGCACTAGACCTTGCTACGCGTGAGGAGCTGGACGCCATTTCGGCTTATTCACTGAAAATAAATGAAATACTGTCCGGCTATCTGAGCGATCTAAACATAGAGCTGGTCGACTTTAAACTTGAATTTGGAAGGACGACAGACGGAGAGCTGGTGCTGGCGGACGAGATTTCTCCCGATACATGCCGCTTTTGGGACGCAACGACAAAGGAGAAGCTCGACAAGGATCGTTTCAGGAGGGATCTGGGCGGCGTTGAGGACGCATATCGTGAGATTTTAAAACGGCTTATGGGAAGGTAAAAAGATGAAAAGACATGTATCTGACAGTTTGCATGAGGAATGCGGGGTATTCGGCATATATATGGATAAGCCGTGCGACGTTGTTTCGCCGGTTTACTATGCTTTGTATGCGCTGCAGCACCGCGGACAGGAAAGCTGCGGCATAGCAGTATGCAGGGATGGGGTAATAAACTGCCACAGGGATGCCGGACTGGTAAACGAGGTATTTACCGGCCCTGTGCTAAAGAGGCTTGGAACCGGACATATCGCCATTGGACATGTCCGCTACGGAACGACTGGCGACAATCCCAGGCTTAACGCTCAGCCGCTGGCCGTAGACCATATGAAGGGCTGCATGGCGCTTGCCCACAACGGCAATCTCATAAACGACGAGGAGCTAAGAGGCGAACTTGAGGCCATGGGATCAATCTTCCATACGTCAAGCGATACGGAGGTTATTTCTTATAATATAATTAAAGAATGCCTGCCTACGGACACGATAGAGGAGGCGGTATGCAGAGCGATGTATAATCTCAAAGGCGCGTATTCGCTAGTTATTATGACGAGGGATAAGCTGTTGGCCGTGCGCGATCCGTTCGGGTTTCATCCGCTTTGCATAGGCGAACTTGAAGGCGGCTATGTGTTTGCTTCGGAAACCTGCGCTCTGGACAGCATAGGTGCTACCTATCTGCGCGACGTAAGACCGGGCGAAATAGTAATAGCCGACAAGCGCGGCCTCACCAGCGTTGACGAGCACTGCGACAGCTGCGGCACAGCGCTGTGCGTATTTGAGCACATATATTTTGCGCGGCCCGACAGCATCGTCGACGGGAGCTCCGTACATATGGCCCGACGCCGCGCGGGGGCGTTTTTGGCGCTTGAACATCCCGTGCAGGCTGACGTCGTCATAGGCGTGCCCGATTCAGGCATAGACGCGGCGCTTGGATACGCTCAGCAGTCGGGGATTCCATACGGCGTTGGATTTATTAAAAACAAATATATAGGGCGTACGTTCATACAGCCTACGCAGGCCGACCGTGAACAGAAGGTTCGTATAAAGCTGAATCCGGTTGCGGCAACGGTTAAAGGAAAGAGGGTAGTCCTTATAGACGATTCGATCGTAAGGGGAACCACCATTGCGCGTATTGTCCGTTTGCTCAGGAACGCGGGCGCAAAAGAGGTCCACGTGCGTTCGTCCGCGCCAAAGTTCCTGTACCCCTGTTATTTTGGTACTGATATAGACTCACAGGATAATTTGGTTGCTTGGAAGCATAATGATGATGAGCTCAAGACCATGCTGGATGTTGACTCGCTGGGCTTTTTGAGCACGGCAAACGTTACAAAGCTTGCAGATAACACTAAGCTTGACTTCTGTACCGGCTGCTTCACAGGCGAATACCCATGTCCGATCCCGCCGCATGCGGGACGAAGCAAGTACTCAGGAAGAATAAGGGAAGAGTAGGAGACGTTTAGCGATGAAAAGTCACAGTGAAAGCTATCGAAACGCCGGCGTGGACATAACGGCGGGATACAAAGCGGTGGAGCTGATGAAGCCACATATAGCAAGAACCAAGGTAAAGGGAGCGTTCATGGATATAGGGGGATTCGGAGGGCTGTTTGAGCCGGATTTGAACGGAATTTCCAATCCGGTGCTCGTCAGCGGAACCGATGGTGTGGGTTCAAAGCTTAAACTGGCATTTTATATGGATAAGCACGATACGGTTGGAATAGACTGCGTTGCTATGTGCGTTAACGACATAATCTGCTGTGGGGCAAAGCCTATGTTTTTCCTCGATTATATCGCGCTTGGAAAAAATGTGCCCGAGCGCGTGGCTAGCATAGTATCGGGCGTCGCCGAAGGCTGCGTTCAGGCCGGCTGCGCCCTTGTAGGCGGGGAAACCGCCGAGATGCCTGGCTTTTACGCTGAGGACGAGTATGACCTGGCCGGATTTTCGGTTGGTATTGTCGACCGTGCGGAGATTTTTGACAATGCCTCGGTCAAAGCGGGCGACGCGTTGATTGCGCTCCCCTCTTCAGGCGTGCATTCCAATGGGTTCTCGCTCATAAGAAAGATATTTGGTATTTCCGATGAAGACAACGGTGCGAATCTGGGCTTAAGGTATGACGGCCTTGAAAACACCTTAGGGGAGGAACTGCTTAAGCCCACGCGCATATACGTTAGTTCAATAATGGCATTGAAAGATCAGGTTAGGATAAAGGCTGTTACGCATATCACGGGCGGAGGTTTTTATGAAAACATTCCCAGGGGCCTTCCCGAGGGACTTGCCGCAAGGATATGCGGTAGCGCATTGAGGACGCCGCCCATATTTGATATTATCCGTTCGGAGGGTAACGTGCCGGAGCGCGATATGTTCAACACCTTCAATATGGGCGTAGGAATGACGGTAATAGTGGCGCGGGAGGAGGCAGATAAGGCCGTAAATGTGCTGAATACTTGCGGTGCGGACGCGTATTTGCTTGGGGATGTTATCAACGGAAGCGAAGGCGTTGTCATACAGTAAACGCTATACGAGGGTATGCAGGAAGTGAATAAAAATAACCATTGCAAGAAAAAGGCCAATATAGCCGTGCTGGTATCCGGAGGGGGAACAAATCTTCAGGCCCTCATCGACGCCGGCAATAAAGGCGAACTTAAAAGCGGCCAGCTCAAGCTGGTAATATCCAGCAAGCAGGACGCATATGCGCTTGTACGGGCACATAATGCCGGCATTGACGCCGTAACGGTATCTAAAAAGCAGTGCGGGGGCCAGGAGGTTTTTGAAAGGCGCATAGAAGAGCTGCTCAAGGAGTATTCGATAGACGTTATAATCCTGGCGGGCTTTATGTCCATTTTCAGCGCGGAATTCGTAAAGCGCTATCCAAACCGGATAATCAATATTCATCCTTCGCTGATACCTTCCTTTTGCGGGAAGGGCTTTTATGGCCTGAAAGTACATGAAGCCGCGCTTGAATATGGGGTTAAGCTAACAGGAGCAACCGTTCACTATGTAAACGAAGTCACGGACGGCGGAGAGATATTGCTGCAAAAAGCGGTTGACGTTATGCCGGACGATACGCCGGAAACGCTTCAACGCAGGGTAATGGAGCAAGGTGAATGGATATTGCTGCCCATGGCCGCAGAGATGGTGTGCAGGAGGATATTGGAGGAGGATGAATATGCATTCATTAGGTGATAAAGCTATTGGGGCTGAGCTTATTAAAAACAGCTATCCGGGACGCGGAATAGCGATAGGTCGAAGCAACGACGGCGGCAGCGCGGTCATAGCATATTTCATTATGGGGAGGAGCGAGAACAGCCGAAACCGGATTTTTGTCGAAGATGGGTTGTCACTGAGGACCCAGGCGCATGACCCAGGCAAAATGACCGATCCGTCACTGATAATATATAGTCCTGTAAAAGTTCTTGACAGAGCAATAGTGGTTACAAACGGAGATCAGACCGATACCATTTGCCGCGCGCTGGATGAAGGAAGCACCTTTGAAGCCGCGCTGCGTTCCAGGGAGTACGAGCCGGACGCGCCGAACTACACCCCGCGCATAAGCGGAATGGTTGATTTCCATGGCGGTGCATTCTCCTATAAGCTTAGTATATTAAAACGCGGTGAATACGGAGGGTGCGAAAGGTTTTTTTATGAATACCAGATGCCGGCGGCGGGAGAAGGGCGCCTGATACATACCTATTCAGAGGATGTAAACCCTTTGCCGCCGTTTAAAGGCGAGCCAAAGCGCGTATCGTTTTCAGGGGATGCAAACCGGCTTTCAGAACATATCTGGGAAAGCCTCAATGCGGAAAACAGGGTGGCGCTGTACGTCAGGTTTATAGATCTAGTGAGCGGACGCGCGGAAACCAGGATAATAAACAAGTTAAGCTAATAGCAAGTACTATAAAACTAAGGAGCAAACGATGCAAACTATTGAACTGAAATACGGCTGCAATCCCAATCAAACGCCTGCGCGCGTCTATATGGAGCATGGCGAACTTCCCGTTAAAGTGCTTAACGGGCGGCCGGGCTATATAAACCTTCTTGACGCGCTTAACGGTTACCAGCTGGTAAGGGAGCTGAGGCTTGCGCTTAATCTGCCGGCCGCGGCCTCTTTCAAGCATGTGAGTCCGGCGGGAGCCGCTGTGGGCACGCCATTGAACGATACGCTGAGAAGTGCGTATTTTGCCGGCGAAGGCGAGCTTTCCCCGCTTGCGTGCGCGTATGTCAGGGCCAGAGGGGCCGACCGGATGTCCTCGTTCGGCGACTTTATAGCGTTGAGCGATATATGCGACGTTGCAACGGCGGTTTGCATAAAAAAAGAGGTATCCGACGGTGTAATAGCGCCGGGATATGAACGTGAAGCTCTTGAAATTTTAAGAAAAAAGCGTAATAGCGGTTACACCGTGCTTCAGATTGATGAAAACTACGTTCCGGATCTGATTGAGAAAAAACAGGTATATGGCGTTATGTTTGAACAGCGAAGAAACGATCTTGAGATCACGCCGGATTTATTATCGAATATTGTAACGGTTAACAAGGAATTGCCTAACTCTGCAGTACGCGACCTTATCCTTGCTTTGATCGCGTTAAAATATACGCAGTCAAATTCCGTGTGTTACGCTTCCTCAGGCCAGACGGTTGGCGTCGGTGCGGGGCAGCAATCAAGAATACACTGTACCCGCCTTGCAGGAAACAAAGCGGATATATGGCATTTGCGCCAGCATCCAAAGACGCTCGGCCTGAAATTTAAAAAGGGTATAGGCCGCGCTGACCGCGATAATTCAATCGACCTGTATCTTTCGGATACGGAGTCTGGAGACGTATTGGACGACGGCAAATGGCAGGGCATCTTTGATGAAAGGCCAGAGCCCCTGACCAATGATGAAAAACGCGAGTGGCTTTTGGGATTTAACGATGTATCCCTTGGCAGCGACGCGTTCTTCCCCTTTGGCGACAACATCGAACGTGCCCATAGGAGCGGCGTTAAATACATAGCTCAGCCAGGCGGTTCAATCAGGGACGATCAGGTTATAGCTACATGTGACAAGTATGGAATGACAATGGCGCTTACAGGCGCGAGGCTGTTTCATCATTGATTCTGTTAGGAGGTAACACGGTATGGACATAATGGTAATCGGCGGCGGTGGAAGGGAACACGCAATAATAAAAAAAATCAAGCGTAGCCCTAACGCGGGCACGATATACTCCCTTCCTGGCAATGGAGGAATATCGGAGGACGCCGTTTGCGTACCAATCGGCGCTAAAGACATTAGAGGTATTGTGAAGTTTGCTCTGGATAATAGGGTTGATTTTGTTGTAGTAACTCCAGACGACCCGCTTGCGCTGGGCGCGGTGGATGCCCTGCACGAGGCGGGCATACCGTGCTTTGGCCCTGTTAAAAGAGCGGCGGAAATAGAGAGCAGCAAGATATTTGCTAAAGAGCTTATGAAGAAGTACGGCATCCCTACGGCCAAGTACAAGGCTTTTGACGATCCAGAGGATGCTGAAAGCTATCTTGACGCTGCCGAGTATCCTGTTGTTATAAAGGCCGATGGGCTGGCGCTGGGAAAGGGCGTTATAATTGCCAACGACAGGGTCGAAGCCCGAAACGCCGTAGACGACATGATGCGAGGACTCAAGTTTGGCGAAAGCGGGGCCAGGGTTGTGATTGAGGAGTTCTTGCAGGGTCCTGAGGTTACAGTTTTGACGCTTACCGATGGAAGGACCATTGTACCGATCGGTTCATCCATGGATCACAAGCGCGCGCTTGATTATGACAAGGGGAAAAATACCGGCGGAATGGGCGTAATTGCCCCCAATCCGTTCTATACGGACGATATAGCAAAGGAATGTATGGAGCGTATATTTATCCCAACAATCCGAGCTATGGAACAGGAGGGCCGTTTGTTCAGGGGATGCCTGTACTTTGGATTGATGCTTACCAAAGACGGCCCAAAGGTCATCGAATACAATTCGAGGTTTGGCGATCCGGAAACCCAGGCGGTACTTCAGCTAATGGACGCCGACCTGCTGGAGCTTATGACGGCTGTTGAAGAGGGGCGCTTAAAGGATGTTGACGTAAAGTTTAAAGATGGGGCAGTATGCTATATCGTGCTTGCGTCGGGCGGTTACCCCGAATCGTACGAGACGGGAAAGAGAATAGAGTTCGGGGCGCCAGAGGATTTTGATGGCATAACAATATATCATTCCGGAACAAAGCGTGAAGGTGATGCGTTTGTGACGTCGGGCGGCCGCGTATTGGGCGTATCCGCTCTAAGGGGCACGCTGAAGGAGGCTGTTGACGCGGCTTATTCAGCGGCAGGAAAGATATGCTTTGAAGGAATGCATTATAGAAGAGATATTGGCAGGTCTGCCCTTGGCGGATCTGCTGAATGAGAGGATATCGCATGGTTTACAGAATCTACGTAGAGAAGAAGGAAGGCTTTAATGTGGCGGCGGCGTCGCTGCTGCATGAACTGCAATCGTTTTTGGGTATAGACGGACTCAAGGAAATAAGGCTGTTTAACCGCTATGACGTGGAAGGGATAGATGGAAAACTCTTTGAATATTGCTGCAAAACGGTGTTTTCAGAGCCTCAAACGGATGTAACGTATAATGAACTGCCGCGGCTTATGGAATGCAGGATTTTCGCAGCCGAATACCTCCCAGGCCAGTTTGACCAGCGCGCCGACTCGGCAGCGCAGTGTATCCAGCTTATTTCACAGTCCGAGCGCCCTACCGTGCGCACGGCAAAGATTTTTGCGCTTATGGGGGATGTTACGGACGATCAATTCGAGAAGATAAAAGCGTATGTAATTAATCCGGTTGACAGCAGGGAAGCGTCTTTCGTCCTTCCAGACACGCTTGAACTTTCGTGTGAAACGCCAGGTCCAGTGCCCTTGATAAGCGGGTTTATCTCATTTGACGATAAATCGCTTGAAAACATCATACAGGAGTATGGCCTGGCCATGGATATGGCTGACATAAAATTCTGTCAGGAGTACTTTAAGAGCGAAAACCGAGATCCATCCCTGGCTGAAATACGCGTGATTGACACCTATTGGTCCGATCATTGCAGGCACACGACGTTTTTAACTCAAATAGAGAACGTTTCATTTGAAAACGAAACGGCAAAAAACGCATATGAACGATATATCAAAATAAGGGAAGAGCTGGGAGTAAAAAAGCCGGTTTCACTTATGGATATGGCGACAATAGGCGCAAAGTACTTGAAAAGCACGGGGAAGCTTAAGGACCTGGATGAATCCGAGGAGATTAACGCGTGCACCGTAAAGGTTAAGGTCGAAAGCGGCGGACGCGCTCAGGACTGGCTCTTGCTGTTTAAGAATGAAACGCATAACCATCCCACGGAAATCGAGCCGTTTGGCGGCGCGGCCACCTGTATTGGCGGCGCGATACGCGATCCGTTGTCAGGAAGGGGTTATGTATACCAGGCTATGAGGATAACGGGAGCGGGCGATCCCTTTGAGCCGCATACTCTTCCAGGCAAGCTGCCCCAGCGCAAGATAGCCGTGGAATCGGCGGATGGATACAGCTCCTATGGCAACCAGATAGGCCTGGCAACGGGCATTGTAGATGAAATTTACCACCCAGGGTATGTAGCAAAGCATATGGAACTGGGAGCTGTCGTGGGGGCGGCTCCAGCTGAGAATGTCAGACGGGAAAGGCCCCTTCCCGGCGATGCCGTAGTATTGATAGGCGGACGTACGGGAAGGGACGGCTGCGGCGGAGCAACGGGTTCATCAAAGGCGCATAACGCCGCCTCCCTTGATACATGCTCAGCCGAGGTGCAAAAGGGGAACGCGCCGGAGGAAAGAAAGCTTCAGCGCCTGTTCAGAGACAGGGAGGCTGCTTCCATGATAAAGCGGTGCAACGATTTCGGCGCGGGCGGAGTATCGGTCGCTATTGGCGAACTTGCCGACGGCCTTGACATAGACCTAAACGCCGTCCCGAGAAAATATGAGGGATTGTCAGGCGTTGAACTGGCTATAAGCGAATCGCAGGAGCGCATGGCCGTAGTGCTGGAAGAGGAGGATGTGCCGCGTTTTCTTGAGCTGGCTGGCGACGAAAACCTGGAAGCTACCGTTGTGGCCCGCGTAACGGACGACAGGCGTCTGGTAATGAGGCATAACGGATGTAAGGTTGTGGATATATCGAGGGACTTTCTTGATTCAAACGGCGCGGCAAAGCATACCGACGTATGCGTAGCCGCTCCGGCCGCTCATAAAAGTGATATGCAGGGCGGATCATTCGAAGAAAGGATGATCAAACTGGCCTCGGATCTCAATATATGCTCAAAGAGGGGACTGTGCGAACGGTTTGATTCCACCATAGGCGCCGGTACGGTGATAATGCCCTTTGGCGGGATACGGCAGCGAACGCCCGCCCAGGCTATGGCGGCGAGGCTGCCGGTGCTGAACGGTAAAGCTGATACATGCTCGGTTATGGCATATGGGTTTGACCCGTACCTGTCAGAGTCCGATCCGTTTGAGGGGGCATATGCCGCGGTGGTGCATTCGGTATCAAAGGTAATAGCGGCGGGCGCCGATATATCGCGATGCTGGCTTACGTTGCAGGAATTCTTTGAAAAGCTCAGAAGCGATCCGTTAAGGTGGGGAAAGCCTATGGCATCGCTTTTAGGAGCGCTTTGTGCTCAGCTTGACTTGGGACTGGCCGCAATCGGAGGCAAGGATTCGATGAGCGGTTCGTTTGACAACCTGGACGTACCTCCAACACTCGTATCATTCGCTGTTGCTATGGCTGATATCGGCGATGTGATATCCCCGGAGTTCAAACGCGTGGGTTCTGATTTGATGCTTATTGCGCCCGAGGGATGGGAAAGCGGTCGGTTAAGCGGGAAGCCGCTGCTTGAGGTGCTCGGCACCGTATCCAGGCTGATCAAGGAAAGGAAGGCGGTTTCCGCTTTCGCCCTTGGCCGCGGGGGCATAGCGGAGGCAGTGCTTAAGATGTCCCTGGGCAACGGTATAGGAGCGAAGCTGGATGTTGATTCCGACCTTGTATTCAAGCCATGTTACGGAGGATTTATAGTGGAACTGGCGCCCGGGTTTAAAAGCGGCACGGGCGAAAGCGATATTATTGGGCATACTTCCAAATCGTACCGCATTGAGGTAATCGGCGGCAGCGCGGATTTGCACGCTGTTGAACAAGCGTATGAGAGCAGGCTGGAATCCATATATCCAACACAAACCCAGGCCAGAGGCCAAGTGATAAGTACCTGCTCCTATAAAGCGTCCGAATGGCCAAGACCAGCGGTAAAAATCGCGTCGCCAAGGGTATTGATACCGGTATTTCCGGGAACAAACTGCGAATACGATACCGCGGAAGCGTTAAAGGCGCTTGGAGCTGAGCCGGATATAATTGTAATAAAGAACCTGACCTCATCGGCTGTTGAGGAATCGGCTCATGAATTTGCAAGGAGGCTTTCAAAGTCCCAGATCCTGTTCATACCAGGCGGCTTCTCCAGCGGAGACGAACCCGACGGTTCGGGCAAATTTATAACCGCCTTTATGAGAAACCCTTTAATAAGCGAAGGAATATCAGACCTTCTGGACAAGCGTGACGGACTTATTTGCGGCGTATGCAACGGATTCCAGGCCCTTATAAAGCTCGGTCTTGTGCCATATGGGGAAATACGCGAAGCACAAGCGTTAAATCCAACGCTCACCTACAATAGGATAGCCCGCCATCAGTCCAGGCTTGTCAGGACAAGGGTAGCTTCGAATAAATCGCCATGGTTGATGCGCTATAATGTCGGAGACGTACATTTAACCCCTGTCTCGCATGGGGAGGGTCGTTTCGTATGCTCTGCGGAGCTCCTTGAAAAATTGGAGAGAAACGGGCAGATTGCTACGCAGTACGCCGATCTCTCCGGCGCGCCTTCCATGGATATGGATACAAACCCCAACGGTTCGGACTGGGCTGTCGAGGGGATAACCTCTCCGGACGGACGAATATTTGGAAGAATGGCGCACAGCGAACGTTGCCGTGAGGGGTTGTATAAAAACGTGCCAGGAAATTATGTCAACGATTTTTTCAGGGGCGCTGTAGACTACTTTAGGCTATAAGCAAGGAAGGAAGTGTCGAATGTCAGGTATAATAGACGGCAAGGCGGTAGCGGAGGCGGTATACGCGGGACTAAGGCCCAGGATAGAATCATTGGCGTTTAAGGGAGTAAAACCATGCCTTTGCCTAGTGCTTGTAGGCGGAGATGAATATTCACAACGCTATATTGGCATAAAGGCAAAAAGAGCCAAGGCGCTGGGTATGGAAGCGCGCATATATAAGCTGCCTGAGGAAACGGAGCAGGGCAAGCTTATTGACGTGGTCAGGGATTTAAACGAGGACAACACTGTTCACGGCATATTGGTGCAGCTTCCGCTGCCGCCGCACATGGACCAGCATGCGGTCATAGGCGAGCTTAATCCCGAAAAGGATGTCGACGGGTTCCATCCTGAGAGCTCAGGACGCCTTATGATAGACCTGCCGACCATACCGCCGTGTACGCCGAGGGGCATCATAGAGCTTATAAGGAGCACGGGAAGGAATATATCCGGCATGCATGCGGTTGTAATAGGCCGCAGCATGGTGGTTGGAAGGCCTACGGCCATGCTTTTGACCAATGAGGACGCAACGGTTACGCTATGCCATTCAAAAACCCGTGAACTATTCAGGTTTACTAAAGACGCGGATATTATCGTGTCGGCTACGGGCAGGCCAGGATTGATAAACGGAGAGATGGTTAAAAGAGGAGCGATTGTAATAGACGTTGGAAATTCAACGGTTGACGGAAAGCTTGTAGGGGACGTGGATTTTAAATCGGTTAGGGAGAAGGCGGATTTTATTACCCCAGTTCCCGGAGGCGTAGGGCCTATGACGATAGCCATGCTTATGCAAAACACTGTGGAGGCGGCCGAGCTTAAAGCGGGGATATAATGATATGGGACAGGGCGGCGGATGGAACCAACGGCTATATACCAAGCGTTATAAGACATTAGGGAGATGGTAGTTAACCGCTTTGGCCGACTTCTGCTTAGCAGAAACACTGATATGTTGTGTTTTTTACCGAGTTCGTTAAAGCATATAAAAAAGCTGAACTATGGCGTTACGCTGGCTAACATGCTATATTTTAAATATTCAAATTAAATACTAAAGGAGATGCGCAATGGCAGAGATAATCAAGGTATTTAAGGAGCATATGCCTGAGCTGAAGCTTATCGGCAAGAGATATGGAGATAAGGACAGGGATAGGTATGGCTCCTACTCCGAGAAATGGCAGGAGTGGTTTCAGAGGGGTTATTTTAACGACCTTAAGCAGTGCGGTGGAATAGAACGCATAAGCGACGATTATGTCGGCATGATGCGGCTTTCTGAAGATGGCGTTGAGTATTGGATAGGCGTATTGATGTCGCCCGAGGATACGGCTCCAGAAGGATTCGAATCGGTTTTAGTGGCCGAGGGGGATCTAGGCGTGTGCTACGTATATGGAAAGGAAAATTCGGGAGAGCTCTTTGGCATGGACGTGCATAACGATTGTATGAAAAAATTCGCGGAACAGGGATGGAAGGTGAAGCCTTCCGCCTGGTTTGTTGAGAGGTATAATTGCCCCAGATATACTGTAGCTGATCAAGCGGGCAATGTTATTCTGGATTACTGCGCCTATATTGACTAGATAAGGTTGGCGGCGCAGGCATCTTAATGTTTGATGAATGTGCCGCAATTATCAATAAGTTTGGCATAGACTTGATAAGTAATTAATTTAATTGTTATATTATAATATAATTCATAGATTTATTATTAATAATTATACCTTTCAGTAAGAGTAATAGATGGATAAGAAACAGTTGTTTTTTCTTGAGAAAGGAGTTTTAAATGAGTAAAAAAACATTAGGTCTGTTATTGGCGATTTCAATATTGGCATGTGCGGTTTTATTAATCAGCTGTATACCAGAGGATAGTGAAGCGATAGGGGGGCAAACAATGAATTCCACCTTTAGCCCTGGGGCTACGCCGGATGCCACCGAAGGGCAAACACGAACGGCAGCGCAGAGCCCGTTAAACGATATTGATGAGCCGCTGAAGGAAGTTGATGATTATAGCGATTGGAATATAATACAGAAAAGACCGAATATACAGGATGATATGGAGGTTCATTTTATAAACATAGGCGAGTCGGTTGATGTGGGCGGGTATAAGTATAAGCTGTGGGCAACACAGGTTCGGGATGGACTCTATCAGCTGATGCTGAGTCAGGACGGCTATGACCATGAGATAGGAAGCCCAAGGATGTTCGAAGGCGCTTATGCCGCAATTGTTGATCTCAACGGGGATGGGAAACTGGACGACGTTATAATAGAGGCGCAGCATATGGACATTGACGCTCCGTTAACCTCCGATACCTATGTGTGGGATGGAACGTTTGGCTTTGTACGCTCATGCTTAGAAAAGTATCCAGTAGACATAGAAGAGGGCTATATAACTTTAAAAATGTTCTTTGATAATATTATAAGCGCTAAGTGTGTTACGATGAGATATGCTTACTCGAATGAAATGATGGTGCAGAGCAGCATGTTTTTCGATATAGTTGTCGAGGACGGCTGTGCCCCCAAATATCATACGGTAATTAAGGACTTTGAAGCCTTTATGCTAAAGGACGCCGGTACGGGTTCATATAGCCCGATTACTTTAAAGGCAGGGACAAAGCTTCAGGTAATCAGCACAAATCTAATAGACAGGATTAATTTCAAGACTGAAGGCGGGCTTGAAGGCTATTTCAATTATTCGTTTTTCACCTGGGACAGGCTAATTAACGGAGTTCCACAGGAGGAGATATTTGATTCCTATGAATTATCTTGGCCGGGATGATGATTAAGGCGGATAGTCCTCATACTATATAAATTGTTTGATGCCAAGCATATTTATCCATGAGCGGTTTGAACAGGCCCATCATGCAATCGCAAAAGAGTCAATCATTAGAAAATATATATTCAACGATCCACACTTAATGATTATTACAGTTTACAGGTTCGAATTAACGCTTAAAATTTAAAGCGAACGGGGAAAGGCAGAATTATTTAAACATCATATAATAACAATAATTATAGTCCTTGTATTGGACATGCTGTGTTTATACGGATGCAATAAAGCTGATAACCTTATGCGTGTTCCCTTGGAAACGGCAAAGTCTTCCATAGCGGATGCAAGCAAATCCAATGTGGAAGGACAATCAGATGAAAACCCAAAGGAGGATGAAGCAGGCGGCTTTGCAGATGGTCATGATTGGCAGCCCGTCTACAAAATCGAGGATGTAAAAGACGATATAGATATAGCCTATATAAATCTGGGAGAAACTATAAAGCTTGGGCAGGTTAGATATTCGCTGAAGGCCGAAAGGGCAAATACGCCTTTGACGGGTTATCAGTTGATCCTGACTCAAGACGGTCCATATTAAGCCCGGATCAAAATAGGTGAACCTATGCCATATGTTGGCGCATATGCGGCAATTACCGATCTAAACGGGGACGGGAAGAACGATGCTGTTATTCACTGTTTTCTGGGGGAATCGGAAGAAAGTTGCACCTATTTCTCAAACATTAACAATTTTTGCATAATGATGAGGGGTTATCCTGTAAGCGTTGAAAGAGGGTTTGTGACGATGGAATCTCTCTATGAAGTAGCAGGCACAAAGTGCTGCAGGATGAAGTATGCGTTTACAAGCGATACGCTTGTGCAAACGAATCACTATTATAATATAATGGAATACAATAAGGAATACAAATATCATCTTATAAAAAAGGATTTTGACGCGTATGAGTTAATCGGTTCTGACGAGGATGAGTACAGGCCGATAGAGCTCAAGGAGGGTTCGATGATTCAACTTACAAGCACAAATATGACAGACAGGATAAATTTTATAACGGATAAGGGGCTACTTCAACTGTTCGTTTTCTACGGATCAACTGCTGATCGACGGAATTCCGCAGCATGATATATTTCAATACAGTTAAGTAGTCAAGATTGCCGGAGGTTAAGCAAAACTTAAAAACGGCCTTAATAATCTATTGCCTATTTGAAGCGGCTAATGACTTATGAAGCCTATAGCCAGCCTGATAGAACCCTAATCCTAATTGATAAGGTATAAAATAAACATATGCATCCTTTTGGGCGGGCACGTGATAATCGCGTGTCCGCTTTCATAAACTCTAACAAAGGAGGACATGCGATGCTTAATACTACCTATAGATCATTGGACAATGAGTTAAAGTACATATTCCCGCCGCGGCTAAGCCAAATACTTGTTTCCGTAAACGCTCAAAGAGCGCTTGAGGAGATACGTATACGGGTCAACAGGCAGGTTCAGCTAATATACTCGGATGGGGACGAGATGATATCGGACATCGTGGCAACAGCGGACGATTGTGCCCGATTGCTTATCAATATATGCGAACACTCGATCTACGCCAGGGAGGAGGAACTGAAGCAGGGCTTTGTTACAATAGGCGGTTGCCGTATAGGCCTTTGTGGAAGGGCCATCACGGAACGAGGGCATATAAAACGCCTGGCTGACGTAACTGGATTTAACATAAGGATTGCCCGCGAGGTCAGGGATGCCGCAAAGCATATCATAAAATCGCTTATAGATGGGTTTGGGCGTCCGGTATCGTCGCTGCTTATATCCCCGCCTGGAACAGGCAAGACAACGGCGCTTCGCGATATTGCAAGGAGGTTTAGCGACGGCGTGGGAGTAATACCCAAAAAGGTTTGTGTTGTGGACGAAAGGAACGAGCTTTCGGGAAGCGTAAACGGTATTGCCAGCCTGGATCTGGGCTGCCGTACCGACATATTGACAGGATGCCCAAAGGCTGACGGCATGATGATGGCTGTGCGTTCCATGTCCCCTGAGATACTCCTTACGGACGAGCTGGGAAATGACAGGGACGCAGCCGCGGCGCTTGAGGCGGTCAACTGCGGCATAGCGCTAATAGCTAGCGCCCACGCCTCGGACATGGCAGAGCTGAGGTCAAGACCGTCGATGAATGCGCTGCTTAGCGAAGGGGCCTTTAAAAAGGTGCTGAGATTGACTAGAGATCAGTTTGGAATACATGCCCGCGAGGAGCCGGCATATGCGGGATTGAAGGTGAATATAAATGCTTAGGTACATTTCCGCGGCCATGATATTTGCAGTTTGCGCCTTGTTTGGCATGAGCAAAGCATGGGATATTAAGTCGAGGCTGGGTTTTCTGCAGAATATGAAATATGACATAGAACAGATAAAAAACCAGCTTGAGTTTACCCTACGCCCGATAAAAAGCCTGATTTCCGATTATTCCAACTTCAAGGATGCTGAAATATGGAGGCTTCTTTGCGACAATATGGACGGCAGCAGCGCGGCCGGAGACGCGTGGCGCATGGTGGAGAGCAGCAGACAGGAGTTTATGCGCCTGAGCGCTGAGGAAAGAAGGATATTAGCCGACTTTGCAAAGGGATTGGGGACAAGCGACTTAAGCGGCCAGCTAAGGCAGGCGGAGCTTGCGATTTTGCAGCTTACGGGGGCTATAGACGCCCTTTCAAAGGAACTTTCGGTTAAAGAGCGGCTCTACAGTTCGCTTGGCGCGCTTACCGGACTGGCTGCGGCGATACTTATACTCTAGGCTACGGAGGAAGACAATGGGGATTGACATAATACTTAAGATTGCGGGTATAGGGATACTTGTCGCTGTGGCCTGTCAGCTTTTGAAACAGACCGGACGCGACGATATAGCGATGATAACGGCGCTGGCTGGCATTATAATAGCTCTGATGATGGTTTTAAATCAGATAGGGGCGCTCTTTGACAGCGTGTCGCGAATTTTTGGCCTGTATTAAATGGGTGATTAGATATGGCAATATTCAAAATAGTGGGAATTGCGATTATCGCGGTTACGCTTGTGATGGTGATACGGTCGTACAAGCCGGAGATGGCGATACAGGTGAGTATAGCGGCAGGTATTACGCTGCTCATAGTTGTGGTGGGGGAGATTACCGGGTTTGTTGATACCGTAAAAAACGCCGCCGCCAGCTATGGCCTTAACAGCGATTACATCATGCTGATATTCAAGGTAGTGGGAATAGCGTATATAATCCAGCTTGCGGCGCAGATATGTACGGATGCGGGTGAAAGCGCAATAGCGTCCAAAGTCGAGCTTGCCGGAAGGGTTATGATCCTGCTTGCGGCGGCGCCGACCGCATTTTCAATATTGGATATGATTCTGGAGCTGGTGCCATGATCAGGACCCATGTCAGAATGCTGCTGCTGGCCGTCATAATGCTTTTGATGTTGCCCGCTTACGTGTTGGCGGCGGACGACAATGTTGAAAGCGATACGATTGAAGACATCGATTGGGAAATCCGGTCGCAGCTTGGAGGTTACGATCTGTCTGAGTGGCAGTCCGAGCTGGACGCGATGGAATGGGATGTGTTTAAGGGCGAAACAGCTTCGGATATTATATATCAACAGGCGGCCGGTGAAGCGGCGATTGAACCCGGGGAAACGTTGGAATCAATTCTGGGGATGGTGCGGTCCGAGTTGGCGTCAAACCTTGGGCTGCTTGCCGGCTTTCTCTGTTCGGCGCTTATAGGCGGATTCGCGGATATACTTATAGGCGGAAAGGAGAAAAGCGGGCTAAAGACATTGACGGGCTTTATCTGCTATGGGCTAGCGGTAGGCTTGGTCGTATATGCATTGGGGCGTATGGCGGGTATAGCGGGAAAAGCAATAGGGGGGATAGCCAATCTTACAGAAGCTGTATTGCCTGTAATGACCACCATGCTGTCCGCAGCGGGAGGAATAGAGGCAAATGCCGCAATAAGCCCTCTTCTGGCCTTTTTGAGCAGCACAGTAATCAAGGTAATTCAGTCCCTGATAGTGCCCATTGTGCTCGCCGGGGGCGTTCTGGCTCTTATCAACAACTTGACTGGACGGGCACAGCTTGGCCAGCTATACTCTCTAAGTAAAAATTCGGCTAAATGGATACTGGGGTTCATGTTTACGCTATATATTGGCATAACCGCGATTTCGGGGATAGCCGTATCTTCGGTAAGCGGCCTTTCGCTAAAGACGGCAAAGTTCGCCATAGATAAATTTGTCCCGATAATTGGAGGCATGGTTTCAGGCACGGTAGATACTGTTATGGGATGCTCAATGATCGTGAAAAACGCGGCGGGAATAGCTTCAATTTTAATAGCCGTGGGCCGCGTAGCGTCACCGCTTATTCAGATAGCGTGCACAATGTTTACCCTTAGAATAGCTGCCGCTATATGCGAACCCATTGCCTCTTCAAGCCTTCCAAAAATGCTGTCGTCGGTGGCCGATATCGCGGGATACCTGTTCGCGGCGGTGATAGGCTGCGGTCTTATGTTTATAATAACGATTGGCATAATCATCGGTACGGGAAACATATATATAAGTGGGTGATGATATGGAATGGATATATCAACAGATTATAAAGATTGCGGCGGTATCCATAACTGCGATGCTTCTAAAGTTCGCGCTGCCCGATGGAAAGCTGAAATCCAGCGCGGAGAAGGTCATAGATATGGCGGTGCTTTTAACCATTGCGGAGCCTATTGTCAGCCTGTTTTACTTTTAGACGCGGGAGGTGAGATTAAATGCAGGGCAAAACGAAGATGTGGGATACGCTGATTGCCAAAATAAAAGGCAATAAAAAACTGGAGATAGCAATATATGTAGCGCTGGGCCTGGCCGCGGTGCTTATATATGTATCTACAATTATACCCAAAAGCCCTGAAGAACCAAAAGACAACGATGTAGTGGTATCAGAGGTTTCAGTCTCTACTGAATCAGGATTGGAAGAGCGGCTTGCAAAAACGCTGTCGGGCATAAAGGGCGTTGGAAGGGTTGAAGTGATGATTACATATGAAACTACATCAAGGCTGGTACCGGCGATGTCCACTGATACACAGCAAAACAGCTCGTCAGGCAGCGATGGGAGCGAGTCGCAGACCAATACCGAATCCTCTTCTCCGGCAACAATATCTAAGAATGGCGGGAACGAACCGATCGTGCTTACGGAGGTGCAGCCGCTTGTGCGCGGCGTAATAGTTGTAGCTGAGGGCGCTGAGGATATAGCAGTAAAGCTGAATTTGCAATATGCCGTTAAGACGGTGCTTGGGATAGATGACGATTGCATAGAAGTATTCGAAATGGAACAATAGAAAAGGAAGGTGCTAATATTATGAAAAAGCTAAAGGTAAACGCCAGAACGGTCGGAATTATTGCGGTGGTAGCCGCGCTGCTTATTGGAGCCGTATACTTAAACGTACAGCTCAACGGTCAAACATCCTCTCCCGCGCCCAGTCCGCCGCCGACGCATTCAGCCGGCGGGACGGATATTGATACTTCAATACAGTCGAGCGCCGGTACGAATTACTTTGCAGATTTCAGAACCAGCCGTGAGCAAACACGAAACAGGGAGATTGAATACCTCAACGCCATTATCAATAACGAGAACACAGACGCTGAAACCCTTAAGGATGCGCAGGAGCAGATGACTGAAATAGTGGATTGTATGGAAAAGGAGTTTACCATTGAGAGCCTGTTAAAGGCGAAAGGTTTTACGGACGCGGCGGTTACCTTTCACTATGGGTCGGTCAATGTGATTGTCGACGCCTCAACGCTTACCAATGAGGATGTGGCTCAAATACTTGATATAGTAAAACGCGAAACAGGAGAGGAGGCCCAAAACATCAAGGTAAGCGCAAATAACTGATCGTGTCCAATCTTTTCAGAAAAAACACCTTTGTTTAATGTTTTTGATTGCATTAACGGTGTTTTCTGGTATAATGATTATATAATCGGTGGATTAATCCACACGTAAGAGATTATACCCAATAAGGAGGAAATAACTATGACACCCGAAAATGATATCAGCACCGATGTACTCTCAAACGAGGGTGGAAAGATAGTGTTCGCTCCCGACGTGGTTGCCACCATCGCCGGACTTGCTGCGGCGGAAGTTAAGGGCGTGACATCCATGAGCGGCAACATGGTCGAAGGTTTTACCGAGATGTTTGGCAAAAAGAACCTTACAAAGGGCGTGAAGGTTGAAGTCGGCACGGAGGAGACAGCGATTGACCTCAGTGTAGTAATTGAATATGGATATCGCATCCACGAGGTATGCTCAAAGGTTCAACAGGAAGTTAAGAATGCGGTTGAAACCATGACAGGGCTGAGAGTTGTCCGCGTTAATATGTTTGTACAGGCTATAAACTTCGCAAAACCGGAGGATAAGCAGCTGCCGGAATCCGGCGAATAGTTCTTTGTTCCAACAGCATTGAATAACAAATAGAAGAGGATTCGGGCGGAGCCGTTAAGGTGTCCGTCCGAATATGATATTCTGAAGGAGAAACGGAAATGAAGCCGAAACTGTTTGATAAAATACTTCTGGCACTTTTGCTTATTGTTGTGATCGCCGTCGCACTGGCACTGATAGGTATGGCGGCAGGATTTATAAGCGCACAGATGGTTGACAGCGTGCTTAGCTATCCATACACAGGGCCTGTTGGGGCGCTTATGACGGGGGTTATAGGATTGCTTTTGCTTATAATCGCAATAAGACTGCTGTTCTTTGGGGTTTCAGGTCAAAAACAATCGGCGCTAAGCGCGGCGTTGATAAGGGCTTCGGAAGTAGGGACTACATATATAGCGCTTGCCGCCCTCGACGATATGGCGCAGAGGTTTTGCAAGTCGCAAAAGCAGATCCGCGAGTGTGTTACGGCGATTGGAGCATCGGCTCAAGGAATTAACGTAAATATAAAGATAGCGCTCATGCCGGAAACCAACATTCCAGAGTTTACGGACGAACTGTCGCATAGCCTGAAGGAGCATATAGAGAAATATTCAGGCATTCAGGTAACGGATGTAAGGATTCTGGTGGTAAATCCATCTCATCAGGCGGCCCAACAACCGGCTATAAGTTAGGCGGGGTGCTGCTATGAATTCAAATTTAACCGAATTTCTTAATAGGCATAAGTGGCGCATTCTGCTGGTTTTAATCGGCCTGCTGGTGCTGATACTCTGCTTTACCATAGGTTTTTGGAGAACCATTTTAATAGCTGCCGTTGTTACGGTTTGCTATTTTATGGGACGCTTGCTTGACAAGGGGGGCAGGGGAAGCATAAAAGCCTTTTTTGATGCGATATTTAAGGATAACCGATAATCATATAATTGCGTATTAAACCGGCCTGGAGGAATATATGAGCAGAAGAACCGCCAGAGAAGTGGCGATGAAGTTGGCCTTTGCCCGCATGTTTGGGGGTGACGATACATATGAGGCGATTCTTGAGCAATCGGGCATTACCGAAACCCCGAAGCAAGAGGACATTGATTTTTCCAACGAGCTTTTAAGCGGCGTTGCAGACAATGAGGATAAAATAGATTCGATTATAGGCGAATTGTCGATAGGATGGGAGATACAGCGTATTTCCAAGGTCGAATTATGCATTCTCAGAATATCCATATTCGAAATACTATATTGCGACTGTATATCGGACAGCGTTTCAATCAACGAGGCTGTTGAGCTTGCAAAACGTTTTGGAGATGTTAGCTCATCGTCGTTTGTAAATGGCATATTGGGTACTCTGAGCAGGAAAAAGACGGCGGAAGAACAATGATATTCTTAGGGATAGATACCAGCTGCTATACTACTTCGATAGCATGCGTCAGCCATAATTCTATAGTTGTTGATATGAGAACCCCTTTAGCGGTGGCACCTGGAGGGCGGGGCCTGCGCCAAAGCGAAGGGGTATTTTTGCATACAAGAAATCTGGATAAAATGCTGCACTCGGCGCTTAACGAACTTGATAAAGGAAATATTGGCGCGTTGGCGGTTAGTTCTGTTCCAAATCCTGCGCCAGATTCATATATGCCGGTATTCCTGGTTGGCACAATGGCTGCAAGGGCGATTGCGTCGGCTCTTAGCATACCGATGTTTGAAACCTCGCATCAGGAGGGCCATATAATGGCGGCATTATATTCAAACGCAGCCTTTTGCGGCAGCCCGTTTATCGCAATGCATATATCAGGGGGAACGACAGAGTTACTATTAGTTGACGAATGCTTCAATATAACCAAGCTCGGCGGTTCGCTGGATATTCACGCAGGACAGCTTGTGGACCGGATAGGGGTTAGAATGGGTTGCACTTTTCCGGCGGGCAAGCGGATGGAGGAGCTTGCGCTTAAAACGGATTGTTCGGATATAATCGTTCCAAGTTCGGTAAATAACTTGAACTGTTCCTTTTCAGGCGCTGAAACGCGGCTGATAGGCATGGTTGACGGTGCGGAGGATCATGCCAAAATAGCTCGTGCCTTATACGAATGCCTGGCCAGGACATTTGCGAAGATGATCATAAACGCTTTGGAAAAGACGGGAATAAATCGGTATCTGCTTGCCGGAGGCGTGGCGTCAAGCGGTATTCTCAGAAACCTGCTCGTCAATAGGCTTAAATCTAGAAAGAGGGAAATTATCGTTGAATTTGCGTTGCCCAAGCTCTCGTCGGACAATGCGGTAGGGGTCGCTCTGAAGGCGCGGCATGAATTTGAAAGGATGTATAAGAGCGGTGGCTGAGTTGGTATTGAGCGTTAGCCAGCTAAATGATTATGCTGCAAATTTGCTTCGCCGTGACTTTCTGCTGAAAAATATCAGTGTAAAGGGTGAGATTTCAGGGTATAAGCGCCACACGTCGGGGCACGCTTATTTTTCGCTAAAAGACGAAGCTTCAGTGATAAGCTGCGTTATGTTTAAGCCCGATTCGTTCGGCTTAGGATTTAAGCCGTCAAACGGAATGTCCGTTACTGCCAGAGGCTATGTAAGCATATATACACAGGAGGGGCGTTATCAATTATACGTAAAGGAGATGGAGCAGCAGGGGGAGGGGGAGCTGTACGCCCGCTTCATGCGGCTTAAGGAGAAGCTGTCTAAAGAGGGGTTGTTTGACGAGTCGCATAAAAAGCCGCTTCCGGCGCTGCCCAGATGTATAGGCGTGGTAACGTCAGAGATGGGCGCAGTATACTCGGATATCAAAAATGTCGTAACGAGAAGATTTCCAAAGATGAATATACTGCTCTGCCCCACTGCCGTACAGGGAGAGGGAGCCGCCGCGCAGATTGCCGCCGCGATACGGAGAATGGACAGGCTCAAACTGGCCGACGTGCTCATCGTATGCAGGGGAGGGGGAAGCGTTGAAGATCTTTGGCCGTTCAATGATGAGGATGTGGCCAGGGCAATCTACGACTGTTCGATACCGGTGGTTAGCGCTGTTGGCCATGAAACCGACTACACAATATCGGATTTTGCAGCCGACATGCGCGCTCCTACGCCATCAGCCGCGGCTGAGCTGTGCACCCCTGAGATGGAGTCGATTATGGCGTCGTTAAGCGCCGTACAGAGCAATATGACCAAAGCCGTAAAAAGTAAAATATCTGAGAGGCAGGCGCGTGTCAGCTCCATAACCTCCTCACATGCGGTTATGATTCCAGTCTATCGCATCGACGCGGGTCGGCAAAGTTTGTCGACAAGAATAGACTCAATCGACGGGGCTGCTAATTTAAGATTAAGCAACGGCAGGAGCAGAGCGAGAGAAATAACGGCCCCGCATGTTAAAATGGATATAATGCATGCGATATATAAACAACAGGATAGATCGGATGGTAATATTAAAGCGCTTAGGAACGGCATGGACTCGTCAATGGACAACCTTAGGAACCGCATGCAAGGTATCGCTGAAAGCCTACGGCTATGCGGACCTGAAAATGTGCTGAGGCGGGGTTTTGCTATGATAAGATCAAAAGGTGGGGATTATCTGTACTCCACGGATGATTTAACAACCGGAAAACGCATTGAACTGATAATGCGCGACGGAACAGCCGAGGCTGAAATAAAGAACAAGGAGGGTTGATCGTGGAAAGCAAAAGGATGACATATGAAGACGCCATGAGCGAGCTTGAGCATATTACGCGTCGGCTTACGGACGAGAGCATGCCGCTTGACGAGATGGTGGAGCTTTATGAAAAGGGGATGTCGCTTGCCAGGCTGTGCAAGGATATGCTTGAAGAGTATGAAGGGCGTATAGAGAAGGCTTCGGAGACGATGACAGAGGATACGGAGGATTAATATGGAGCTTGCCCCTGTGTTAAACGAGTATAGGTCTATGGTGGAACCATATATATTGTCATACGTAAAAACCGCTCTCATCCCCGCACCGCTTCAGGCTTCAATGCTTTACAGTCTGGAAGCGGGGGGGAAGCGCCTTAGGCCATGCATGACGCTGGCTGCCTGTAGGCTAGCTGGAGGGGATGTTACCACCGCGTTGCCGATAGCGGGGGCGATAGAGATGCTTCATACATACTCATTAATACACGACGACTTGCCCGCTATGGATAACGACGATTTCAGGAGGGGCAAACCGTCAAATCATAAGGCTTTTGGAGAGGCAACCGCTATACTTGCCGGCGATGCGCTGCTTTCATCGGCATTTGAACTTATGCTTGACGGCTTGGATCGGCATCGTGAGAACGAGGGCTATTTTAAAGCGGTCAGGGAGGTGGCAAGAGCGATTGGAGCTACTGGAATGATAGCGGGACAGATGAAGGATATAAAAGCCTCTTTGGACGATGATTATAGTGAGGATACGTTAAGGTCGATACATAAGGACAAGACCGGAGCGTTAATCAGGGCGTCGGTACTGGCAGGGGCGTATGTGGGGGGCGCCGATTCGCAATGGATTTGTGCGTTAATGGAATTTGGGGATGCATTTGGAATGCTGTTTCAGATTACGGACGATATTCTGGATTGCACAGGAGACATTAATGCACTTGGCAAAAGCATAGGCAAGGACGCAAAAACTAAAAAGCTCACCTATGTAACCCTTTTTGGATTGGAGCAATCAAGGATTATGGCTGAAAATGCTTCCGAAAGGGCGAGAAAGGCACTGTATAGAATTGACGGGGACACGGAGTTCTTCAGTTCGCTTATCGGAATGACGATGGACAGGAAATATTGACGCTTGCATTTGACTGCACGCTGTGGCAAAATAATAATGGTGGTGCAGTATTCTAGTCAGCAATGCTGTTCCTGAAAGCGGGCCTAAAAATCCGTTGAGGGCACATCGATGAAGTTCCTGGTGTTTGCTTTCGATGCCAGTCGGGGGTTTATGCTGGGAGTTAAGAAGACCGGGCGGTCTGCAAAGGCATGCGGAAGGCGACCCGTTCTTCGTGGAGACCTATATGGGTGGTCGGCAACTTGAGTTCGATTACTCAATAGGATTAAACCTGTATTGCGGTAAACGCTGTGTACAGTGTAGCCTGCCTTGAGTGGTGTCAGGGGAATAAGGCGGTTTGGCAATTCTGCATAACCCTTTTGAAACCTGTACTGCAAAAGAGGCTAGGGGATGGCAAAGCTGCTGAGGAAAGCTCCTAGACTGTTGGAATTAAGGCATATTGGGGATTACGGTGCGCGCTAAGTGGCAGTCCGGCCCTGCGTATGGAGACAGCGCAGCGTCCGACATAATGGGAAACCGCTTCTAACGGCGACGGGGAGTGGCGGGCGAGGAAATCTAGCCGGACCTTAAGGCGCAAAGTTTACTCAATGTGCCACCACCATATATCTATATATGGCATGTGGAGATGTATGGATACACAACAAAAGAAGAGCGACGCCAAGAACAGGCGCCGCAAGAAAAAGCGAGATATTTGGCCTGTAAAGGTCTTTTTTATCACATTGGCGATAGCGCTTGTGTTAAGCTTTTTGTCTGAAACGGTTTTGCTTGGGGTGCCGCTGTATGTGGCGGTATTCGTACTGGTATTTATAATATTTATTGGGATTTTATTTGATATAGTCGGCGTGGCAGTGACCATACAGGACGTTACGGCATATACGGCTATGGCGTCAAAGCGGATTCGCGGAGCAAAACACTCAATAAGGCTCGTTCAAAACTCAGCCATGGTGGCCAATATTTGTAACGACGTTGTAGGCGATATATGCGGAATAGTGTCGGGAGCGATGGGCGCGGCCGTTGCGGCGTCAATAATAATCTCCGCCGCAACTACAGAAGCATTGATAGTAAATGTTGCTATATCAGCGCTTATAGCCGCGATAACCGTAAGCGGGAAAGCGTCGGGCAAGCGTATCGCGACGAAGCACAGCCAAAGGATAGTGTTTATGGTTGGAAAGTTGTTTGCGCTGTTTTCCAAAAACGGCGAACGGAAAAAATCCAGTGCGAAGTAATGCTTCGATGATGGAGAAATATCCGATTTTGAGTAAGATCAATAGTATCGAACAGTTTAAGTCGCTGAGCAGCACATACCTTGAGCCGCTTGCAGAAGAAATTCGTTCGTTTCTTGTCGACTCCGTATCTGAAAATGGAGGCCATCTTGCCTCAAACCTGGGCGTTGTAGAGCTTACAATAGCGCTGCACCGCGTTTTTGACGTGCCTGAGGATTCCCTGATATTTGACGTAGGTCATCAGGCATACATTCATAAGATACTCACAGGCAGGCGCGAAGGCTTTAAACGTTTGAGGCGTCTTGGAGGAATAAGCGGGTTCCCTAAGAGGAGTGAAAGCCCCTGCGATATATTTGAAACCGGCCATTCGAGCACCTCTGTATCAGCCGCGCTTGGAATTTTATGCGCAAAGCGCCTAAAAGGGGAGAAAGGCGCCGTTGTGGCGGTGATAGGGGACGGGGCTCTTACCGGCGGGATGGCGTATGAAGCCCTGGACGACGCGGGACAGCGCCAGCTGCCGATTATTGTGGTTATAAATGACAATGATATGTCTATATCCTATAACGCAAGCGCAATGAGCAAGCATTTGAACCTGATGAGGGCAAGCAGGGGTTATAGGTCGTTGAAAAAGTCGACTGTCCGTATCCTTGACCGCACAAGGGTAGGAAAGTGGGCGGCAAAGCGCATTGAGAAATTCAAAAACAGACTTAAATACTTTATGCTGCCAAGCAACATATGGTTTGAGGCGATGGGTTTTACATACATAGGGCCTGTAGACGGGCATAACATCCACGAACTATTGGAAGTGCTTGGAAAGGCAAAGGGCTTTGACAAGCCTGTAGCAATCCATGTGGTGACAAAAAAGGGGAAAGGCTATCCTCCGGCCGAACGGGATCCAGAGCTGTTTCATGGCGTAGCGCCGTTTTATAAGGAGACCGGGGCGCTTAAACGGAAACCATCGGCAAGCAACTCAAAAATATTTGGAGAGGAGCTTTCGCGCCTGGCTGGTTATGATCCTAGAATATGCGCAATAACCGCCGCAATGGCAAGCGGAACAGGCCTTTCGGATTTCTTCAGACTGTACCCAGACCGCTTCTTTGACGTCGGCATAGCCGAGCAGCACGCTGTTACGCTCGCCGCCGGACTCGCGGCAGGCGGCATGCGTCCTGTAGCGGCAATATATTCGACATTCCTGCAGAGGGCCTATGATCAGATTATACACGATGTTTGCCTGCAGCAGCTGCCCGTAATATTGGCTGTTGACCGGGCCGGCCTAGTGGGCGAGGACGGCGAAACCCATCAGGGCGTTTACGATATTGCTTATCTTCTAAGCGCCCCTGGGATTACGATCTATTCTCCCGCCTCGCAGGAGGAGCTGCGTATGATGCTAAGACACGCCTTAACGCTGGATAAGCCCAGCGCGATAAGATATAATCGCGGCGTGCTTATTGAAACATTGGGCATAAACGATGATATAGAATATGGAAGATGGAACGTTTTGCGGGAAATAAAAAACGTTAATGTAATTGCAACCGGAAGGCTTGTACAGACCGCGCTTGAAGCTGCGGAAGGCCTATCGGTGGGAGTGATAAACGCGAGGTTTATCAGGCCGCTTGACAGGAGCGTGCTTGATAGGCTTATTGAATCCTCGGATGTTATAATAACGCTGGAGGACGGGATAACAACGTGCGGTTTTGGGGCTTTAATAGCCCAGGCGGTTTGCGGGAAAGCCGTAAGGCTTGTAAATTTAGGCGTTATGGACCATCCCGTAGGACATGCTACTGTATCTGAGCAGGATGAAATCTGCGGCCTTACTGCTAAGCAGATAAGGAGGAGACTGAAGGAGGCGCTTGATACAATATGAAATCCGGCAATAATATACGAGCCGATATACGTATGGTTGAGCTAGGCCTTGCTGTCAGCAGAGAAAGGGCAAGATCCCTCATCATGTCCGGGGTTGTGTATAAAAACGGAATTAGAATTGACAAAGCCGGCGCTCCCGTGTCCAGCGGCGACTTAATAACGGTTAAAGAGGACCCCATACCCTTTGTGAGCAGGGGCGGACTTAAGCTAAAAAAGGCTATTGACGCAAATGCCTTGGATTTAACCGGATGCTTTGCCGCCGATATCGGCGCGTCGACAGGGGGGTTTACGGATTGTATGCTTACCTACGGCGCGGAAAAGGTCTTTGCGGTTGATGTAGGATACGGGCAGCTCGACTGGAAGCTGCGCAACGATCCGCGTGTTATAGTGCTCGAGCGTCATAACGCCAGGAATATGGAGCCATCCTGGTATGAAGGTTATCTGGATTTTGCGTCCGTAGACGTATCGTTTATTTCGCTTAAGCTGATACTGGCTCCACTATACGACTGCCTTAAACAGGGAGGGATAGTTGTAGCGCTTGTCAAGCCTCAGTTTGAGGCGGGCAGGGATAAGGTAGGCAAGAATGGGGTTGTTCGTTCGCCAGAAACCCACCGCGGCGTTTTAACCGACATAGCCTTATTTTCTGAAAAAAGCGGATATGCTATAATTGGTATGGACTATTCCCCGATAACCGGCCCAAAGGGTAATATAGAGTTTCTTCTGATACTAAAAAAGGATCGTGGAACCGCAATGGGAGATACCGCCAAAATCAGCGAAATGGTTACGCGTACGGTGGATAGATCTCATGACGAGCTGGCGGCAAAGCATTGCGGCAGGGACGAATGATATGGAGAATATAAAAGGCCAAAACATTATTGCTGGCATATTTGCAAATCCAAATAAGAAACGGGCGTTAGAAGCTGTAAGTGCCGCTAAGTCCATTCTGGACCGCGTTGGGGTAAGGTGGGCCGACTGCGGGAAACCTGATACCATTTATGAAGGCGGTACGGTAGACGTGCTTCTCGCTATCGGGGGTGATGGAACCATATTGCGGGCCATTCACTGGATGGTCAAGGGATGCGGGACAAGGGCGCCTATCCTTGGGGTAAACGTTGGAAGGATAGGTTTCCTGAGCGAGACGGATCTTAGTTCGCTTGAGTCGGCAATGACGCGAATTATTGAAGGAAACTATAATATAGAAACATATATGATGCTTGAATGCACAGTAAAAGACAAAAGTTTTATGTGCGTAAATGATTTTATACTATATAAAAAATGCTTCTCTTCAGTGGCTCACATTGATATGTGCTTTGACGGAATGGATGCTGGAAGCGTATACTGCGATGGTATAATAATAAGCACTCCAGCCGGTTCAACGGGTTATTCGGTTTCAGCGGGAGGGCCGATAATATCAACTGGGCTTGAAGCGGTATCTGTTACACCGATATGCTCACATTCCCTAGGAATCCGCCCGGTAGTATTGTCACGGGATGCTGTTATAAAGCTTACCGCAAGAGACGAGGCGCGCTTTTCTTCGGATGGAGTTGACAATATGGACTTATATCCCGGCGATGAAATGATAGTTAGACGCTCTATAGCATCAATGGGGCTTATAAGGCTTAATGAGCGAAACGAATATAAACTTATAGATGAGAAACTAAGATAATTGCATATAAAGTATCTACAATATTAAGGTTGTAGTCATTTTTAGCTTGAAATTGCTGGTAAAATATGTAAAACTATAGATGTTGTCCATTAGCGGCATATTTTTAGCATAGATATGTTTATTTAAGTTAAGGTTGACCGCATATTCGTCTTGGTTATATTAAGACGAATATGATAGAATATAATATAATGAATCGGGGGTATTCACTTGAAGCCAGCAAGACATGCACTTATAATCGAATTGATATCCAACTATAGCGTAGAAACACAATATGATCTGGCCAAGCTATTGCGCGAACATGGAATACATGTAACGCAGGCTACTGTTTCACGCGACATAAAGGAACTCAGGCTTGTAAAGGTGCTGATGGATAACGGCAGATACAAATATGCTACTTCGGACGTTACTAAGACGGGACTGCAGGACCGGTTTATGAAGATATTTTCTCATTCTGTAACATCGTTGACATCGGCGGGCAATCTGATTATAGTAAAGACGATAACCGGAACAGCCGCGGCATCGGCGGAAGCCATAGATTCCCTTGAGTGGGATGAGGTGGCCGGCACGGTTGCCGGTGATAACACCGTATTTGTCGCCATCAAGGACGATGGGCTTGTAGAAGAGGTGCTTTCACGATTTAAAGAGCTCATGTGTTAGATGGCGCGGAGGAACTATGCTCCAACGCATACTAATTGAGAATATTGCGCTTATAGACAAGCTTGATCTTGATCTTTCACCTGGCTTTAATGTGATAACGGGCGAAACTGGAGCTGGCAAATCTATAATTATTGATTCTGTCAGCCTCATCTTGGGTGAGAGGGCGAGCCGTGGACTGATTAGGAGCGGCTCGTCAAAGTCGAAGGTGGAGGCTGTTTTTGACATATCCGGATGCAACGAGGCCTGCGAATTTCTAAACGGACTTGAAATAGAGTATTTTGACGACGAGCTGATAATTTCCCGCGAAATATACGTGTCTGGCAAAAGCGTATGTAGGCTTAACGGCATTCCTGTGACCATTTCCGCTTTAAAGGATATTACGTCATATTTGATAGATATACACGGTCAGCACGAGCATCAATCGCTTCTGTCGCCGTCCGCCCATATACGCTATCTGGACGCCTATGCAGGCGCCGGAGTTTCAGCGCTTAAGGAAAGGCTCTTGAAATTATACGGCGAATACCGGCGGCTAAAGGGTGAGCTTGAAACGGGATTTTTGTCTGAACCAGAGCGAATGAGGCGCATAGACGCATTAAACTTTAGAATAAATGAAATCAATTCGGCCGACCTCAAGGAAGGGGAAGAGGAAGCGCTGCAGGAGGAACAGTCCGTTCTTGCAAACGCGGAGCGGATCATGGGCGCGCTATCCGTGTGCCATGAACTGCTGAGCGGAGACGAGGCTTCGATATTGTCAAAGGCGCGGTCAGCTGCGGATGCGCTGGTTGGTATATCCGCAATATCACCGCTGTATAAAGAGGCGGCTGACAGGCTGAACGACGCGTATTATGCGCTTGAGGATGTTGGATACAGCGTCAGGGATATGCAGTCCTCATTTGAATATGACCCAAAGCGCCTTGATGAAATAGGATCAAGACTGTACCTCATAGCTGGATTAAAGCGAAAGTACGGGGGCGGAATAAGGGACATACTGGAGTTCCGCAACAGGGATCAGGAGGAATTGGAGCGGCTCACCTGCGCGGACGAGGCCAGGGAAAGCATACTAAACGAGCTTAAACGGTGTGAGAACGACTATAACGAGGCAGCGGGCGAGCTAAGCAGACTCAGGCACTCAGCAGCCGAGAAGCTGAGCGGGGAGGTTGAAGGGCATCTGGCTGACCTGGGACTTAAAAATGCGCGGTTTTCGACCAGTTTTGAAACAAAGGCGGAGTTTAGTCCCGACGGCACGGACAAGGTAGAGTTCCTTCTTACATCAAACAGCATGGAACCGCTTAAACCGCTTGCAAAGGTTGCGTCCGGGGGCGAAATGTCCCGAATAATGCTGGCCTTAAAAACGATTATAGCCGGCTCCGATAATATCCCCACCCTGATTTTCGACGAAATTGATGTCGGAATAAGCGGGAGAATATCCGGCATGGTGGGAGAGAAGCTTGTGCATACAGCCGCAGTCCATCAGGTGCTTTGCGTCACCCATTCTCCCCAGATTGCGGCGTATGCCGACGCTCATATTGTTGTGGAGAAGAGTGACGGAGAGGATGGCGCCAGGACAAGCGTGCGTTCTTTAACGATGGATGAGCGCAAGCATGAGATAGCGCGTATTCTGGGCATTAGTTCTGAGTCGGAATCCGCCTTGCGGCACGCTGAAGAAATGCTATATATGTGCGGTGAAAAAAAGCGCTGTATAAGAAGCGGTGGATAACGTCTTTAGTTCGCTAAAAAATTATAAAGCAGCGCCGTACAAATGACGCTGCTTTAGTTCTGCGTTCCCTTGAAACAGCTGCGGGCAATGCCTGTGGAAATGAAAAATACAGTTAATCTCCCGAGTTGGGCAAACGCAATAGAAAAGCCGATAGCAGCAATCCGTGAAAGATTCGCCATCGTTTTTTGAAGGGAGGCGGGTCAAGGTGCAAAATTAAATGAATTCGCCTTAAAGCATGGCCTCAAACAGGCCCTACAAGTCTATACTATCCGCTTGCAGGCGGCCCTTATTATAAACCCTAATATAAATCAGGTTATTGGGTTTCGATAAGCACGCTAATTCCTTTTTGACATTCGCAGCGCAGCATCAACGACATGCTTCATTAACACAGCCGTTGTAACTGCTCCAACTCCTCCAGGAACGGGCGTTATTGCTCCCGCTATGCCGAGCGCTTCATCATAGCGCACATCCCCGCAAAGCGTTCCGTCGGGAGCTGAGTTTATTCCGACATCTATGACAGTTTGACCCTTATTTATGTAATCACGTCCGATTACGCCGGCCTTGCCCACGGCTACAATAAGTATGTCCGCTTCCCTGCATACCGAGGGCATGTCGTCCGTTTTAGTATGACATATTGTTACGGTTGCGTTGCGCTTTAAGAGCATCATCGCCGCGGGTTTTCCAACAACAAGGCTTCTGCCGGCGACGACTGCGCGCTTGCCAGAGACTTCTATTCCGGTATTATCAAGGATTTCGATACATGCCTGGGCTGTACACGGCGGATATCCAACGTTCGAACCCGTAAATACGCCTGCGAGAGATTTATCCGAAATTCCGTCGACATCCTTACGGGGGTCGAGCGCATTTCTGACCGCGGCGTCGTCAATGTGATTTGGAAGAGGCCTGAATACCATAATGCCGTGTATAGAATCATCGCGGTTTGCAGTCTCTATAACCCTGATTATCTCCTCCTGGCTGGCGTTTTTATCAAGCACTTTTTTTTGTACGCCTATGCCGAGCGAAATAGCCTTTTTAACAGCTCCGTTTTCATAGGAAACATCGTCAGGGTTATCGCCAACACGTATTATGCACAATACCGGCATAACGCCTATAGCATGCAAAACCTCTATATCTTTGCGCGTTTTTTCCATAATCAATTTTGATACGGTGGATCCTTTAAGTATTCTTGTCATAGCAGCCTCCAATAGTTTATTTAATTGAGTTAAAACAGCTGCGGACTTCGCCCGCCATATACAGGGAGCCTATAGCGCATACAATCCCTTCTTTGCCAGCCGATGCTATCGCCATCGCTACGCCGTCCTTCACGCTGCCGCATGCGTGCGATTCGATACCGGCGTTTTTCACAAGGGAGGCAAGCTCTCCGGCCGGCATAGATCTGGGATTATCGGGCGCCACTGTAAAGATTTTGCTTGCAAGGGGAGCTATATTGTAAAGCATGTCCGAAATATCCTTATCAGCCATTACGCCGAGCACGAAAACCACCTTTTTATCTGGAAAATAACGCCTTATGCTGTCAGTGGTTCCACGTACTCCGTGAGGATTATGGCCGCCGTCAACAATAAACACGGGGGATTTTGACAGCACCTCAAACCTGCCAGGCCAGCGGGTATTGGATAAACCCGTTACAATGGAGTCGTCAGTAATCGCGAACCCTTTATTTTTAAGCACCTCCAGCGCAGTGATGGCAACCGCGGCATTTTTGGGCTGGTATGATCCGATCAGAGGCAGAAAAAGCCTGTGGAAGCGCCCAAAGCAAAACTCCTGGCCGTCAAGAGCAGCTTCAAGTGTTTTTAACTTAGAAAAATCGGTTTTATACATCCTTGCGTGCCTTTTTTGGCATACCTGATTAAATACCGATTCAGCGTCGGGTTCCTGCCCGTAAATAACTACGTCTCCGCCCTCCTTGATTATTCCGGCCTTTGCCGAGGCTATCTCAGCTAAGGTGTTTCCAAGGACGCGGGTATGGTCAAAGCTTATAGCCGTTATTACCGCAACCTCAGGGGTTTTTATGACATTGGTTGAATCCAGTTCGCCGCCAAGCCCTACCTCCAGCACTACTATCTGACAGCCTTTGCGTCTGTAGTATTCCATAGCAATGGCGGTGATGGTTTCAAATTCGGTTGGGGGATCGTCCATACTGTCCGATATGCCTTTGACATACTCGGTAAGCTCAGCCAGCTCATCGTCCGCTATAGGAACATTATTAAGCTGGATCCTCTCGTTGAACCTGTTGATAAATGGGGAGATATAAAGACCGGTTACATACCCCGCCGCGACCATCACGTGCGATATCATTGCGGCTGTGGAACCCTTGCCGTTCGTTCCGGCGATATGGACAAACCTGAGCGAATCCTGAGGATTACCCATACGGTTCAGAAGTTCTCTGGTCCTGCTTAGCCCAAGCTTGCTTCCGTGCGCGTTGATACCATGAATATATTCCAAAGCTTGCTCGTAATTCATCATTTACTCCTATAGGTTTTTGAACTCCATCATTATATAGCAAAGCCAATAAAAATCAAACAGTTATTCAATTCGACTAATAGTAAAAGCTGCTGACAGAACAGTATTTAAAAGTATGTGAAATCCATATGTGTGTTGAAGTTAAGTAGGCATATATGCTATTATATTGTTATATAATGAACGTTTTACGGAGGAAGGAAAATGCTGGTATTAAAAAATGCAACGGTTCTTACGATGACTAGGCCCGCTTTCACGGGCGATGTAGCTGTTGATGAAGGCAAAATCGTGGCTGTAGGCGAGTCGGTCGACTTCGATGGAGCCGATTTGATTGACCTGAGCGGCAAGTTCATAATGCCGGGCGTTATAGACGCGCACTCCCATATAGGAATGTTTGAAGACGGTATGGGAGCGGAGGGAGCGGACGGCAACGAATGCTCAAATCCTACCACTCCTGAATTACGAGCGATAGACGGCGTCAACCCATTTGATCCGTGTTTTCGCGAAGCCGTCGCCGCAGGCGTTACAACCGCCGTTACAGGTCCAGGCAGCGCGAACGTGGTTGGAGGAACCTTTGTGGCGCTCAAGCTTTATGGCAAAAGCGTTGAGGACATGATAATCAAGCAGCCGGTGGCCATGAAGGCCGCGTTTGGCGAGAACCCGAAACGGGTTTACGGCAGTAAGGGAACGCCGGGTACCAGAATGGCGATAGCGTCCATATTGCGCAAGGCGCTTACGCAGGCAAAGGAATACGATGAAAAACTTAAAAAGGCTGAAAGCGACCCGGATAAGAAGCCTGAAAGGGATTTGGGAAAGGAAGCGATGCTTCCGGTGATACGTAAAGAAATGCCGTTAAAGATACATGCGCACAGGGCCGACGATATCCTTACGGCAATACGTATATGCAATGAATTCGACGTGCGCTTCACGCTTGACCACTGCACCGAGGGCTATATGATCGCGGATTTGCTCAAACAGGCGACTGAGGGAAATTGCGGCGGCGTCATAATCGGGCCGCTGCTTACCAACCGCAGCAAGATAGAGCTTAGAAACCTGAGCTTTAAGGCGCCAAAGGCGCTGTACGATGCGGGAATAGAATTTGCCATGATGACGGATCATCCGGTGATACCCCAGCAGTACCTTCCCGTATGCGCATCAATATCCGTAAAAGAGGGAATGCCCGAGGACGCCGCGCTTAGGTCCATAACCATCAACGCTGCGCGCATTGCGGGCATAGACGACAGGGTAGGAAGCCTGGAGCCTGGCAAAGACGCGGACATTGCGGTATTTTCAGGCCATCCGCTGGATGTGCGCTCAAGATGCGTAATGTGCATGGTTAGCGGCGTAGTAGCGCACAGCGAGCTATAGAGGAGAGGCAATGCAGGCCCGCGACAAGAAAGCTGCCCTGAGGAGCAGAATACGCAAACTTCTTAAGGATATGCCCGAAAACGAGCGTAAAGCCCAATCCAGGTCAGCGTGCGAAAGGCTTGCGGGTCTGCCTGAATTTCTTGATTCATCATTGATCTTGGCATATATGGCAATGCCAACTGAGTGCGATCCTTCATATGCGGTTAAGCTGGCTTGGGATTTTAAAAAGCGAGTGGCGTTTCCATTATGTGCAGGCGGAGGAGAGCTTAAGTTTTATATTCCGGATGATGAGGACGCCTTTGTTCGGGGAATGTACGGCATATTGGAACCGGATACAGGAAGGTCCAAGCTTATAAGAGCTCACGACATCGACTTTATGATAGTTCCAGGGGTAGCCTATGGTCTGGACTGCCGCAGGCTTGGTCAGGGTGGAGGATATTATGATCGTGTCCTTTCGGACACAAGGGCATACGCAGCTGGGCTATGCTTTAATATACAGGTTTGCGGCGAGGTCCCCTGGGAACCCCATGATGCTAGGGTGGACTGCGTGGTAAGCGCGACCGGATGCGTCTTTAAAGGTTAAAGTGATTGTTAACGACAACTGCTGGAGGAGAATTTGCGTATAATTTCTGGAATTGCACGCGGCAGGCGTATAGACTCGCCAAAGGGGATGGATACGCGGCCGACGCTGGACAGAGTAAGGGAATCGGTGTTTGGAATTATACAGTTTCAGGTTGCTGGCAGCACCGTGCTGGACCTGTTTGCCGGATCGGGAGCAATGGGCCTTGAGGCGCTCTCAAGGGGAGCAAGGTATGCCATTTTCAACGATAGGTCGAGGGTCTGTACCGATATAATTCAAGGCAACATTAAAACGCTCGGATTTGAAGAAAGGGCAAGGGTATATGGACTGGATTTTCGCGGCACGATAGACGTATTAGCTGCGGCTAAGCAAAGGGTAGATATAGTGTTTATCGATCCTCCATACCTGTCCGGCTTGGCACAGGCGGCGGCGGACCTGATATTTCAAAGCGGAATTCTAACCGATACCGGAATAGTAGTGGCCGAGCATTCGCCAAAGTACGATATAGTAGCGCCAGATTGTTCCGTAAAGCGGCCAACGCGGATATATGGAAGCGTAGCGGTATCAATTTTTGAAAGGGGTTGCTGATATGGTATCAGGAATATTTCCAGGCAGCTTTGATCCTTTCACCATCGGCCATCTTGACGTAATCAAGCGTTCGTGCAGGCTGTTTGACACGCTGTATGTGGCGGTGCTTGAGAATGTAGCTAAAATCCCCGCTTTTTCGGCCCATGAACGGGTTGAGATGATAGAAAGGGCGTTGCAAGCCGAGGATATAAAGAACGCTAGGACAATAGCCTTCAGCGGCATGACTGTCGATTGCGCAAAAGCGCTCAATTCGTCCTATATAATCCGCGGTTTGCGTTCAGCTTTGGACTATGACTATGAGTCTGGCATTGAAGCTGTAAACAAACTGCTCAACCCAGAAATAAATACGATATACATTGGTTCTGACCCCGCAATTTCATGCATCAGTTCCTCAGTAGTAAAGGAAATATGTTCGTTTGGGGGCAGCGCTGAAGGGCTGGTTCCTGATATAAACCTCAATATGATAATGGGAAGGTTGTGTAAAGATGGCAGAAGGCAATAATAATGGTGTGCGCATCTACGATGTAATAGAAAGGTTGGAGGACATTCTTGAGGGGAGTCCGCGGCCTAAGGGTATAGGCAACAACGATAAGCGTGTTGTCGACATGAGTTTATTTGAGGACCTGCTTGGCGATATCAAAGTGTTGATACCCGACGATGTCCGCCATGCCAACAATATATTGCTTGAGTCAGATAGAATAATAGATGGAGCGCGCCAGCAGTCCGAGGATATTATAGCATCCGCTCAGGAAAGGGCGGACGCGATGCTGGAAGAGGCGCAGAGCAGAGCGCATGAGATGATAACGAGCGCCAGAAAACAGTCAAAACAGCTTGTCGAGGATGCGCAGAAGAGTTCGAATGAGATGCGTATGGCGGCGCAAAAGGAATATGAGCAGAAGGTAAGCGAACACTCCATAATAACCGAGGCTCAGCGCCGCGCCGACCTGTTAAAACTAAAGGCTGAACACAGCGCTGAAACCGTTTTTATTAATGCAAAGGTATATGCGGATGGGATATTGGCCGATGTAGAACGATTTTTAGATGGTTACCGCAATTCCATTGAGGAAAACCGTGCGGAGCTTGGGGTTAAACATCTGTACGAAAAGGCGGCTTCGGATGCTTCCAATGCACAGAGTAAGGATGGCGACGGAACCGCTGACGCGGTCGACAATGAAGCGCATGTTCGGACAGATATGCCTAAGGCCAGACATATCCCAAACGACGAAGAATTCATACGCTATGATGACGAAGAAGCTGATGAAGATGAACACGCCAGGGAGAAGCGCCCTATATTCGGCTTTTTGAGGCGTAAAAAGAGAGAAATGGATTTTGACGATGAATATGACGATTATGACGCTTAATATATGGGGTTGAGAACATCAGGTTTTGGTTAGCCTCCTATACCCGAGAAGCCTGGATAAGAGCAATACCGAGACAATGCCAAGCAGCGACGAAGCAATAGCCAGCCCAGTCGCTGCCGCGTTTATTAGGAGCCTGTCATCGGCGCTTCCTAACGCTGTTACGCTGGCGCTTATGAATAAAGGCGTAATTAAATACGCTATAACAGCCGCGAGAATTGCCTGAATTAATTTGAATAAAAAGAATTGGCCTGTTTTCAACTGAATGAATGACATAGACTGAATATATACGCATGCCCCACCAAAGGTTATTACGAACGCCGCTATTGAGGCAATCATATGAGCGGGGGCGGCTATTCCGGCAAGGAGGCGGCAGCCGTTTGTCATTTCAAATAGTCCGACAACAAATGGTTCGGCCAGGCCCGAATCAAGCCCAATAGCGCTGAAAAGCCATGAAAACGCGGCGTTAATTAAATTGAGGGCGCCGCTTTCACGTAAGATACATATCAGCACCATGAAGAATATTATCGTTCCGCATATATTAAGCATTGCCGATATGCCGTCGCCTATGCCTGACGCGACGACCGCTGGCCCCTTCTGACAGGTCTGGCATGGGTTGGATGGCTTTGGCTTGCATTCAGCGTTATATGGGCTTTTTAGACCGCTCAGCAAGAGCGTAAGAAACGCGCTGCCGTAATGAGCTATGCATATAGGTATGGCAAGGGAGGGAACCCCCAACATTGATGTACATAGCGAACCCGTAATAAACATAGGGCTTGCTAGATTGCATATAGCGGATAGGCGCATAGCGTCGCCTTGGCACAATGCTCCGGATTCCATAAGCATACCGCTTAGCCTTGCGCCGGAAGGCGCGCCGGATATGCAGCATGTAAGAAGGAGCGGAACAGCAGGGCCTGAAAACCTGCCTTTTGAGCGCTTATTGCTATTTAAATTAAAGGCCCCTGAGCGTTGAAGAATGGATGTACACACCATAAACGGGAACAGGGCCGGCATCACTACCTCAAGCCACAGGTCAAAGCCATCCCTGGCGGCAAGCATGGCGGGACGGTAAAAGCATACAAGCAAAAGGCATAGCAATAACGCAATGATAGCAATTATACGTGTTCCCATGCCAAATAAATATGCTGGAAAATCCAAAAACCGAACGGTATTTAAACAACAATTAGTGGAAAAGAAAATTCCCTTACAGCGCTTCCCCCAAATATTAAAGATCTAATGCTTGTTGCCATGGTATCCAGTTTAATCAAGAGCTGTGAGGCGCCGGGTAGCTTATCAGCATCCCTGTATCGGGTTATTACCGGAATGCTTGCTTGGTTTGAAAGCGCTGACAATACGTGCATGGCATCCTTACGTACGCCCAAAACCCTAAGGTATAGGGGCGTCTTCCCGTTCATGGCCGCGGCTTTAACCTCCCGAGTTATGCCAATTAGCGCATTCATACAAATTCTTCGTATTCTTGCCAGGCTGTAACGCTTGCTCTTGCACATGGATAAAAACTCGGAGTATGAACTTGAGCTTAGCGCGGAAAGGGCTAATACATTCTCCAATCCTTCACCCACATCAGCAACGCGGGCGATTTTTTCATTTTCTGAGCTTAACAATCTATATACAAGAAGTCGGAACAGGATTTCACTGCTTCTTTGCATATCCGCCGCCAATGCCGCGTTGATTAAATCATCGGATATTACATCTGGAACGCGTTTTACGGCATTTTTTAGCCTGCCGGCGCCTATTTCCTCGCGGATTGAGGAGGCGCTTGAAATATAATCCTTAAGCTCTGCTTCGTCGTGAGCGCATGCCAGACGCTTTATAGCGTGCGCTTTGATCATAGGCGCGTGCGCGCGTATGGCTCTAAGGTATTCCACCCCTAGAAGGCTGTTTGGCTTAGAGAGGACATCAACCCCTTCCCGAACTATTCCCAGACGTTCGGCGGCTTCATAAAAGGCCCTTGGGTACGCCTGCCCTTTTTTAAGGTTTGCCCTTATTTCATAGTCCAGATCATACTGTTGTTTTCCTTCTATATTAGCTAATGACTCCATTGCACGAAGATCAGGGGTCTCACTTCCAAAGCACAGGTCCTTTACCATACCTGAACCATTTAGTAATCTTACGGCTCCAGATGCGAACCCCTCGGCGGATGAAAGCGAAAAAACGCAGGGAAGCTCAATAACCAAGCTAACGCCGCATTTTAAAGCCATGCGGGTTCTTGTAAACTTATCAAACAACGCCGGCTCCCCCCTTTGCACAAAGCTGCCGCTCATCACGGCAATTACATTGGGATTCCCCGCAATGTTGATGGTTTCACGCAAATGGTGCATATGTCCGTTATGAAATGGATTATATTCCGCAATAACGCCGGAGCAAAACATATGGTTCACCTCGGCCACATTATAACACATATCAGAGTGTCAAAAAAGCGGCTGCGCCACTTATTGAAGGCAAGGGTATTGCCTACCGCCCTTGAGGTTCCCGAGCGGCAAAACCCGCAAAGAACCAAAACCACACCGTTTAAATCCGTCGCTGAGGCGCCTGTCGTCAGAGCCGGATTTAAAGTCGAGGGCTGCGGCCTTTGACAAATCCGAGGGTTTTTGACAGCCTGACATATTACGATGTTTTTTTATAAATATATTGGGTAAAGAAATATTCATGTCATACTACAAGTGTAATACAAAAATTGCAGTTTTTATTGGAATTCCCAATATAACTAAGAATTATAACATCAATCTGATATATTCAATAGACAGAGGTGAATTTTATGGTTACAAATCGTTTAAAAGAGCTAAGGTTGGATAAGGACTTAAAACAACAAACATTAGCGGATGAATTAGGAATCCATCAAAGCACATATTCGCTATATGAAAACGGGCATATAAACATTCCGCTAGAAATCATCATAAAGATTGCTGATTACTATAAGGTGAATTTGGATTATGTTGCTTGCAGGTCGGATGTTAAAACCCTTCTTCCCGCAAGCAAAGCGGATAAGTCATATAGATATATGAAGGACAGATGACGTTGTAATTGGCCATGATCCATTAAAAATTTGAGTGTTTCGTCAGACAGAGGTGAATTTTATGGTTACAAATCGTTTAAAAGAGCTAAGGTTGGATAAGGACTTAAAACAACAAACATTAGCGGATGAATTAGGAATCCATCAAAGCACATATTCGCTATATGAAAACGGGCATATAAACATTCCGCTAGAAATTATTATAAAGATTGCCGACTATTACAAGGTCAATCTGGATTATGTTGCTTGCAGGACGGATATTAAAACGCTCCTTCCCGCAAGCAAAGTTGATAAGTCGTACAGATATATGAAAAACAGATGAGGTCGTAAGCCATATGCCATAATCCATTAAGCGTTTGAACGCTTAATCTGAATGCTTTTACTTGGCTGTTCAATATAAAAAACGGGACGCAGCACCCTGATGCTTACGCCCCCGTTTTTAGTCAACCTGCTCGCGTTTAAATTACGACGCGTCCGCCGGAAGCGCCGCCTGCTCCCTAAGAAGCATCACCGGGGGAAGTTTCTTGGCTACAACATCCTTAGTGATGATGCACTTTTGTATGTCAGACCTGCCAGGAATGTCATACATTATGTTCAGCATAATATTTTCCAATATAGCTCTTAGGCCGCGCGCCCCAGTTTTGCGTGCCATTGCTTCTGTGGCTACGGATACAAGCGCCTCATGGTCGAATTCGAGCTCGACGCCGTCCATTTCGAACAGCTTTTTATATTGCCTCGTAAGGGCGTTGCGAGGCTCGGTAAGTATTCTGATAAGGGCTTCCTCTTCAAGCTGGTGCAGGGTTACAATTATCGGCACCCTACCCACAAATTCGGGGATAAGCCCAAACTTTTGCAGATCCTCTGGAAGTATGTTCTTAAGTATGCTTCCTATGTCCTTCTCTACATTTGTTTGTATATCTGCGCCAAAACCCATTGTCTTTTTGCCGATACGCCTGCTGATGGTATCCTCAATGCCGTTGAACGCGCCGCCGCATATGAACAGCACATTGGTCGTGTCAATCTGTATGCATTCCTGCTGAGGATGCTTGCGCCCACCCTGTGGGGGAACGGAGGCCGTAGTGCCCTCAATTATCTTAAGCAGCGCCTGCTGAACGCCTTCTCCAGATACATCCCTTGTAATTGAGGGATTTTCGCTCTTTCGGGCTATTTTATCTATTTCGTCGATATACACTATACCGCGTTCGGCACGCTCGACATTGTAATCCGCAGCTTGTATGAGCTTAAGAAGTATGTTCTCTACATCCTCGCCTACATAGCCGGCTTCAGTTAACGATGTCGCGTCTGCTACGGCAAACGGAACGTCGAGAATCTTAGCCAGCGTCTGGGCAAGCAACGTTTTGCCGCAGCCTGTTGGGCCAAGCATTATAATATTGCTCTTTTGCAGCTCAACATCGTCCTTTGATACGAGTTGCCCAATGCGCTTATAATGATTATATACGGCGACTGCCAGCGCCTTTTTGGCATCCTGCTGTCCAACTACATAGCTGTTTAAGGTTTCCACGATTTCATGGGGTTTTGGTATCGTTTTAAGGTCGGGCGGCTCGAGCGTGTAATCGTCTTCAATGATCTCCTGGCAGAGTTCTATACATTCGTTGCATATGTAAACTCCGGGCCCGGCTACAAGACGCTGTACCTCGCTTTGGCTCTTCCCGCAGAATGAGCATCTGATATTGCTCTTATCCTCTATTTTTGACATAAATTATCTCCTTGGCGGTATAATCTCGTCGACAATGCCATATTTTAAAGCATCCTCTGCGCTAAGATAGTTATCGCGCTCGGTGTCAGCTTCAATCTGGTCAAGAGGCTGTCCGGTACGCTCGCTTAAAATCCGGTTCAGCTTTTGCCTGGTCTTGATTATATGCTCTGCATGTATTGCAATGTCGGTTGCCTGGCCGCGCGCTCCGCCGCTAGGCTGGTGGATCATTATCTCACTGTTTGGAAGCGCCTTGCGCTTTCCCTTTTTTCCCGCCGCAAGCAAAAATGCTCCCATTGACGCGGCGATGCCTATGCACATTGTCGAAACATCGCACTTCACATGCTGCATTGTATCATATATTGCAAGGCCAGCGGTAACTGATCCACCTGGGCTGTTTATATAGAAAAATATATCCTTATCCGGATCCTCGGCTTCGAGAAACAGCATTTGGGCCACAACCAGATTGGCTGTAACGTCTGTAATCTCGTCGCCTAGAAATATGATCCTATCCTTAAGCAGGCGCGAATATATGTCATAGGCCCGTTCGCCCCTGCCGGTTTGTTCGATAACAGTCGGTATTAGCATAAAGTCCTCCTTAACTGGGTATGTCTACTCGGCTTTCTCCGTAGCGCTGTCAACGATTATGGAAACCGTGCGATCACGCTTTAACTTGTTCGCAAAAAAGGCTCTCATGTTAGATCTCATGATGTCCGTATCAAGCTCCTTACGTTCCTGCTCGCTTTGCATGGACTCCAGAAAATCGTTAATTGCCTTATTTATATCTTCGTCGGAGACCTCAACGCCTTCCTTATCCGCAATAGCATCCAGAACGAGTCTGGTCTTTGCGCGTATCTCCGCGTCGGGCCTATACTCATCGCGTATCTGATCTATTGATTTACCAGTATACTCGCAGAACATATCCAAGGTAAATCCCTGTTGAGCCATGGTATGGCGCAGATCGTCTATCATGGCGTTCAACTCATCCTCTATCAGCGCATCGGGAAGATCAAGTTTAGCGTTATCTACGGCACCCTGGATCGCATCGCTCTCAAATTCGTGACGTCTGCGTTCTTCAGCACGTTCTTCCAGCTTTTTGCGCAGGTCCGATCTATAATCCGCAAAGGTTTCAAAATCGGATATATCCTGTGCAAATTCATCATCAGCCTCCGGAAGCTCCTTAACACGTATATCGTTGATCTTTACCTCGAAGACAGCTTCCCTTCCGGCAAGCTCTTTAGCATGGTATTCCTCGGGGAACGTTACTGTGATTTCCTGGGTTTGGCCCTCAGTCATACCCACAAGCTGTTCCTCGAATCCGGGGATAAACCTTCCAGAGCCTATTAGAAGCTCCTGATTTTGAGCCGTGCCCCCGTCAAACTTAACGCCGTCAACGCTTCCGGAATAGTCCAGATTGACGGTATCGCCGTTCTCGACAGGCCTATCAACCTCTACGAATCGAGCCATGCTTTCGCGGTCACGGTTTATTTCCGCATCCACCATTTCATCCGTAACAGTATACTCGCGCTTGAGTACTTCTATACCCTTATAATCGCCCAAAGCGACTTCGGGATAGACAGCTACTATAGCTGAAAATCTAACGCCGACGCCTTCGGGCAAATCATCATCCGCGCTCATGCCGCGAACCGATTCGATCTCTATTTTCGGCGATTCTACAGGTTTAATGCCATGCTCAATAACAGCGTTTTCATATATTGAATAATACAGGGCGTCAAACGCGCCGTCAAAAAAAACGAACGGGCCGTAAGTCGTTTCGATTACTCTTCTGGGAGCTTTTCCCTTTCTAAAACCAGGCATATTAAAATCCTTGGCGGTTTTAATATATTCTCGCTGCATAGCGTCCTCCAGCGATCTGGAATCGATTTCCATCGAAATTTTTACCCTGCTTCCCTCAAGCGTTTCAAATGTTGACATACTTATTATCCTCCGGATTGCATTCTTTTCCTTTTACTTTAACATCGCAACATTTTAGCACGTTTAGTCATCATTGTAAACGGTCAATTACTCGCCGATTGCTGTTTCTCCCAAAATTAAAACGCGGTCCGAAGGAGCCGCGCTTTAACCTAAAACAGCATTGTGTCCTAAGACGATAATCAGGTTTCCCTGGGGCATCCAATAAAGAACAAGGCGAGCGTACCGGGTCCGCTGTGCGAACCTATTGTAGCGCCTATCATGGATATCTGTACCTTTATTCCCCTAAACATGGCCTTTATCATATCGCTGAGCAGTAGTGCGTCCTCTATGCAGTCGGCATGAGTAATGTTGACAAAGGGATTTTTTTCTATCGATATATATTTGCACATGTTATCAAACAGGCGTTTAACAGCGGACTTCCTGCCCTTTACCTTTACCCTGGGTATCAGATGTCCGGCATTGTCCATGTTCAATACCGGCTTAATATGCAGTATGTCCGCTACAAACGCAGCGGTAGCTTTAACGCGGCCGCCCCGCCTGAGATATGTAAGTTCACTTACGGTAAACCAGTGATGTACGTTTAACTTTGTATCCTCCGCAAAACGGAAACACTCCTCCGCGGTCAACCCGGCTTTCTTTTGATTTACCATATGCTCTAAAAGAAGCCCCTGTCCGCCGGAAGCGCTTAATGAATCGGACACATATATTTGGCTTCCAGGATATTTATCCAAAAGCATATTTGCCGCCAGCTGCGCTCCTCCAACTGAACCAGACAGCCCGCTTGAAAAGCCCAAATGCACAATATCATGCCCTTTTTCAAGGATCGGCTGCCAAAGCCGGACATAATCATCGGCCAGTGCCTGGGATGTGCTGATTTTGTTGCCGTCTCGCATGAGACCGTATATTCTTTTAGCGGTTGCTTCGGTCATATCGTCGGAAAACTCTCCGTCTTTATGGATGCACTTTAGGCTTACATATGGCACGTTAAGCTCCCGCATGCGTTCCGGTCCTATATCCACGGTTGAATCGCTTGTAATGGTAAAATCCCTCATAGGGCACCTCCGGGTGTTGGATTATGCGTCAAAACACAAAAATTATGATATAATAATAGCATAAATCAAGAATGTGAGCAAAATGTGAAATGGACGTTAAAAAGCCGTGGTGGCGTAGAATTTCCTATGGCTGGTATTATCTTATGGTACTTGTGCTTTCAGCGCTGTGCGTTGGATTGTTTGTTCTTTTATACGCTGGAGAAGGGGCCAGGGTACTGCTGGGGTAAATTCGCATGCCGAAAATAAAAATGGAGAGGGCGTCCTATCTCCGCCCTCTCCGCTTTAATGCTTATTGATCCTATGAAACAACGATATTGATTACATTCTTTGCCACGATGACCTTTCGTACGGTCCTGCCTTCTATGAGAGGCGTTACCCCTCTGTGCCCAAGCGCCAGCCGTTCAGTCTCTTCCCTGTCAATACCGCAAGGCAGTTCAATACGGGCTTTGATCTTACCGTTTATTTGCACTCCGTATTCCATCGACTCCTTTATGAGCGCGGATTCGTCATACTGAGGCCATTGAGCATCGTACAGAGGGGTTGTATAACCCAATAGCTCGTTCATCTCTTCGCATATATGGGGGGAAACGGGCGAAAGCAGAGTCAGCAGGGTATGCAGTTCTTCCCTGGCAATCCCTCCAATAGCGTACATTTCGTTTACAAGGCTCATCAGCGCTGCTATGGCAGTATTGAACTTCATCCGTTCATAATCCTCGCCAACCTTCTTTATGGCGCCATGTATAAGCGGACGCATCTCAGGCCGTATGCCATCATAGCTGATCAGCATGTCCATGAGCCGCCAAACCCTGTCAAGGAAGCGTTTGCATCCCTTTGCGCCCTGCGTGCTCCAGGGTATGGGCTGGTCAAAGGCGCCCATAAACATTTCGTACATGCGGAACGCGTCCGCCCCGATTTCATCCACTATTGAATCGGGGGCTATCACATTGCCGCGCGACTTGGACATTTTTTCTCCATTCTCACCTAGTATCATTCCATGACTGGTGCGCTTTAAATACGGTTCTGGCGTGGATGCTACGCCAATATCATATAAAAACTTATGCCAGAAACGTGAGTACAGCAGGTGCAGCGTAGTATGCTCCATGCCTCCATTGTACCAGTCAACGGGGAGCCAGTAATCCAAGGCTTCCTTTGATGCGAGGGCCTTATCGTTATGCGGGTCCGTATAACGCATATAATACCAGCTTGACCCAGCCCAGTTTGGCATCGTGTCGGTTTCACGCAAGGCGGGAGCGCCACATTTAGGGCAGGATGCATGAACCCACTCGGCGGCCTTGGATAGCGCTGACGAGCCGTCGTCGGACGGGGCATAGTCGTCTACATCAGGAAGCTTAAGCGGCAGCTCGTCATAGGGCAGCGGAACCCATCCGCAGCGATCGCAATACACAAGCGGTATTGGTTCGCCCCAATAGCGCTGGCGTGTAAACACCCAGTCGCGAAGCTTATAGTTGACCTTTTTTTCGCCTATGCCTTTTTTCTCCAGCCACCGTATCATAGCTGGGATTGCATCGCCAACCTCCATGCCGTTGAGAAAACCGGAGTTGACCAGCACCCCATGCTTGCAGTCGGTATAGGCCTCCTTTGATACGTCCCCGCCGGCTATTACCTCAATTATCGGAAGGCTAAAAGCCCTTGCAAACTCAAAATCCCTTGAGTCGTGAGCAGGCACGGACATTATCGCCCCTGTCCCGTAACTCATCAAAACATAATCGGATATCCAGATTGGTATCTCCTTGCCCGTAGCCGGATTTACCGCGTTAAGCCCCTTAAGTTGAACGCCCGTTTTTTCCCTTGAAAGCTCGCCGCGTTCAAAATCGCTCTTATGAGCGGCAATACACTGATAGGACCTTACTTCCGCTAAATTATCTATTCTGTCGGCAAACCGCTCCAGCAGGGGATGTTCAGGGGCAATTACCATATAGGTCGCTCCAAACAGAGTATCCGGTCTGGTGGTAAACACCCTTAGGGTCTCATCCGTTCCCGAAACGGGAAAGTCGATTTCAGCCCCCTCGCTTCGTCCTATCCAATTCTTCTGCTGGGTTTTAACCCGCTCAATAAAATCTACGGCGTCCAGATCGTCTAAAAGCCTCTGGGCGTATTCCGTTATCCTCAGCATCCATTGACTTCTAACCCGCTGGACCACCTCGCCGCCGCACCGCTCGCATACGCCGTTTACAACCTCCTCATTAGCCAGTCCCACCTTGCATGAGGTGCAGAAGTTTATGGGGATTTCCGCCTTGTATGCAAGCCCTCTTTCAAACAGCTTTAGAAAGATCCACTGCGTCCATCTGTAATATTCGGGATCAGAGGTGTTTATCTCTCTGGACCAGTCAAAGGAGAAGCCCAGCCTTTTTAGCTGCCCGCGGAATTTAGCTATGTTGGCCTCGGTAACCCTCTGAGGATGAAGCCCTGTCTTTATAGCGTAATTTTCCGTGGGCAGGCCAAATGCGTCGTAGCCGATGGGGAACAGCACATTATAGCCCTCCATCCGCCTTTTCCTTGCTATTATATCGAGCGCCGTGTTTGAACGGGGATGGCCCACATGCAGACCCTCTCCCGAAGGATACGGAAACTCTATAAGCGCGTAGTACTTTGGCATGGAATAGTCGTCCTTGGCCTCAAAACAGCGCGCCTCCTCCCAGTTCTTCTGCCACTTCTCCTCTATAGCGGCAGGATCGTATCTTTCAGCCATAATATTTCCCTCCAAATTAATTTTCAATGAATAAAGGTAAATTAAAAGACTTTCATCTCAAAAACATGAGACGAAAGCCTGAACTCCCGCGGTACCACTCAAATTGACGAAAAACGTCCGCTTTAATTCCGTAACGAGGAAAGACGCCGCGCCTTAAATGTGTTAGCTTGGGGCGCGAAGCTCGGCGGCGAGATTCGGTACGTCCACATGCCGCCTTTCACCTAATTTACGGCTCTCTGAAAATGCAACCATACCTACTATTCCACTTCAATGCATTTATTCATGATATTTTAATCGAACCCGTTTACTGTGTCAAGGGGCAATATGACGAAACTTGAAATATGTTTATAAAACCATATTAAAATCTGTATTTATATATACTTAAATTTAGAATTACATATTGATAGTTATAATTATATGCAATATAATAATCTATGGTGGTTCAGACCATATGGCGCTGACGCCCAAAAAGTAACCAACTCGCTTACAGGGGAATTAGAAAACAGTTGAAGGGTATTGCCGCACAAGCCGGTAGCTGGTGACACGTGGGTGGTTATGCCCGGGACAAGATCTATCTCATCTGGAAACAGGGGAAACATAATGGTGGAAATAAAAGTACCGACATATGGGTTTTTAGGATTGGTCATAAACAACTGGAATATATTATCAGGGAACTATTCTTTTAACCTATAAAACAGGATAGAATTATGTCACATATGCTAACTTTTATGCATTTTATATACGGGGAGGGTTCAGCTGATGACTAAGAAGACATATTATATTCCTGTAATAGCGGTTATGGCCATATTAGCGTGCTGTTTTATAATATCTTCGTATTACCAATCAAGGATTGATAAAATAAAGAATATGTACGAAAACAAGCTGGCGACAGCGGGGTTCAGAATCATATACGACGTTGATGAAGACGTAGACATATTGTTGAAACGAACGGCCGATGAAAGTGCGGATATATTAATACTGAGCCGTGAGCAGGCCATAGAGGCGGGAGAAAAGGTGTCCAGCCTTATAAGCGGCGACAGGCTGGTGTTCTTTTTGGACATGGACTCAAATGAGGTTGAAGCGTGTACATCCGTGCCCTTAAATATCAGGCCGGTTCCGAATAATAGCGATGTCAGGCTGGGCTCAGGCATTATGCTGATAGATGAAGGGATGTATGTTTATATGGAGTACGTGTTAACTTCCATTACTCAGGACATGACGCCTTCTGAAATACATTGGCGCCGTTCGCTGCGTTCGTCGGTAGACGTAAAGGACAGCATAGCCGAATTCTATCTGGACATAATTGAAAACCCTATTTAGTTTACCTCTCTGCATAGTAACGGGTAGCCCTTTAAAATCAAGTGAAGAGCTATCCGTTTTATTATGAGCATTTGAGTTTTTGCTATAAAACCATTCCGATCAAGGAACATAAATAATATATTAATGAATTCCACTACATGATGTAAAGGACAGCTTGTAATGAGATTATACATGCACTATAATAATTATATAGTTGGGAAGTTGTCAAAATCATTTATTTTATAGGAGGAAATCATGAGAAAGGCAGTCTGTTTTGCATTACTCTTAGCGCTAATCATCCTTGCCCTGTCTCCCGTATTGGCAAAGACAAATGCTCAATCCCTTTATACGCACGATGAGGAAGCGCTTGAATACATAGAGATGGTGGATCACATCGGCGACTCCGCCTTTATGTCCGCCGCCTCAGCATCCATAGTTCTTTTTTATAACGGCGAGCCGGTACACAGCGCCTTTTACGGAACGGGGGACGCCGATACCGTATACAGGCTTGGAGACATCAGTTCGCTGTTTGTCTGGGTTAGTGTGATGCAGCTTAAGGAAAGGGGTATGCTTGAGCTTGATAGGGATATAAGGGATTATCTCCCAAATAATTTTTTAAGGCGCCTGAGGTTCAACGACCCAATCACTATGGAGCATCTTATGAATCAAAACGCCGGCTGGGAGGACTGTTGGCGTTCCGAAACGGCATTCTCCGAGGGCGATGAAAGGCTCCCTCTTGGCGAATACCTGTCGCTTGTGGAACCAGGTCAGGCTTACAGACCTGGAACGCTTAAAACCGAATCCACCTTCTCTACGTCCCTTGCAGCCTATATAATCGAGTGCGTAAGCGGTAAGACCTACCCTGAATACGTCAGGGAGAACATATTAGCGCCTTTGGGAATGGGCTCAACAGCTGTAGACAGGTCTCTGTCCGATAACCCTGAGCTTATCGACAGGGTAAAAGGCGGGGTTATGGCATTTACCCTGTACCCGTCCTATGGAGCGTATGGCACTGTATCAGACCTTTCAAAGTTCATGAAGGCGCTCATGCCAGCCGAAGGGGCGGCGTCCCCGCTATTTTCCAGCAATGAGACGCTTGAAAATATGTTTTCATACTCATATAAGATACATGACTATATCAACGGTATATCCCATGGCTTCATTGAGCGGGATGGATATATAAAAACCCTGGGCCAGAATGTAAATATGAGCGGGTTCTGCGGTACGTTCGCCCTAGCGCCCGAAAACGGTTTGGGTATAATATTGCTTTCAAGCCTTGGAAGCATAGGCGCGGACAGCACGTTTGACGGGCTGTTCGGTAAGCGCAATATTGAGATCGCAACCGAAGAGCTACCATATCCATCGGCTCTTACCGATGAATTTATGAGGGCCGACCATCCTCATTCGGGCTATCAGGAATTCGTAAGCTATCTAAAGGTCTATCACCCTTTGATCTCAATGGAGTATTCTAAGTTTTCCGAAAACAAGCTGTACTTATATTCAAAGATGTACTCAATAAATTATAGGGCGGGAGCCACATATTTACCATATTTTGAAGTTATTACGCAGATACAGCCTTATCTTTTCATGGACAAGGCTGGCAATATGATCTATTTTGACTATAGCGGCGGTGTTGTAAATAAAATGGTATTTGATGGGGTTGAATACGTTCCTACCGAGTGGAACAGAAGCTTGGCTGTTATAAATTCCAGCATAATCCTCGTATATCTCTGCGCGTTGTGCTCACTGGTACCGGTTGTTGGCGTTGTCATAGGCATTGTGCATAATAAGCGCAGGTGCATTTCGACGCGCGGCGCCTCCAAATTGCTTTTGCCGCTTGCGCTGGCCATCCTGATAACTACTATAAATAACGGAATCCTCGTAAGCTACTCAAGCGCTAACCTTACCTATGCCCAAACAACCTGGCAGTTTATAATCAACTATGTCATGTCAGCAGTTATGATCGCGTGCGTATTGGGGATGGCGATAACCTGGAAAAAGAGCGAACTCTTTAAGTATCAGAGAGTATGTTATATGCTTACGATTGCGTTTGCTATAATTATTGTGCTTTTCATGGTATTTTGGGGATTCTACTATTAATCTTGAAAGCGCAATAAATAGAAAAATGCGGTTGCAAATGATAGATTGATAATAGTATAATCATTAGGGCTCACGAACGGGCGTCTTGCAAGGCGTCCGTTTTATAATGATATAGGGGACTGCAGATAGTCCGTATAAGACATCGAAAGGGGAAACCATGGAGACAAAATTTGTTTTTATTACAGGGGGCGTAGTATCGTCACTGGGTAAAGGTATAACGGCTGCTGGACTAGGCAGGCTCCTCAAGAGCCGTGGCTACAGCGTATCCATCTGCAAGCTAGACCCATATCTTAATGTGGATCCTGGTACGATGAACCCATACCAGCATGGCGAGGTGTACGTTACAGACGATGGCGCTGAAACCGACCTGGATGTTGGCCACTATGAAAGGTTTATCAACGAATTTTTGACCAAATCCAACAACGCCACCTCCGGCCAGATATATCAGGCGGTCATTGAGCGTGAGCGCAGGGGTCATTATAACGGAGGCACGGTTCAGGTCATTCCGCATATTACAAACGAAATAAAGTCGCGTGTAATCACCGTTGCCCAGCAGTCGAAACCGGATGTGCTAATTGTTGAGATAGGAGGAACGGTAGGCGATATAGAGAGCCAGCCGTTCCTGGAGGCAATACGCCAGCTGAAATGGAGCGCGGGGCCAAACAACTGTGCGTTTATACACGTAACGCTTGTACCATATATTTCCGCAGCGGGGGAACTTAAATCAAAACCAACCCAGCATTCAGTAAAGGAACTGCTTAGCATAGGCATTCAGCCCGATATAATAGTGTGCCGCAGCGATAGAAGGATAGGCAAGGATGTACGCGCCAAGATAGCGCTATTTTGCAACATATCTCCTGACTGTGTGGTTGAAAACCTTAACGCTGATTCATTATACGCCGTCCCTCTCATGCTTGAAAAGGAGGGGCTTTGCAGGGCGGTTACCAAGGTGCTTGATATGGAAGAGAGGGTGCCAGACCTTACGGAGTGGGAGGCTATGGTAGAGCGCGAGCTCACACCAAGGCACAGGTGCACGATAGCCATAGTGGGCAAATACATAGAGCTGCACGATGCGTATCTCAGCATTGCGGAGGCGCTTAATCATGCGGGCACGGCCAACTGCGCCAGAGTGGGAATAGCGTGGATCGACGCGGAAAGCGTGAGGGACTCCAATGCGGACGAGCTCTTTAAGGGATGCGACGGAATACTGGTTCCAGGAGGATTCGGGGAAAGGGGGCTGGAAGGAAAGATCGCGGCCGCAAAATACGCTAGGGAAAATAATGTGCCGTTTTTGGGTATTTGCCTAGGAATGCAGATGGCTGTAATAGAATTTGCGAGAAATGTGCTTGGGTATAAGGATGCTTCCTCAACGGAGGTAAATCCAAACACGCAGCATCCGATAATAGACCTTATGCCGGATCAGATACATAATTTGGACAACCTTGGGGGAACTCTCAGACTGGGCGGGTATTCCTGCCTGCTAAAGGATGGATCAATAGCTAAAGAGGCATATGGGAGACAGCAGATACGCGAACGCCACCGCCACAGGTATGAGTTCAATAACGACTATATTGGCGCCATGGAGGAAGCGGGCATGAGTGTAACGGGCATCAACGAGGAAAGGAATCTTGTTGAAATAGTTGAGCTTAGCGGACACCCGTGGTATGTAGGGGTTCAGTTCCACCCCGAGTTTACATCCAGGCCGGATACCCCGCATCCGCTTTTTACAAGCTATGTAAAAGCGGCTATTAAACGCTGGAACAAAGAACGGGAGGATAACTGAACATGTCAGCTTATGATTTAATTGTTTTAGGCGGGGGCCCTGCCGGTTACCTTGCGAGCGAGCGTGCGGGACACGCGGGACTCAGGGTCTTATGTATAGAAAAGCAAAACGTAGGGGGAGTGTGCCTTAACGAGGGCTGCATACCCACAAAGACTTTGCTGTACAGCGCCAAGCTCTACGACGGCGCGGTGCATGGGGAAAAATACGGGGTTTTTGTCAAGGGCGCTGATTTTGATCATAAAGCGGTGATAAACCGTAAGAAAAAAGTGATCAAGCTTTTATCAGGCGGGATAAAGAGCACGCTTAAGGCAAATGGGGTGGAGCTTATATCCGGGACGGGCGTTATATGCAGCCGTGAAAACGATGAATCCCCATTCATAATCAGCGTTGGCAGCGATATATATGAGGGGACCCGCTTGCTGGTTGCAACAGGCTCGTCGCCTGCTGTGCCGCCTATAAAGGGGCTAGAGGAAGGTCTTGAAAGGGGCTTTGTTTTGACAAACCGCGAGATTTTGGACTTGACGGAAGTGCCGGAAAGCCTGGTTGTGATCGGCGGGGGTGTGATTGGCCTTGAAATGGCCTCGTATTTCAACTCAGCTGGATCTAAAGTAACGGTAATAGAGATGCTTGATCATATAGCGGGTGAGAACGATGAGGAATTGACCTCAATATTACAAAAAAACTATGAGCGAAAAGGAATTGCGTTCAAGCTTAGCGCGAAGGTCGTAGAAGTTGGAGATGGTTTTGTAGAGTATGAAACCGACGATGGAATACAGCGCGCGGATGCCGGCAAAGTACTGCTGTCAATAGGCAGGAGGGCTAATACGCAGGGCATAGGCCTTGAATCGATAGGCGTTAAAACCGAGCGGGGCTGCGTAATAACCGATGAGCATATGAGAACAAACGTAAAAAACGCATATGCGGCAGGCGATGTAAACGGACGCTCAATGTTAGCCCATACGGCATATAGGGAGGCGGAAGTAGCCGTAAACGATATGCTTGGCGTGGAAGACGCGATGAAATATAATACTGTACCTTCCGTTATATATACAAACCCCGAGCTTGGCAGCGTTGGTGAAACCGAGGCTTCGGCCGGCAAGAAGGGCATTGCCGTTAAGGTCGTCAAGATCCCGATGAGGTATTCGGGGCGCTATTTGGCGGAGAACGAGGGGGGCGACGGCAGCTTCAAGCTTATAGTTGACGAAGAAAGCGGCAAAATAATAGGAGCGCATGCGCTATGCAACTATGCATCGGAATTTATCGTGTCGGCGGGGATTATCATTGAATCCGGCATGACGGTTGACCAGGCAAAGAGGCTGATTTTCCCTCATCCGACAGTTAGCGAAATAATAAGGGAAGCGGTATTTCAATGCTGATATCCGAGGCGGAGGCCTTCATGCGCATTGCGCTGGAGCAGGGCCGAAAGGCTTTTGATATAGGCGAGGTTCCCGTGGGAGCTGTAATAACAAAGGCCAACGAGGTCATATCATTTTCACATAACCTTGTTGAGACTCAAAAGGATCCGACAGCGCATGCGGAGCTGCTGGCCATAAGGGAGGCGGCACATAGGCTTGGCGACTGGCGGCTTAGCGGATGTGATATATATGTAACGCTTGAGCCATGCGCAATGTGTGTTGGGGCATGCATAGGGGCCAGACTTGATACCATTGTATTCGGAGCGTATGATAAGGTATCGGGATGCTGCGCTTCGGTAGCCGATTTGGCTGATGGCTGGTTATCACACTCGCCAAAGGTGATCGGCGGAGTGCTAGAGGGCGAATGCGGCGCTATTATGACAAAGTTTTTTAAAGAAAGACGCGGTAAAGGCGTATAAAGGATTAAAGATGGGTGAGTTCAAGCTGAAAAACCCTATGTTTATTACAAGCGTGGGGAATGGGGGAGACGGCTATCCTGATCCCGCAATGGCGGAAATAGCGATGGTGGGCAGGTCAAACGTAGGCAAATCAAGCCTAATAAATTCATTATGCAATAATTTCAGGCTTGCTAGGACATCCCAGCACCCAGGTAAAACAAGGCTGATTAACTTCTTTAGCGTGAACAATGATTATTACCTCGTTGACTTGCCAGGATACGGGTTTGCAAAGGCGCCAAAATCGGAAAAGGCGCAATGGGGCCGTCTGATAGAAAACTATCTTTCATCCGGAAGGGTTACACATATATTTTTGTTGTTAGACATCCGCCATGAACCAACAGCAGAGGACAGGCAGATGCTGCAATGGATCCTTTACTATGGGATTCCGTTTACAATCGTCGCCACCAAGGCAGACAAGATCGCGGTATCAAAAAGGCAGCAAGCGGCCAATAAGGTTGCAAAACTGGCGGGCGCGCCGCCATACGCCATTGCCTACTCGGCCGAATCGGGACAGGGGAGGCCGGAACTGCTGATAAGAATTGGCGATGTCTTTTCCGATGCGCATGAGGACAGCGGTTCTGATGAGGCAAATACTGATTATAATGATTAATAGAAAGCGTATTTGAGGAGGTGTTTTCATGGGATACAGGAAATGCCCTAGATGTGAACTAAATTATATTCGAGATGGTGAAAAGCTGTGCGGTGTGTGTAAAAACGCTGTTTTGACGTCATGCGAACCGGACGAGGACGACGACCTTGTAGTAATATGTTCCGAGTGCGGGGAGAACAGGGCCATGAACGGATCCATGCTTTGCGCCAACTGCATGAGAAATCTTCGGGAGCCGGTTTTAAAGGGCATTGACGACACAATTCTCTTTAAAGATATAGGTATCGGTGAAATGGAGAAGCTGGAGATACCGGTTGACGACAGCATACCGGAAAGCGAACTCATTGAGATTGACAGCGAGCTCAGCTCGTCCGAGGATGAGGAGCTGTAAGGTTTGATATGGAGGGGTAATGCACGTATTCGCTATAGGAGACATTCACCTTCCCGGAGGTATGGACAAGCCAATGGATGTGTTTGGCCCCCATTGGGAGGGGCATTTCGACAGAATGAGCCGATACTGGAGGGATAGTATACAAGAGGGGGATATTGTTCTCATACCTGGAGATATAAGCTGGGCTATGCAGCTAAACGAAGCTATGGAGGATATTCTCGCTCTATCCGAACTGCCTGGAAGAAAGGTCCTTTTGCGTGGCAACCATGATTATTGGTGGAGATCAATTTCAAAGCTTAGAGCTGTATTGCCAGACACTGTTCATGCTATACAGAACGATTCGCTCGAGATAGACGGCTTGGGTATAGCGGGTTCAAGGGGATGGAACTGTCCTGGCTCACAGGGCTTTACCGATAAGGACAAAAGGATTTATGAGCGTGAATTGCAAAGGCTGAGGCTATCCCTATCTACATTGCCAGACCGGAAAAACGCGATATGTATGATGCATTTTCCCCCGTGCTGTGATAGGAATGTTAAAACGGGTTTTACCGAGCTGTTCGACGAGTTTGAGATAGAGCATGTGGTATATGCCCATCTGCATGGGATCGCTCATAAGGGAGCGTTTGAGGGACGCCTTAACGGCACGACGTATACGCTTTGCTCATCAGACCATCTTAACTTCAGACCCAAAATGATACTATAGCGCTGGAAGAATTGTCGCTTTTGGCTGCATAAGGGAAAATAATAATGTTAATATTAACGGTAAGAAATTTAAAAAAAGCATTTGTGGATCGGATTTTATTTGAAAATCTAAATTTTGATATAGATTCAAAGGATAAGGTTGGTCTTGTGGGAGTGAATGGATGCGGCAAAACAACCCTGATGAATATGCTGATTGGCATGGACGCGCCCGATGAAGGAACTATACATTATTCAAAGGGGACCGCTGTTGGCACAATGCAGCAACATATCGAAGACGACGGTTTGACCCTGTTGGACAGCATTATGAAGGTTTTTTCCCATCTTGAGGATATGGAAAGGGAGCTTGAGAAAATAGCGCAAAAGCTGAGCCTGGGAGAGGGTAACGTTGACTCGCTTATAAACCGGCAGCATGTTTTACAGGAGCGGTTTGAAATGGAAGGCGGCCTTACATTCCGCAGCAGGGCCAGGTCGGCGGCGCTTGGCCTGGGATTTACCGACAGCGATCTTAAAAGGCAGCTAAAGACGTTCAGCGGAGGGCAGCGCAATAAGGCCCAGCTTGCCCGGGTGCTGCTGTCTGGCGCTGACCTCCTTATGCTGGACGAACCTACTAACCATCTTGACGTTGAGAGCATTGAGTGGCTTGAAGAGTATTTAAAATCGTACTCAGGGGCGTTTATTGTCATATCACATGACCGTTATTTACTGGATAAGATCACAAACAGAACGTTGGAGCTTAAGCTGGGATCGCTGTATTCCAGTCAGGGCAATTATACTAGCCATATGGAGCGCAGGGGTACTGAGCGTGAAATCCAGCTTAGGCATTATCAAAATACGCAAAGGGAGATCAGGCGCATCTACGGAATAGTGGAGCAGCAGAGGAGATGGGGACAGGAGCGCAACTTTGTCACCGCCGAATCAAAACTAAAACAGATAGAACGGCTAAAAAACACCCTTGTAGAGCCTGAAAGGGATCCCCAGTCCATCAAGTTCGGTTTTACTGCGAAAGATATCAGCGGAAACGACGTCCTTATTGCGGAGGATTTGTCAAAGGGATATGATGGAAAGAAAATATTTGATAAAGTTAACCTGCACATAACGAAAGGGGAGAGGGTATTCCTAATCGGCGCGAACGGATGCGGAAAGACGACGCTTCTAAGGATATTGGCGAGACAGGAACGCAGCGATTCAGGCTTTTTCAACTATGGTGCGCATGTTAGCGTGGGCTATTATGATCAGACGCTGGGCCAGCTTTCAGCTCAAAAGAGCGTTTTAGACGAGGTTTGGGACGATCACTATACAAAAATGACGCATAGCCAGATAAGAAACGCGCTTGCGGCATTCCTGTTTAGGGGCGACGACATTGAAAAGAAGGTCGCCAACCTGTCAGGAGGTGAAAAGGCACGGGTACAGCTGCTTAAACTGATGCTTTCTCAGGCTAATTTTCTGCTCCTGGACGAGCCGACAAACCATCTTGATATAGCCTCCAGGGAGGCCCTTGAAAGCGCATTAATGGATTATGGGGGAACGATGATCATCGTTACCCACGACAGATACCTTGTCAACAAGCTTGCCGACAGAGTATTATACATGGACGAAGAGGGGATTACCGAGTATATTGGAGGATATGACGACTTTGTTGAGGCAAAGACGTATAGGAGGAACAAAAACCGGTCAATCGCATCATCGGGAAAGGCAAAACAAAATGATTATAAACGTCAAAAGGAGCTTCAAAGCGCTGTCAACCGTATTAAGGGCGAGATAAGGCGTATAGAGGAACGCATAATGAATGCGGAGGCCGAGCAAGAGGCTATAGCTGCACAAATGGCTAAGCCCGATGTCGCCTCAAACTATAAAAAGACGGGGGAGCTTGATGAAAGGGCAAGGGAAATAGCTAAGAGGGTTGAGCTTCTGTATCAGGACTGGGAAAGAAAAAATTCAGAATTAGATGCGTTTATTGATGAATTTCATTGACAAATGGTCATTAGTCGCCGTATAATCTACTGGATTGTATAAAAGGAGATATATATTATGACAGTTACAAATGTACCTACACATTTGAAGCATAAACCCGTAGTTATAATCGACAATTATGGCGACGTTGACGGCAGATGGGCGTGCGATACGGATGCAAGGGGGATTTCTCTAGGGTTGGCGCAGTGGAATGAGCGCGGCAGAGTAGACGCTTCGTTAAAGGTATGGCGCAACTCAGGAGACAGATGGTCGAGGCTTAGCGAGGAATTGCCAATTCACCGTGTAATTGACCTGTGCATACTGTATTGTTCCGCAAAGCAGTATTTTGACCACCCGCGCCATTTCCCTATGTATTATGACAAAAAGAATCCCTTGGTTGAACGCATCGGAATACAAGGCGAGGATATGAACGTCAGCATATGTACATCTAACGATAATATTGACGAGGACGTTGAGCTGTTATTGAATTCAATAAGCAGGGATGAAGGCATGATATCAGAGCGGCTTCGCATACTTGGAGCAAAGTTAAAGGAGTTAGGCTATGTAGAATAGGGAGCAATAAAATACGAGTTTCAGGGGGCATCATATGGTTAAACATTACGATGCCCTTATAATGATGATGTTAGGTTAAGCTACAACAAAAACATTATGGTAACCGCGACAAATCCAGTTGACAGGATTAAGATTATTGTGCCTATGGCACCAGAGATGTTCTTAATCCTGAAATTATGTATCGTGTAAGCGATTCCAAAAAAAACGCTAAGCAACGAATAAATAATCAATAAAGTCATATACTACTCCAAATGCGTTGAACTAAAGCTATCTTCAAACTGTATAGAAACATTAAAATTAGCTTCCATATTTTCGTACTGCTTTTTCCAGTTATACTCCTCCCATGCGTCCGTAGAATTAAATTGTAGTACGGCATGCTTGCCAAATCCGAAAGCATCCGAGCGTATACTTTTACACCCTTCGAATATTCTGCTCATTTGTTTTTCAAAGTAATTTTCTATGTCGGAACCCATCTCGGGCCACTTTGATTCCAGAAGCTCCACGGAATCATGCATTACACGGCACTTTATCCCTATTTCAACTTCTGCCACAGGGGCAGGATACAAGGATAAGTTTACCTTTGGGGAACCCGAGGTATGAATAAGGCACTCGATGAGATTGCCGTCAGGGGCGTGTATAGCCAGACTACCAGTATGAAATTCTCCCCGGCCTATAAGCAGATACTGTGTATCCGGGCCATTCAGGGTTCCTGTCATGACCCAGCCGTCAAATATGGCGCTTCCCATAAGGGTTGATTTCATACCGCCTATCCGTTCAATGCCGACGGTAGTATCCTCTTCCTTTGGTTTGGGTTCTTCGCCGGTTGCTTCAGACTCTTTTTTACGTTCGTCCGATATAATCGATTCGTCTATATTGCCAAGGGGAATGATAGCGTCCATTCTGCCAGCGTTTGTGCTTTCAAAAAATGAAACCGCATTGGTGAGGGGAACATATCCTCCTATCCCATACCTGTTGCTAAGCCCAGACTGCAATAATTCAGAGCTTATGCCCTCGCCTGTATCCATTCCCTGCATAAAGTCGCGGACTTCTCCCTGAATGACAAGGAGATACGTTGACCGACGGATCTTTACGGAGTCGAATGTAAACGAGAGGAAGTCCTTCATCAACCCCTCGCGGGCGGCGTCTGATGAGAACAATATAATACTTGTGCGCGTAAAATTAATTATGTTTGTTAGGGCCGCGCGTATTATCCTCATAGCGTCAAATAGGCTTTCACCTTCAGCACCTACCAATGTCGACTCTGCAGCCGCGTCCCCTTCGGGGTCCTTAGGTCCCTTTTGTATCATAAAGGTAACAAAATATTTTAGTTGTTTCCCCTTATCAACGCCTACGGCCAACACAAATGCGTGATCCTCTGGGGCGCCCTGCTGAAGGCAGCCCGTCATGCTGGTACATAGTATAAAGATAATGAGTAAGATACTAAGCTGCTTCATTGCGTTTCTTTTTATCGCTCCTTACTGATTTTATTATTGCTACTATTGAGGCTGCCGCCAAAGGAATCAGCAATATCGCAAATCCCAAATCTGGAATTAAGTTTATAAGGCCGGACGCCGATTCAAAGGTTTTTGATATGTTATCCGATCCTGTACAAACCAGAATGGCAGCCGTACCTATACATATGGTAATGGGCCTGATATCACGCTGGTTAAAGCATTTTGCATAGAGGAATGAGGAGCCGTAGATATAAAATGAACACGTTAATATGGTTCCTATCAGCCATATCATTGAGGCAAACCTGTCAAACCTGATTCCAAGCGTTTCTGTAAGCATACTGATCTGCGAAAAAGGTATTGACATCCGCTGTAGCTCTGTATAGTTGTAGGTGAGCCCTATACTTAACTGTATAATCGTTATAAGGACAAAGGCTATTAAAGAGGCTATCAGTCCCGATCGTTTTGCGTTCCCCAGGCCTTGAGTTCCGCCAGTCAAGCTAAGCAGAAGGAGAAGCGGCGGCAGGAACTTAAATACGCCGGACGAGGTAAACATTGCTATATCCGAGACGTCATTGCCGATTAGAGGATATAGGCGGTGGGTCTCATAGCCATCCGCCGCAACAACGATGATAACTGCGATAGAGAGCAGAAACAGAAGGGATATGCAGTTTGCCGTACGGCCTATGGTTTCAAGTCCCATCCATGATAACGCTACCATAACGGGCAATATAAACGACGCGACGGCAGTGGATGAAGCGTCGTTGGTCATAATCCGCAAATAGGCTAAAATGTTTACAAGCGGTCCGTAAACCAAGGAAACGAGAGCCAAACAAATCAAAACGGTTATAATTTTTCCTATAACTTTTCCAAAGGAATACTCCAGCATCGTATGAAGATTTACGGTTTCACTGCGGCGTATAGCATAGCATATAAGTAAAAACGCCGCGCCCGACAGCGCCAGAGCAAGCGGAAGTGAGATGAAAGTGGAATTTCCATTTGCGTAGGCCTTTGCACTGTCGATGGAAAACATTCCGTTAATAAGCAACGCTATACCGATAACATTAATAGTCTCGCGCGTTCCAATTCTTCCTTCCCTTAGGTTCATAGTTTGCTGTCCCCCTTGGTGTTTGCATAGTCCTCCGCCCTTTGCCGCATTTTTATCACGCCCCTGAGTATAACTGGACGGCGGGAATGAGTTTTGGGTGCATAGGGACTTAAAAATGGTACGCCGTATGATTTTATAGACGCCATATAAGCGATAATTAATAAAGCGGTAACGGAAACACCAAGAAGGCCTCCAAGCCATCCTGCAAATACAATCGCGAGCCTTGTATAGGTAGCGCACAATGAGAGGGAGTAGTCTGGAATGCAGAAGTTTCCAAGTCCGGTTAATGCTACAAGAATCAATATTACAGAGCTTGCGAGGTTAGCCGCTACAGCTGCTTGCCCAAGTATAAGGCCACCTATTATGCCGATGGCCTGACCAATGCTTCCAGGAACACGGATTCCGGCCTCCCTTATAAGATGAAATACTAGAAGCAGAAATATCATCTCCGCCTCCAACGATACGTTTACGAACTTCCGCGAGCTCATCAGCGTTGTAAGCACCTCTGTGGAAAGCATGTCCTGATGGTACAGCGCCATTGCAATGAAAATACCTGGCAAAAGCAGCGATGTAATCGCGCCAAAATACCTTACAACGCGCAGTATACTCCCTAGAAGCGGCTTTAGATAAGCATCCTCCGAACTGGTCATAAGTGAAAAAAGGGTAACCGGCATTATTACAGCGGCTGGGCTGCCATCAAGCAGCACAGCCACATGACCCTGCATAATATGTGATGCCGCGCGGTCGGGGCGCTCCGTTATCAGCGTTTGCGGGAACGGGGAAAGGTTCTTACGTGAAGCCAGCTGGTCCAATACGCCTACGTCAAGTATCGCGCGCGTATCAACTGAGCTTAGCCTACGCTTTATCTCATTTAATAGTGTTTCATTTACAATCCCTTCGCAATAAAGTATTCCAATACGTGTACTACTTTCAGAGCCGCTCCCCCGAAATTCGCATACAAAGTCGGTTCGCTTGACTATGCGCCTTAGAAGGGTTATGTTGGTACGGATGCTTTCGGAAAACGCTTCTTTAGGTCCAAGAACGGTTTTTTCATTTTCGCTTACGCCTATGCTTCGCTTTTCAAATCCGCGTGTATCTACGATGATTGCGGATGCATCTTTATCTATAAATACTGCTGTCTGGCCTTCGGTGATAGCTTCCATCACCTTATTCCAATCCGTTTCCGTATTAGCTTCATTAACTGCAAATATGTTTTCTATAGCGAATTTTGTAAGCGACCCCTGGGCGCCCTCAAGGACGCCTTTCCTCATCCCAGATCGCAGAATGAAATCGTTGATATTATTGCCATCGGCCATTCCGTTGATGAACGCCGCCGCTGCAGGAACAAGGCCGCCTAGCATAAAGCGTCTTATAATCAAATCCGGATTGATATCCTTGCGAAATTCGCTATATATGCGGTCAATGTTGATCTCAATGGATGCGTCAACCGGCTTTTTTTGAGGTTTACTGGTATTGGGAATATCGTCGGATACGCCTAATAAGCGCGGCTGTCCGCTTTCCCGTTCCAGCAGTTCGAATTCACCTGGTTCAACGTCAAAATTTATATTTAACCGGGACCAAACGCCCATGCATACCATCCTTCCTTTCAGTCTAAGTATTAACAGATTTTTTGCTATTAATACAGCGTACAGGTCCTGAATGGATCGTTTGGTGTAATTGAGTCTTGCAAGCAATTAAATGCCAGATTGCAGTTTTGGATGAAAGCAATAATTAAATATTGTTACTTAACAACCTAAAAAATACTACAGCCTGCACATAGACTTCAAGCCTGAGTGGAAAGTTCACCATAAATTTTATATAATCAAAACAAAAAAGAAAGCAAGCGGCAGCTGCGGACATTCAAGCTCTGTATGGTAGAATGCAACTCCAGAAATCAATATAATTGATTAAGCACGAACTATAGCATAACAGCATAAAAGAGGGTATTTTTGAAACTCAATGAAAAAACTTATTATTATTGAAAGCTAAAGAAAACGTCGCAAGGGGTTCTTGCCTAAGGAGTAAGCCGCCGACGGTTTCAAAGTGGGAGTTGGGCGGCGCGACACCGGGAGTTTATAAGATAATTGCTCCTGAAGAGGTATTAGAGATTACTGCTGATACTGCCCCTTAATGAATCGGGAAAGGCCGAAAACGAATTGCCCCAGTGGCTAGGCTGAACCCTCAGATACCTTAAATTGGATAAAGAGATATATTCAGGGTTTATCATTTCGTCAATAGGTGATGTTAACATGGCAATTAGCGCGGTGGCGAAGCTTGCATTTGAAAAATATTAGGGTTAATAAAAAGCCTATGGTTTCACAGGCGTTTATATTCCCCATTATTTTACTAATATATTAATTGCGGCAGGTGGAGTAATAATTATTGTAGGATAGATGCTGATGTTAACTCTTAAAATAAACAATAAAAAAGCATGAACGGTATTACTGCTTTAGTGACGCAATGCAAGCGCACGATAGCTTTACCATTGTACGCTTGCATTTACTTTAGAGAACTAACAATCAGTCCTGGGGCCTGCCTGCCCGATATGCCTCCTGTACGCATGACTGATGTCTCGGACAGGCCTTGCTGTTTTCATGCACCTTAGAATTGTACAGATGAATACAGAAATGCCCCCCAAAATTGTTAGAAGGAATAGGATTTGAGAGATGAGGCATGGTGTGCATGCTTGCGGCAACCGTTCTTCCGCCTGATGTAACCCATATGGGTCTTCTGTTCCACGACCAGCTGTTGTTTGATATTTCAAACATAATTTTAGTGTCTGCGGCTGTTAGAGGAACGCTGTCCGCATGATACCACCCGCCAAAGCGTCGGACTCTGAAGCTAAGCCCTGTTCTTACATCAGTAATGGTAAAGTTTTTGCCCTTAGCCATCCATTCAGAGCCTCCCTTAAACCAATCAAGAAGCTCAACCGTCCCCTTTACCTGATTAAAGACCGCATTCTCCTTGCGTATGTTGTTGCCTGAGTCATATACGGCATTAAGGGTTTCCGATCCGACTATACCGTCAACGGATAGATTTGCAAGCTCTTGAAATTCCAGCACTGCAGTTCTTGTCTTAGCTCCAAACAGTCCTGTTATATCGGCCTTTGATAAAAATCCCCTATCATATAGCTCCTGTTGCAGCTTTCGTATATCCGCGCCTTCCATACCCATGCGAAGCTGGTTTTCCTCCGCGGTAGAGCCTCTTGTCATACGGAGCTTGTCGTATCTTACATAACCGCTGCTATCGCCTATTAGCGCAAAACACCACTCGCCGATCATAGCTTTAACCTTAATTCCTTGGCCGCCCGTAAGCTCTTTAATTATATATGAGCTTGAGGAGGGCCCGCCATAGAGATTAACCCCATCTTCAAGCACGTATGCGCCCCGGGTGCCGTTTGTATTAACAAAAAGATAGTCGCCGCGTATGTATCCCACAGAGTCCTCGTATAACACCCTATACCAGCCATTATCATACGCCAGTACTTCCAGGCGCGTATCCAAAGCAAGTTTGGTAATAATATCGCACTCCGTATTAGGTTCAACACGCAAGTTTACATCGGATGAAGTAACCTGCCCGTATTCGCGCTCTACGCTATCCTCCGCACGCGCCTGACGGCTTGCTGGGGTGAACAGAATGCTTGCGGAAAGCAATGCGATTGAGACCGCTTGCAGAAACCTGGTATACTTCATGTAATCGCCTCCTGTAGGTTATTCTTTCTTCCAGCGCTTGAGCATTGGAAATACATCATTTAACATCTTGCGCGCAGCCCCCTCGCTCATGTTTGGATTTGACTCCACCATGAACGGAATGCATTGCTCAATCATCTCATCCATCGTACATTCAGACGTAAACGATCCGTCGGAATAACAATATACACAGTATTCCTCATTCTTGCTTCCGTCGGCTTCCGTTCCTAACAGCTCGTCCGTGCTGAGCGGCATAGCACAGCTTTGACAATACTTCACGTCCATATTAAAAGGCCTCCCTCCAGTGTAATCAAGTTATATACTGCCGTTCATACTCTGGCATATCTGTATTATATATCAGATCGATGTTTTGGTAAAGTGCAAATAGATTACAATATTTGACCTTTTCTAATCGCTACAAGGCAGGAGGAGGATAATTACCCTTTATTATACCGTAATTATACTCCAACGAGCTTGTATAGTTCCTTATTTCATCCAAGTCACTGTTGTCTAACGCTGTCCTAAGCAAGCTTATACCGTTTTCAAGTGTAGAACGTTCGGTTTCAGGCAGCGCTACTACAGTATTAAGGTAGGTTTGGACATCAGTTATCAATTCGTTTGCCGCAATGACCGCCTGACTAAGGCCGTCACCGCCTCCATGGTATGGCGGCGTATGCAAGCCGCATAGTAAAGCGGGATCTGCGTTTGCCGCATACTCCTCAATAGTTGCGTCGGTAAACACAGCGTTTGGCATTGCGGCCAGTACATCCTCTTTTGAGAACTGGCTATACATTGATTCGGACGATATTAACACAACGCTTCCGGTAGTGGTTCCGTAGGGCTGACAGTAGATGGAAGCAGGTTCATGAGAAGTTGAGCACAATTCAACGATTACATGCATATTACAGGATTCAGTGGGAATATCATCGCTGTAAAACCAATCGGTAACAGGGGTATGTCCCCCCGTATCATGTTTACAGGCTTCTGTCGCTAAAAGTCCGGATATTGAACATACAGTACGTCTTTCCAATCCAAGCTGTACTGGGGAATCGTCCATGATGGGCTTATCCGTATAACCTTCGTGGATCTGGGACATAAACGCCTGCCATAGCGGCGCGGCGGAGTTTCCACCTGTTGAACCGCTTCTAAGCTTATTTTTATACTGATCGTGACCAACCCAGATGGAGGCTGAGTAATATGGCGTCATCCCAGCAAAATATGCGCTCGTATACTCGTCATTGGTGCCGGTCTTGCCAGCCACCGTCATGCCGTCGATCTTGGCTCTTGTACCGGTACCGCTGTTTACAGCATTTGTAAGCATGTCTATTAACATGTACGCGGTGGAACGTTTGAATACCTGACGCGTTTCCCTGACATCATTTGCATCAATTATTATCTTGCCGTTTGAGTCTACAACACGGGTAAACGCCATAGGCTCTATGTATTCGCCTCCGTTTGCTATGGCTCCGAACGCTGCCGCCATCTCAATAGGGGTAATCCCCGATGTACCAAGCGCAAGCCCAGGTCCATCGGAGTTTATCCTAGACCTGTCTATCCCAAGGTTGGCCAGATAATCGGTGGACGTGGCCGGTGTAACGTACTCAAACAGCGTCCTCGCAGCCACTACGTTCAAAGAGGACACAACACCGCGCCTTATCGTTACCGGTCCCATCCACTTTGAGCTGCCAAGCGCAGGATAACCTTTGCCGCCATATCCTTCAATTTCTCCTGGGAAATTCGCTATGATAGTAGCTGGAGAGGCGCCTAGATCAAGGGCGGGACCATATACCGCAATAGGTTTTATTGAGGAGCCCACAGGGTTGTTGCTCATATAGGCGCGATTCCAAGCCTTTTTTACCGTAGGGGGAGTTCTTCCTCCGATTATTGCCCTAAGCTCGCCCGTATGATAATCGAATACTACCGCGGACGCCTGGGGCTGTATAATGCCCTGACCGGATGTGTAATCAATGGCGGTTGATGGATCGGCAAGTTCAGGATACTTATCCCAGTTCGTTATTGTATCCTGAACAAGGTGCTGCATTTGTGTATCAACAGTTGTATAGATATGATAGCCGCCCGTCCTCAGTTCGTTTTCAATAGAGGTGCGGTTCTCCTTTGTATCCAGCATATTGCGCTGGATGAGCATATGCGTGACAACGTCATAAATGGCATATTCGACAAAGTAAGGCATATCATACATCTGCTTCTGTTCAGAGAATTGCAGAATTTTCACCTTATCATTGAGAGCAGTCTCACGCTGTTCAGAGGTTATAAATCCAGCGTCATACATAGCCCATATAACTGTATTTGTACGCTCTTCAGTGATGTCCATCTTATTTTGGCCTTTTTTTTCACCCTCCGTATAGGTGCGTGTATACGTATTCGCCCGTGGATTGGTATAATAGGGCTTTTGTATAAGGCCGGCTATCATGGCGCATTCCCTAATGGACAATTCGGATAGCTCCTTGCCAAAATAGTCCTCTGCAGCCGCCTTTACGCCATAGTTTGACTCCCCGAGGTATACATCGTTCATATAGGCTTCTAAAATATGGTCCTTATCAATGGTATTCTCAAGCTCCAGCGCCAGATAGGCCTCCTGAATCTTGCGCTTGTAGGACTGCTCGTTTGATAAAATCTTATTTTTTATCAGCTGCTGAGTTATAGTGCTTCCGCCATGGGTATTCTGATTTAAAAACGTGTTTATTATAGCGGAAACAAGCCTTTTTATGTCCACTCCGTTATGCTTATAAAACCTTACGTCCTCAATGGCAATAACGGCGTTTTTCAGCATATCGGGTATTTCATCAATGTCTACCCAGTCCCTGTATTCTAACCCCGAAAACGTGGTAATCAGGTCGCCGTCTTTATCATAGATAAAGGATGTGCGGTCGCTTTTGGTCAGCTGGGAAACATCCAGCTCAGGGGTAGTGTCCACATATGCCTTTGCGACGCCAAGCACCAAACCGAAGCATGCGCATCCTATGAGAATCAGCGACACTATCATCACCTTCAGCGTACTGAACAGAACCGCCAGAGGAAAAGGTTTTGTGTCCTTGCGCTGCACAAACAGGTCTTTTATTTTTGTCTTTTGTTTATTTTTGACATCAAAAAATATATTATCCGTATCTTCCGGTCTGTAGGTTCGCCTTAAACGGGTTTTACCATCATGTGAATCGTTTGTTTTGTAGGAATCCATGTCATCATATCCCTTTCGAGTATAGATTTAGCCAATGATAGTATAGCATAAGGCGGTATAATACGGCAATTGGCTTTACATATTGTTCATATCTATGCTGATTTGTAATACTTTCTGCTTGAATATAAATGCCTCCGTTCAGTCAAAATAAAAACATAATATTTAATAGCTACATTGCAAGAAAGGCGGTAAACATAAATGTTTAGACATGAGAAAAGACTTCTTCAAAACGTACGCGTAGACGGCCCAAACGCCAACTATGCGGCCATGCTTCAAGAGCAGCTCGGAGGCCCGCAAGGAGAGCTGAAGGCGGCTATGCAATACCTGTCCCAAAGTATGAGAATAAAGGATCCCGACATAAAGGATCTGTTCCTTGATATCGCATCCGAAGAGTTGGGGCACATGGAGATGGTTGCCACAGCGGTCAGCCTGCTTAACGGCCATGATCCCGATGCGATGAACGCTTCCATAGGAAATATTGAGGCACACGTTCTTTCAGGGCTTACGCCCATGCTGGCCAACGCTTCAGGATATCTTTGGACAGCCGCTTATGTAAACGAAACCGGTGATTTAGCGGCCGATATACTATCCGATATAGCTTCTGAACAAAGGGCAAAAGTGGTATATCAGTATCTCTATCGACAGATAAATGACAATGGCGTCAGGGAGATGATTGATTTTCTTCTAAACAGAGAGGAGGCCCACAATACGATGTTTAGGGAGGCGTTCAACCGAATACAGGATTCAGGCTCCCAGAACGACTGGGGCGTAACAAATGACTCGAGAATATATTTTGACCTTTCAAGGCCAGGTAATAATAGCTTTGATCCGGCCAAGAGCCAGGCGCCTGCTTTTGATTTTACCACAAAATAATAAGCGGTCATGATTACACGGCAATAAAAGCGCTGGATATGCTGAATAAAAACAGGGGTTATAAAATCGTGTCAATAGCACGATTTTATAACCCTTTAATATTTTATGATAGCTTTTTCTTATGCAATCACAGCTTTTAGCGCTTCTACTACGTCACTTGAGGTTATCGCCCTTAAACTGATCGTTTCCGCCGCTTTATCCGCCGCTTTTCCCAGCAGATAGGCGCCCGCGCAAGCGGCTTCAAACGGTTGCAGGCCTTGTGCCATCATGGCAAGTATGATACCGGTTAAAACATCGCCGCTGCCACCTTTTGCAAGCCCTGGATTACCTGTAAGATTATAAGCTATATTGCCTCTAGAAGAGCAAATAACACTGGTAGCGCCTTTTAAGAGCAGGTTTGCATTCCATCTTTTAGAGAACATCGACGCAAACCCAACGGGATCCCGCTTTACATCCAAAGCGCTGCACGCGCAAAGGCGGGCCATCTCGCCGGCGTGCGGTGTAAGGACGCTATTTGGATGAAGATATTCATAGAGACTAGCATCGCCTGATATGGCGTTAAGCGCGTCAGCGTCTAAGACTGAGGGCTTGCCCGATTGCAGGACGCGGCTGACAACCCTTTTTACCCCTTCGTCTCGACCCATACCGGGGCCTACGGCTATGCAGTCCGCCCAGTCGATGAGACTGTCAAGTTTTAGCATATCAGCGCCGTCCCAACCGCCTTCCGGCATTGGGTTAACCATAGCTTCAGGGACCGCAAAAAGCGCTGGGCTTATTTCGCCAGGAACCACGACCTTCAATAAACCCGCTCCAGCCCTGAGCGTTGCTCTTGCCGACATAACGGACGCGCCAAAAAAGCCTTCGCTTCCAGCTATAAGAAGCGCGCGGCCGTGACTCCCTTTATGTGAGTCTGGTAGCCGTTTTGGAATAAGCCGGACTATGTCGTCGTATTCCAGGCAGTATTCGCATTTATCAAATTTGTATCCCTTGGAATTCATGCCTATTGGGGCGATCTCAAGCTTACCTGAGTATTCACGACCTGGAAACAGAATAAGGCCGCGCTTTAGATGTTGAAAGGTTACGGTAGCGTCAGCTTTAAATGCAATCCCCAGAACCTTACCTGTATCGGAACATATGCCCGACGGAATGTCAACGGCTATGCGATACGCCTCAGCTTTATTCATAGACTCTATGGCTTTTGCCGGCAATCCTGTAACATTTCGGGAAAGCCCCGTACCAAAGATAGCATCCACTATTATATTGTTAGCTGATGTCAGATTGGAGATTTCACCTTCATCCTTTACATTTACACAAGGAAGACCTATATTCCTAACCGACCTTATGTTTATGGCTGCATCACCCTTTAACTCCGAATCCTCGCATAACAGGGCGGCGGATGCGTTCACTCCGTTCATATGAAGTATACGCAGCAGCGCCAATCCGTCGCCTCCGTTATTACCTTTTCCGCATATAATTAACACACGGCTTTCTGAATTAATGTGGCAAAGCACATGCTTGAATAATGCGTGTGCGGCATTCTCCATGAGAACGGACCCAGGAGTTCCGGTTTCGTTTATAATATGCGCATCAAGGTTGCGCATGGCCTCTGCGGTCAAAACCCTTTTCATAATCAAAACAGCTTAGCCGTTAACCTACCAGTATGGCCTGTGCTATTGCTAACTCCTTTATATGAGAAATACTAATGTGTATTTCGCTGCCGCCAAGTGCCTTCATTCGCCTTGTAGCTGTATCGTGGAGGGTAACATTCGGCTTTCCAGTTTCGTCGTGAACTATTTCAATGTCCTTCCAATCGATGCTGTCAAAACCTGACGAAAGAGCCTTAAACGATGCCTCTTTGGCCGCGAACATGCCGGCAATGGTTTGCGGATCATTATTCTTAACTCTGAAATATGATCTTTCCACATCTGTAAACAGACGTTCCATAAATGCCGGACGGGAAGAAGCATTTGCTATTCTTCCTACTTCTATTATGTCAATTCCTGTGCCAATTACCATGTTCATCTCCATACGGTGATTTACTGTTTTATTAATATTTATCAGCATCGCCTTTAAATACCAATATCATACATATTGGTAACAAAACTTTGCGGATAAAATAGTGTATATGTAAAACTTCAGCTTCCGCTTAAGCGCTGGAAACATACAATACAATTAACAATTATACCACACTTTTCATAAATGGAAAACACAAAAAATCCCACGGTTTTTCCCGTGGGATCCAAGCTTATACCTTCTTCCTGCTGCGTATCACCGCTATTGAAAGCAAAGTGCACGCTGCCGCAAGAAGTATTATTATAAAGATTAATGGTGGGCCGAAGGTTCCTGTTGTCGGCGTACCTGGCGTATCGGGTTCGGAAGAGCCCGTCCTTTCATATGCGCTAAAATACCATTTTATTGCGCCCGTGGTATTTTGATATTCATTGCCAAGCGTTTTAGGAACGCTGAGACTCACCCGCAGCTCTGTGGCCTTAAGAGGAGCAAGTTCAGCCAAAAAAACATTTGAGTTTAACGGCCCTGTTTCAGAGGGTTTCCCATCGAACAAAACGTTGGTAGAGTTTCCATTTGCGTCGAGCTGCTCAACCTTTAAATTTAGCTGTTCCAGAAACGGAATATATTGCTCGTCTGGGGTTTCGGCCCGGATAAAGGTTTTATACGTTAATTTCTTATAGTGCATGTTGACAAGCCTTATATCTTGAACAAGTTCGTCCCCAGGCATAACCCCCTTAAAATTACTGAACAGATCGGAGCCATCAGGGAAAAAAACGTAATCGGTCATGTAGCCGGCTGATTCAGCCAAAACAACTCCGATTGTACTCAACAGGAGTAATGCTACAATTATTGTTAGAATAATAATCTTAAATGATTTACGCTTTGTCATATAAAAACCATCCTCAAATAAAGTAATTACACTTCGATGGGTGGGGCCGCATTATTCTCCAGGGGTAAATCCCCATTCATCTGCGGCGGCGCCGTTTGCTGCTTGTATAGCGCTTGCCTCAACGGTCACGTTAAGCATTGCATTCATATAGCTGTTTCCAGCTTCAGAAGAAAAGCTCACCGAATCGAATAGAACAGGAGTTTCCTCACCAGCCTTCAGACATTGATTGTAATACCAGTAGCCGCCACGGTTAATCCAATTTTCAGTGTTATAGTTTGGCACAATAACATCATTTGAAAGCTCCCCGTTTGCCCATTCAAGCGCAACTGACACGCGCACATACGCGTCATTATTTCCTATATTTTCAACTGTGACCGATTTTTCACTCAGATCTCCTGGCTTTAAGTTGCCGTGACCATTGACCCCATTATCCAGCAGACCATTTATCCTTATATCGATACCGCCTGTGGTTATAACATTGTCTACATGGTTTTCAGAAGTAAACAACGCCACCGTAACCGTGGTTAAAACGGCAGTCAATAACAATAACAATGATGTTGTCAAGATTGTCTTCTTCACCTTCAGCCCGACCTCCTAAAAATTCAAACTATCAGCTTGTTATTACAATAAACGCAACTCCGCTGTTTAGCAACTGCTAATACCGACTGCGCTTAAAGCAATGTGCAACACATCTAATACTGATAATTTGGTTGGAGCAGTGTCCTTAATACATGAAAGGTAATTCAGCCTCATGCGTCTATACCCAACTCCAACAACTATAAAGATTGCTGCCATTTTTATTACATGCATAAAATACCGCCACGGTCAAACGTAACCCAAGGATAAAAATGACAACAGTTTACAATAACAATTTTAGCACCTTATTATGACGGATGTCAACGCAGCACTTAAAGGAAGTGAATCAAAAAGTTAATATATTTTAATGCGACCAGTTAGATTTAATATAAATACTACACACAGCAAAACGTAACACCTTATATTAATACACTACAATAAATTTTTATGAATTAAGCGATAATTCTAAACCCATAGTCAATTCCACTCCATATCGTGCGTGACATTTTCGCATAAATTTGAAACGCATTGCTTAGCAAAGACATAGTCAAAGCCACGCGATATAAGCCTCTTTGCTATGCGCTCCAATTTATCATCATGATTGTAGCCAGTCATATTTGCAGCAAATTTTTGGGCAATCAACATAGCGTTTTCAAGCTCGGCTTCATCTGAAACAGAAGCTAAAGCTTCATTTATAATATCGTTATCAAGCTGGTGACCAGCAAGTTGTTCTCTAAGCTTGCGCCGGCTAACTGGTTTTGTAGCTAAGCGCGACCGTATGAATTCATCGGCATAAGCCTTGTCGTCAAGGTAACCTAGCTCCTTGAGCCTTTCGATAACAGAATATATTTCGAATTCGCCGAACTGGCATTTATCAAGGTAAAGTTCGGTTTCGCGCACAGTACGGGCCTTTGGGGCAAGAAACTTTAACGCGGCATCCATAGGTCCTGAATTTAACTTCTTCATATATAACTCCAATCATGCTCTAGAATTAATTATAACAGAATCTTTATAGAGAAAATAGTGTTTGAATCATTTTTAAAGCAGAAGTATTAACCTTTTCCAATGATAAATCAATAAAAATGATATTATATTTTTGCCAGCAAATAAAATGAAGAATACAAAAACCACGTAATTATAGGTAAATAGGCGTTTACGTTATCCTATGATCCCTGTGTTTCTATTTAGTCGCCAAATGGTGCCTGAATTTATACTACCAGAGATAAGCGGTGGATAAAACAATAAATCAAAAAAACGCCGTCTTTTCGTGTTTTGAAAAAGAGGTTCTAAAAACTCCAAAAGGTGCGGAAGGAATAGTATAAGCTTTGGAACATCGCTCCAATTTTACAATCCATCAAAAATCAGCGAAGCGATACATAATTAAAAACGCTGTTTTCGGGATTCCCAAGGGGACTTTTTGCCCTGGATTGTCAAGTCAAGTGCAACGCCTTGTTAAAGAAGACCTCTTCAGGGGTTTTCCAGCCGAGTGATTTGCGGGGGCG